>JACDQK010000050.1 GCA_015657645.1 Novosphingobium sp.
AATGAACGAGCGCGGGGCCGGTGCCATTAACTTGAGCGAGATCGCAGAGCAGGCCGGACTCTCGCGCAATGCCCTCTATTACTACGTCACAGACCGCGCTGACATTGCCTTCCAGTGTTATCTGCGCACCTGCGAGGCAACGACCGAGAACCTGGCGATCGCTTATGAAGACGGTGGGGATGCGATCGAGCGCATCAGGATCTACGTCGAGCGGATGCTCGGATTCGAACAGCCGGTCCTGGCCGCGTTATACGATCCGGATTTCCTTCCGGAGCCGCAGCGCAGCACCATTTTCGAGCTTAGCCGTCGCAATGTCGAAACGGTGCAGAACCTGATCGAAGACGGAGTCCAGCAAAGCCTGTTCAAACCGGTCCATACCGAGATCGCCGCCCAGATGCTGCTTGGCATGATCAACTGGACACAGCTTTCAGTGAACTGGCTGGGTCAGAACGATGGCAAGCCGCTTCGCAAGCGGGTGACTGAAGCGATCATTGACCTTTTCTTCCACGGCCTCGCCTCCACGCAGGGCAAGGACTTCACATGTCGGCTTGAAGTCGCCAGCCTGACGGCACGGCCGTTTAACGCCTTCGACCGGGTGCAGGCGACCCAGGAAAAGATGGCGCAGCTGGTTGATGCCGCAGCGCGCATGTTCAACCGGCGCGGCATTGATGGGGCATCGCTTGACGATATCAGCGCCAGCGTCGGTGCAACCAAGGGCGCAGTTTATCACTACTTCGACGACAAGATGGACCTGATCACTCGCTGCTATGAACGGGCCTTTGAACTCTATTCGCTGTTCGTCGATGTTGCCCGCGAGCATGGCGGATCGGGGTTCGAACGGTCGATGACCGTCCTGCACCTCAACTCACAAGCCCAGGGCGGAACATCGCCGCCATTGGTGCTCCAGCCCGGCATCTATTCGGTACCCGAAGCCCACCGCCTGCGCTTCATCCAGCAGTCCCGCGAGATCTGGGATCGCTGCGCGGCGATGGTGGATGAAGGCATGGCAGATGGCAGCTGTCGCCCTTGTGACGCGCGCACTGTTGCGCATGTTTCGGCTGGGGCCTTTCTTTGGCTGCACAAATGGCTGCCAGACGATTATCCGATGAGCGCTGCCCAGATCGCCGACACGCAATGCGGGATCTTCACCAATGGCTTGGTCCGCCGCGGTAAAGCAGCCGGTTGACCAGTCGCCTGAACGTCTGTCCGCTATCGGGGAACGGATTGAAGCACTCGAACTACTGCTTTGTCAGCGGGAGCCGCCGGCAGCTAAGTTGGACAATCCGGAATGTCTGCTTTTAGAGCAAGAACCTGCCCAAGCCGCCCTCGGTTCATCCTTGGCAGCGTACCAGCATAAGCTCAGCCCTTAGGCTCATACCAGATCGGGGAGCTGTATATCCGTTCCTGGGTAACCAGCGGCACGCCTTTGGGCGGGGCCACCTTGTACCGGACCGCATCGTACAGGGTCCAGCGCGGGGTCGGGATCTCGAGCGCGCGGACGTAGTAGAATGCGGAAGCGCTGGCATCGAAGTCGGGGTCGGTCCAGGCGACGCTGAGGACCGGTGCGCCAATCGCGTTGGTGAAGGTCGCATCCTGCAGGTTCACGGTTGAGCCGATCGGCGGGAGCTTGCCGGTCTTGGGATCGGGCTTGCGGTTGCCGGCAAAGGCTACATCGTAAACCTTCTCATGCAGCTTGCCACCACTGCCTCGCCAACCTTTGATAACCTGGACCCGGTCAAGATTGGCACCGTCAGGGTCCTTCATGACACTAACCAGCAGGCGCGGCGCCTGGCCTGGTCTGGCCGCCTTCATGGTGCCGCCCATCGGAACACCCTTGGCATAGGCTGCGGCAGCCCAGCCGCTTCCCTTGAGATCGCTGGCCGCGAAGTCCCAACCCGCAAACAGCCGCACGGTCATCCGCGGGCCGGTCGTGGCGTAGACTTCCTTGCGCTTCAGGGCGGCGAATATCTCTTCGCGCGTATTGGCCCGCGCCCAAACCCCGACGTAGCCCGAACTGGCCAAGCGCCAGTTCTGCCAGAGGTTGCCGCCCATCTTGGCAGTCATGCGCTTGGCGCTAGGTTCGGAATCCGGAAACTTGCCCCAGAAGTTATTGTCGTCCGCTGTAGCGAGGCCAGTGTGCGAGTCTGTGCTGCCAATCAAGCCGAACTTGTAAGGGTTGGTGCCAAGACGGTTCTGGATTTCCAAACCCTGTTTCAGGCCTTCGCGGGCATATTCACCGCGAACCACCTCTCGCAGCATGTCCGGATCGGTGGGCTTGGGGACGCTGCCGATGTTGGTGGCATCCCATGTTTCGAAATCGGCAAATTCATCATCGGTCGAAAGCAATGGGTGCGCCTCACCATCGCCCTTGACCTGCGTGGTCTCGTAGAGCGGCTCCCACCTTGCCCGGGATTTCACATACTCTGCGGTAAGCGGCCGACCATCGAACTCGGAAAAGCCGAACATGTTGCCATTCGCAAGATTGCCGTTGTGGGCAATCGCAATTGCCTCACCGCCGGTCTGTTGCTCATAGCCGGCAAGGTAGTTCCAGAGATCGACCGGATCGAGGCTGTCGAGTGACGAGAATGGCAGGGTTTGCAGGGTCTTGTCCTTGCCGTCCTTGAACACGACGACCCGATGCAGGTTCCCACCCTGGACCATCGACGTCCATTCATAGCCAGCAAAGGTCGTGAACTTGCCGGGCTGATAATTGCGCTCAGCTGCTTCAACCATTTCTGACCAGATCGTCTTGCGGAAGGCTTTCGGCGGATCAACCTGCTCGCGCGATCCGTCAATCATGCCGATAAAATCGGCCATCAGAGTTCTGAGATCGCCCTTGGCCTGGAGCGGTCCCCACCGCTTGCCGAGCGGCGAGTTGACGAGGCTGGGATCACCCTTGCCGAGACCGGCGAAGACCCCAAGGTATTCGCCGTGATCCGCAACCATCAGGAAATCGAGCGGCTTTGCGAGTTTGGCGGTTTCCCCGTTATGAGCGTCAACGGGCAGGCCCTGCGCGAAGCGATAGGCATCATCGGGCGCCAGTGATTTGTTGCCGAAGGAGTAGCTGTCAAACGAGTAGAGCGTGTGGAGGTGCAGGTCCCCCCAATAGACTCGCTCGGGATGGTCAGCCAGGGCGACCTGGCTGGCGTCGACAGTGCCTCCCCCTTCGCCACTGCCAAGCTGACTTGAGTTGCTGCACGATGAAACTGCAGCCGCCAGCAGGCCCAGGGTCAACACGGCGCCTGGCAGTTTCAATCGTGACATCGCAACACCCCGTTTAACCCAGCTGATCACTCACGCTTGTCCGCAGGCTCAGTAACGGAAGGTCGCCTGGATCTTGACCGTCCGCCCCATTGCTATCTGGCCGGACTGGTCGCCCAATCTGGCGGTTGCGGCATTGAAGTTGCCAGCGCCGGCCCCTGTACTTGGGACATCGCCACCGCCAGTACGGTAATACACATCATTGAGATTCTTGCCGATCAAGGCCAACTCCAATCGCTCGTTCATCATCTTCAGGCGGATCGAGGCGTCCAGCGTCACGTAGCTAGGCTGCTCGGTAAAGGGGTTGCCGAACGATGAAGTCAGGTAGCTGTCACTAAAGCGGGCATCGCCTGAAATCCCAAGCTTGGTGCCCTCGCTCAGTTCCTTTTCCAGACTGAAGCCCAGCGTGGCAGTCCATTCGGGAGCCATGGCAGTTGCGCGGCCAATCAGGTTCTGGCGATTGGCGTTGCCGCCGGGCGCCGGCTGGCCAATCGTTACGCCGACCGGAACGGGATTGCCGGCAACAAACACATTAGTGGCCAGCAGATTACAACCCTGCGGCTGGGTCTGGCCCTGGTAGCATGGAGCGCCAGGCGAATCCCCGTACCGGCTCAGGTTGTAGTTGAGGCTGCCATGGATCTCGAAGCCCTGCAGGTCGCGCGGTGCGAACTGGTATTCAAGTTCGATACCCTTGGTGCGCATCGAGCCGACGTTGATCGTGCTGAAGGCGAACACATCGGACTTGAAGAAGTCGCGCTGGAGATCGATGTACTTGTAGGAATAGGCCCCCAGATTCACCCTGAGCTGACGGTCTGCCAGCATCGTCTTGATGCCAGCTTCGAACCCTGACACGGTTTCGGGCTCGAACTCGAAATCCTGCAAACCGGCAGTCGGGCTCAAGATGCCAGAGTTGGAGAAGCCGCCCGACTTGTAAGCCGTTTTGTAGGCACCATAGACAGTGACCTGGTCGCTCGGTTGCCAGGTGATCGTGGCTTCTGGCGACCAATCATCAAACTTCTGCGACGATGGCAACTTGAACCCGGGCAGGAACACGCCTGCGGCAACGCGGATCGGGTGGGAATAAGGCTGCAGGAAGTAGCTTTCCTTGGTTTCATGGGTGTAGCGCACCCCGCCCGCGATTTCGATTTCCGGCGTCACCTTCCAGGTGACCTGGCCGAACAGGGCTAGCGTCTTGCCGCTGGTCTCCGAGTCCTTGGAGTTCGCGAGGTAGCGCTGGAACGGCTGCGGTGCAGCAGAGTTCTCCAGCCCGCCCGATGCGGTCCAGGCCAGATAGTCGCGCTTGGTGTCCTGATAATAGCCGCCGATCATCGCATTGATCGGGCCATCGAAGGTGCTCTGGACCCGCGCTTCCGACGAGAATGCGCTGAAGGTCGACCACTCCGTGGCAAACACCTGCACAGCTGAAATCGGCGAAATCGCACCGTCTGCATCGAAGATGAAGATGTTGCGGTTCCAGTTGTAGTTGTTCACCCAGGTGAGCGTGAAGTTCTCGGCCTTGTGCTCGACTGCCCCGGTGATCGCCCAGGCACGGTAGCGGTTGCCCAGGCCATCACCGATTTGTGCATAGGGGACAGTTGCTGCGATTGAGGCAGGAAACCGGCTCTGGTAGGTCTCGCGGCGCGGCGCGCAGGTAATGGCCGCATTAAACTGGTAAGTGCCGGTCGGGCAGTAGACGATGGCGACGTTGCCCGCCGGACTGGCGCGACGATCATCGCTGAAACTGCCTTTTAGGGTCACAGTGGTTGCGTCAGTCGGAGTCCATTTAAGCGTCAATCGACCGATCAGTGCTTCCATTGCATCGGGGTAAAGCGGCCCAGCCAGGGCCGTGTGCGCCGTGACTACACCGGGCACCGCCGCCGTTGTCCGGTCGTTGGTTGAATAGGTCGTTGTAGTCGCGAGGTTGGTGAAATCACCGCCATCCGACTTCACATAGCGCAGACCGATCCGCACCCCGAGGGTGTCGGACAAGGGAGCTGAAACGATCGCTTCACCGTTCCAGGCGCGGGTTTCAAATTCATACCCCGCCCGGGCAATCAGCTCGGTCTTGCTGCCGGGATCGGCAGAGGTGAACGAGACCACGCCGGCAGTGGCATTCTTGCCGAAGAACAGCGCTTGCGGCCCTTTGAGAAGTTCAACGCGCTGAAGATCGAAGAATCCTTCGTTGATCGTTCGGCCCTGGCCATAATAGACCCCATCAACAACAACGGCGACCGACTGCTCGAGGCCGATCGAGGACGAATTGGAGCCAACCCCACGCAAGACCAGCGTTGCACCGGAGCCGCTGGGCGCCCGGCCGATCGTGAACTGCGGACTGATCGCGGCGACTTCCTCGAGCGATGACACGCTTCGATTCTGCAGGGTGATTGCATCGATAACATTGACGGATACGGGAACGTCCTGCGTCGACTCTTCGCGTTTGCGAGCAGTCACGACGATGTCCATGATGCCGCCCTGCTCGCTGTCGGCTGTTGGAGCCGATTGCGCTTGCGCCGGTGTTGTCAGAGTTAGCCCTGCCCAGGCAATCGCGATTGCCGAAGCCCAACCATAGCTTGAGATGTTGCGTGCCGATGCAGACTGCATTGGTTTCTCCCCTCCATCGCGCCGGACTCACAGTCCAGATTCCCAGATTAAGTCATATGCGTTAATCTGATCGAAGCACCTCTCGCATTTGTTAGGAACAACGCGATCTGGATGGACAATCATGCCCGGGTGTAGGATCGACGAAGGATGAGCGAAGCCCCAACCATTGGCCTGCCCTTGGTCGGCGATCCGCTATCTCCGGGTCTGAAACCAGCGTTTGAGAAGCCGCAGAATTTGGGCGCGACCAAGGTCCGTCTCATCCTTGCTGCAGAGTCACTGTTCTCTGAACAATCTATTGAAAACGTATCGTTGCGCGAGATTGCGAGGGCCGCCGGCAATGGCAACAACAATGCGGTCCAATATCATTTTGGTAGCAAGCAGGGTCTGGTCCAGGCAATCTTCGCCTATCGCGTCTGGCAAATGGACGAAACACGTCGCGAAGGGCTGGAAGCGCTTAGGGCGAGATCCCGTGACGCCGACATTAAAGCCCTGCTGGAACTGCTTTTTCTGCCTTTGCTTGACCTAACGGACGACACCGGTCGGCACACCTACGCGAGCTTCATTGTCAAATACCTATTGCTAAGCCGCCCGACTGGGTTGCCGCATGCGATAGATAGCTTGACGGAGTCCACAGCAGCACTGCGGCAAATCAACAGCAGGATTGAACGACTGTTGGCTCACTTGTCAGCCGATCTGGTAAATAGCCGCATTGCAACGGCTTCTCTTATGTTCAACACCATGCTGGTCCGATCGGACAACGATGGTGTGACCAAAGCAGGCGGCGCTCAGCTTCGTCAACGAATCGACGACTGCCTAGAAATGATCGCCGCCGCACTCCTTGCTCCAGCGCGCGCAGAAAGTTGAACGCCGCACTTCCTCGAACCGCAGAGCGCGAATGTATCATTAGCGGGTCTAAGGACAGCTATGGCGACGTCTTGCTGACAACCAGCCCCCATCGCTTATGCTTCGTTACCCGATTTGGCTCGAAGTCTGAACCCACAGCTGCTTCTGAGGCTTAGGCCTAGTTGCCTGGATGTCCGTTATGTTAGCGGGAGCTGCACTAGCTTTGAGATAAACACTCTGCAGATGCCACTTAATCAATGCCTGATCGATCCTTTCAGCTTGACGCATCAGCAAAGCTATCGGGTAGCGATCTTGGTAACGCGCGGGATCCCAGGTCCAATTCCCTAGGATTTCAGGCAAGAGCTGGCGGAGCGGGAGGGATTCGAACCCTCGATACGCTTTTGACGTATACTCACTTTCCAGGCGAGCGCCTTCGACCACTCGGCCACCGCTCCGCATGCACTGGAAGGTTGCGCCCTAGCGATGGCGGGCGCGGGGCGCAAGCATTGGCGGAGCGGGCGGGCGTTCCTATCTGTCTGTCCATGGAACGCATGTTTGGCCTGGCCCCCGATGCCGCCGAGATCGAGGCGCTGGCCGATGCCGCCCTCGCCCGCTTGCCGCAGCCCTTTGCCGCCCACCTTGCCGGGGTGGTGCTGCAGGTGGAGGAATTTGCCGATGCCGAAACGCTTAGCCTGCTGGGGATCGAGGATCCGTTCGAGCTGACCGGGATTTACGAAGGCGTGCCGGTGGGGGAGAAGCACTCGGCGCCGAGCGGCACCCTGCCCGACCGGATCCGCCTGTTCCGCGCGCCGATCCTGGACGAATGGATCGCGCGCGGGGACGAGACGCTGGAGCATCTGGTGGCGCAAGTGGTGATCCACGAGGTGGGGCATCACTTCGGGCTGAGCGATGCCGATATCGAGGCGCTGGAGGACGCGGCGGACTGACCGCTTGCAGGCTGGCGATTTGCTGGCAAAGTCTGCGCCATGCGCAAACACCTGCTCCCGCTCGCCCTGCTGCTAACTGCCACGCCGGCCCTGCCGCAGGCTTCGGCCAACATCGCCGCCGGCCGCGCCCAGCCTTCGCCGCTGGCCCCGGCCGAGATCGTCAATGCCGCACCCAAGACAGACTGGGCGGCGATTGCCGCTTCGGACCTGCTGGTGATGGACCTGGCGCCCGACTCCAAGGGCAAGCCGCGCCGGGTGGTGATCCAGCTGATGCCCGCGCCGTTCAGCCAGGGCTGGGTGAGCAACATCCGCAAGCTGGCGGCGGCGCGGTTCTGGGACGGGACCAGCATCAACCGGGTGCAGGACAATTATGTCGTGCAGTGGGGCGATGCCAATGCCGAGGACAAGGCCAAGGCGAAGCGGTTGCCTGGGGATTTGGCTGCGGTGCCGGAGAGTGAGTACATCACGACATCACCATTTGGCGTAGTTCGAAAGTCAGATGGCACTCCCCTTCGCGGCTATTTGCCTGAGAGCATCAAGGCGGCTGACCCCTATGCCGAGCGCTTTGAATTCGTTGAAGGCATGCCGTTTGGCTACATGAAAACGCAGGAACTCGGGATAGTGACTAAGACTTGGGTGGAAGTCAGCTGGCCGGTCCACTGCTACGGCATGGTCGGCGTCGGGCGCGACATGCCGCCTAACACCGGCACCGGGGCCGAGCTTTACACCGTGATCGGCCATGCCCCGCGCCATCTCGATCGCAATATCGCGCTGGTGGGCCGGGTGATCGAGGGGATCGAGCACATGTCCAGCCTGCCGCGCGGGACCGGGGCGCTGGGCTTCTATGAGACACCGGAGGAGCGCACGGGGATCGTTTCAGTCCGGATCGGCAGCGAGGTGAGCGGACTGCCGGCTTACGAATACCTCGCGACCGAAAGCGAAAGCTTCGCCCGCTATGCCGATGCCCGCGCCAACCGCCGCGACGCCTTCTTCATCCGTCCGGCGGGCGGGGCGGATATCTGCAACATTCCGGTGCCGGTGCGGCGGGTGAAGTGACCGCCAGCCCGTTCGTCATTCCCGCGAAAGCGGGAACCCAGAGCCTGCCAACACTGGATCCCCGCTTTCGCGGGGATGACGGACTTTGGGAGTGGGGCTGTGACTGAACGCCTTTCGCACACCAGCACGCTCTGGCGCTGGAGCGGCAATTCCGGCGGCTCCTGGCATTTCCTGACTATCGATGGCGAGGCTGGTGAGGCCCTGTCTGGCACGGCGTTGATGCGGCGGATGGAGAAGAGCCTGGCCGGGTTCGGCTCGCTCAAGGTCACGGCGACGATCGGTGACAGCACCTTCCGCACCTCGCTGTTCCCCAGCAAGGAGCTGGGCTGGCTACTGCCAGTCAAGGCCAGCGTCCGCAAGGCCGAGGGGATCGGCGAGGGGGATGCGGTCGAGGTGGTGCTGGAGGTTTAGACCGGAGGGTCCTCTCCAGATTTGCGGAGCACATCTGGGGAGGTGGCATTCGCGCAGCGAATGACGGAGGGGTGCTGGGCCGACCGCCTCACCCCTCCGTCAGCGCTTCGCGCTGCCACCTCCCCATTTGCGGCTTGCGCCGAAAACAGGGAGGATTTTTGAGTTAGAGCCGCTCCGCCTCAGCCACGGCATCGCTGGCGCGCAGGGCCGAGACGATGCGGGTGAGGTGCGCCAGATCGCTGACGTCCAGGTCCACATCATAAGTACTGAACAGCTCGTCACGGCTGGAGTTTTCCAGCGCGGCGATATTGGCGCGGTTGCTGGCGAAGATGCCGGCGGCCTCGGCCAAGGTGCCCGGACGGTTGTGGAGCACCATGCGGATGCGGGCGACGGCGCCGGTGGTCCGTTCGCCCCAGGACAGGTCGAGCCAGTCGGCATCGACGCCGCTGGCCAGGGTCAGGCAGTCGATCGCGTGGACTTCCACGCCCTTGCCCGGCACGCGCACGCCGACGATCCGGTCGCCCGGCACCGGGTGGCAGCATTCGGCCAGGTGGAAGGCGACCCCGGCGGTGAGGCCGCGGATCGAGATCGCGCGGTCCTGCTTGGGCCAGTGTTCGGGATCTTCCATCCCGGTGGTGCTGCCGGGAACCAGGGCTTCCATCACTTGCCGGTCGGCCAGCTTGGCCGTGCCGATCGCAATCAGCAGGTCTTCCTCGCTGGTCAGGCCCAGCCGCTTGACCGCATCGCGCACCGCCTTCTTGCCGATCTTGCTGGGCAGGCGATCCGAAATGCCCTCAAGCAGCTTGCGGCCGATCGCGGCGACTTCTTCGCGCTCTTTCGCACGCACCGCGCGGCGGATCGCGGCGCGGGCCTTGCCGGTGACGACGAAGCCGAGCCACGAGAGCTGGGGCGAGGCGGTGCGGTTCTTGATGATCTCCACCACGTCGCCGTTGTTCAGCGGCGTGCGCAGCGGCATGTGGCGGCCGTTGATCTTGGCCCCGACCGCGAAGTTGCCCAGATCCGAATGGACCGCATAGGCAAAGTCGACCGGGGTCGAGCCCTTGGGCAGCTGATGCAGCGCGCCCTTGGGGGTGAAGGCGAAGATCCGGTCCTGGTAGATCGCCATCCGGGTATGCTCGAGCAGTTCCTCGGCATCGTGGCTGGCGTCGACGATCTCGATCAGGTCGCGCAGCCAGCCAACCTGGCCATCGGGCCGGTCACCCTGCTTGTAGGCCCAGTGCGCGGCCAGGCCGAACTCGTTGGTGCGGTGCATGTCATGGGTGCGGATCTGCACCTCCATCCGCATCGAGTTTTCGAAGATCAGGCTGGTGTGGAGCGAGCGATAACCGTTCGACTTGGGCGTCGAGAGGTAGTCCTTGAACCGGCCCGGGATCATCTGCCAGGTCGAGTGCAGCACGCCCAGCGCGCGGTAGCAATCGAGCGTGTCCTCGGTCAGCACGCGGAAGGCCATGATATCGGTGATCTGCTCGAACGACACATGGCGTTCGGCCATCTTCTTCCAGATCGAATAGGGGTGCTTCTCGCGGCCCGAAACTTCGACCTTCAACCCGGCTTCGGCCAGCGCCTGCTTGATCGCCAGCGCAATCGCATCGACCTGCCCGCCATCAGTCTCGCGGATCTGGGCGAGGCGCCCGGTGATCGTGGCATAGCCCTCTGGCTCAAGCTGTTCGAAGGCGAGCAGCTGCATCTCGCGCATATATTCGTACATCCCCACCCGCTCAGCCAGGGGGGCATAGATATCCATCGTCTCGCGCGAGATCCGGCGGCGCTTCTCGTCGCTCTTGATGAAATGGAGCGTGCGCATGTTGTGGAGCCGGTCGGCCAGCTTGACGAGGAGGACGCGGATGTCCTCGCTCATCGCCAGCAGGAACTTGCGCAGGTTCTCGGCCGCGCGCTCGTTCTCGCTCATCGCCTCGATCTTGGAGAGCTTGGTCACCCCATCGACCAGCCGCGCGACATCGGGCCCGAACAGGCGCTCGATCTCGTCAGTGGTGGCGAGCGTATCCTCGACCGTATCGTGGAGCAGCGCGGTGATGATGGTGTCCTGATCGAGCTTGAGCTCGGTCATCAGGCCGGCCACCTCGACCGGGTGGCTGAAATAGGGGTCGCCGCTGGCCCGCTTCTGGGTGCCGTGCTTCTGGACCGTATAGACATAGGCCCGGTTGAGCATCGCCTCATCGGCGTCCGGGTCATAAGCGAGCACGCGCTCGACAAGTTCATACTGGCGCAGCATTATCGCCTATGTGGGCGGATAAGGGCGGCAAGGGCAAGAGCTAAGCTTGCCGCGCGGTGGTCAAACGGGCGCCGAAACCTTCATGGCTGTGCCCGGGGCCGTGCTGCCGGCACCGAAGCGGACATTGATCCAATTGCGCGCCGGCCGCTCCAGATAGAGGAAGCTGACGTGGGCCAGCCCCAGGATCGCGAGGGCCGCCCCGCCCGAAACCAGCGGCCAGAGCGCGCGGTCAACCGGCTGGCCAGTGAAGACGAACACGTTGATCGCGGCATAGACCGGAGCGTGCAGCATATAGATCGAATAGCTGCGGTCACCCAGCCAGCGGAACGGCCGGGTGCACAGGAACTGGGTGCGCAGCGCCAGCAGCAGCAGCGCCGGCCACAGCGTCATGCACAGGAAGGTGCCCAGGCTGAGCGCGCCGACTGAAGGAACCAGCAGCGCGGCCACACCCACTGCGACCAGCACCGGGGCGGGGACCCGCGACAGCCGTTCGCGGTTCTGCCAGACGAAGTAGCCGGCAAAGAAGCCGAACAGCCCGCGGCCGATATGGGCGGCAATGCTATCGCCCCCCATGGTCATCATCGCGCCGATGAACATCAGCAGGATCGCCGCCCGATGGAACAGCTGCGGCCCGCGTAGCGCGGCGGCGATGAAGGCCACGTAGCAGATCATCTCGACCGAGATCGACCAGGACGGATAGTTGAAGCTATAACCGGCATTGAGGCCGCTTTCCTGCAGGAACAGCAGGTTGAGCCCGAAGTGATAGAGGTCCGAGCGGACCGTGTCCCAGGTCGCCGGGCGGCCGAACCACAGGATCGCGGCGCAGGCCAGCAGCGTGGCAAGGTGCAGCGGATAGAGCCGGGCAAGCCGCGCCAGCATGAACTTGCGGAAGGTCACGCCCTCGCGCAGCCCTGCCTCACTCAAGTAGACGTGGCTGAAAACGAAGCCCGAAATCAGGAAGAACAGGTCAACCAGCGTCCAGCCGTTATCGTGGAGCCAGGTGAACACCGGCAAGCCATCGAGCGGCCCGGTGCGAAACTCGCCCAGCACGTAGTGAACATGGAAGATCAGCGAGACCAGCAGGGCGGCAAGGCCGCGCAGCGCGTCGATCTGCGCAACATGCGGCACGGCGC
Organism: Novosphingobium sp.; assembly: GCA_015657645.1. GTDB lineage: Bacteria > Pseudomonadota > Alphaproteobacteria > Sphingomonadales > Sphingomonadaceae > Novosphingobium. The sequence continues at coordinate 12,507 of JACDQK010000050.1, forward strand.
CGGGCGATGCAGGCTTCTGATTCATACCCCGCCAATAGGCTGGCGGGGTTAAAATTTTCCGAGCCTGGCAATGGCCAGACAGCCGGAAGGTCAGCTCCAGGTCGCCTCCGGCGGCAGACTCATCAAGATCGCATCGATATTGCCGCCGGTCTTCAGGCCGAACAGCGTGCCGCGGTCATAGACCAGATTGAACTCGGCATAGCGGCCGCGCCATTCGAGCTGCTGGGCCTTGTCGGCCGGGGTGAAGGCCATGCCCATCCGGCGCCGGACCAGCATGGGGAAGGAGGCCAGGAAAGCCTCGCCGACATCGCGGGTGAAGGCGAAATTGGCTTCGAACCCGGCATGGTCGGCGCATTCAAGGTGATCGTAGAAGATCCCGCCGACCCCGCGGTGGACGCCGCGGTGGGGGATATAGAAATACTCGTCGGCCCAGGCCTTGAACCTGGGATAGTATGCCGGATCATGCGCATCGCAGGCCGCCTGGTAGGCGGCGTGGAAATCGGCCGTATCCTCGGCATAGGGAATCGGCGGATTGAGATCGCCGCCGCCGCCGAACCAGGCCTTGGTCGTGGTCAGGAAACGGGTGTTCATGTGCACCGCCGGCACATGCGGGTTGGCCATATGCGCGACCAGGCTGATGCCGGTGGCGGTGAAGCCGGGGTTCTCCTCGCTCGCCCCGTTGATCGAGCCGGCGAACTGCGGGGCAAAGGTGCCATGAACGGTCGAGACGTTGACCCCGACCTTTTCGAACACCTGGCCCTTCATCACGCCGCGGGTGCCGCCGCCGGGATCGGGATTGCCCGCTTCCTCGCGGCTCCAGGTCTGGTAATCGAACCGGGCCGGGCTGCCAGCCTCGGCCTCGATCGCTTCAAACTCGGCGCAGATGCGGTCGCGCAGGCTTTCAAACCAGGTCTTGGCGCGGGCGGTGTGGGGGGTCCAGTCGCTCATGCGCAGCCCTTGCCAAGCGAATGAGCTTCCGGCAAGGAAAAGCCATGGTTCCCTTTTCGTTCGCAGATGAGGACATGGCGCTGCTTGATGGCGGTGCGCTCTATTGGCCGCGCGAACAGGCGCTGCTGGTGGCCGACCTCCATCTCGAAAAGGGCAGCTTCTTTGCCCGGTTCGGGCAGATGCTGCCGCCCTATGACAGCCGCGAGACGCTGGAGCGAGTGGCCCAGGCGATTCGCACCAGCGGCGCCCGGCGGGTGTTCACACTGGGGGACAATTTTCACGATGGCGAGGGCGCCAGCCGACTGGAACCGCACGCCGCCGGCATGCTCGCCGCGCTGACGCGGGTGACCGACTGGGTCTGGATCGGCGGCAACCACGATGCCGGATCGGCGCCGGGGACCATGCTGGAGGAATTGACCGTCGGCCCGCTGGTGCTGCGCCACGAAGCTCGCGCCGGAGAGGCGCGGGCCGAACTTTCCGGCCATTTCCACCCCAAGCTGCGGATTGCCGCGCGCGGGCGGTCCGTCGCCCGGCCGTGCTGGGCGGCGAGCGAGCGCAAGCTGATCCTGCCGGCCTTCGGCGCCTTTACCGGCGGGATGGACGTGGCCGACCCGGCGATCATCGCCGCGATGCAGCCG
>JACDQK010000051.1 GCA_015657645.1 Novosphingobium sp.
CCCCCGCTCACCCTGAGCTTGTCGAAGGGTCGTTCTGTTCTTTCGCGCACACACCTTGACGCAAGGCACGACGATGCTTCGACAAGCTCAGCACGAGCGGGTTTGGGGTCGGCGTGGGTTTTGGCTGCCGGGCCCAACTGCGCCCCGCTCCGCCCCACTCAGGCCGTCGTGGGCACCTTGAACGCCGCTGGTATCGGGCAATTGGTGCACACGCGATCGTCACACAGGCGGCAAGCGGTGCAGCGATCGAGATCGGCCAGCTCCAACCCGGCCAGCAGCTTGTGCAACAGCCCCGCCAGCTGTCCCTGCTCACCTTCGTCCAGACCCAGCAGCAATGGCCGGATCGCGGCAAGACGCCCCGCGAGCAGTGCCTCGCGCTGGGCAGCGCCCTGACTGGTGAGATAGAGCGCGATCGACCGCCGGTCGCGGCCTGGGCGGCGCTCGACCAGGCCATCGGCGACCAGCCGATCGACCAGCCGGACCGCGCCGGGGTGCGACAGCCGCAGGATGCGGCGGAGCTGGTCGTTGGACGGGCCCAGCCCATAGCCAATCACCACCAGCGCCGCCGGCGTCTCGCCCGCGTGCTGGAGAATGGTCTGCGCGGCCTGTTCGATGCGGTCGGCCACGGCGAGACCCACGGCACCGAGCAGATTGGCGGTACGATCAATCATCCGCCAACCATATGTGCTGCCCGCACATCTTTCAACTTGACGATATGTGCGGAGCGCACTTATTCTGCCTGCTCCTCAAATTTGCAGCGGGAACCCAGAATGACCCAGCCAGAACTCAGCCCCGAGCACCGGGATTTCTACGAACGGTTCCAGTCGTTCTGGGCCGCCCCGTCAGGCGCGCGCGTGGCGGAAATCATCGCCCCCGATGCCGTGATCCACTTCACCGGAGCCGGCAGCTTTTCCGGCAGCGAGTATATCGGCGTGATGGCCGGAATGCTCGAGGCGATGGTCGACATGACGGTTACCCCGCTCGACTGTGCGGGACGCGGCGACATGCTGTATATCGCCTGGGAAACCAGCGCGGAGATCCATGGCAACCGCCGCACTTACCTGGGCGTCGACCGATTTCGCCTGAAGAATGGCATGGCTATCGAAGAGCATGTCATCTTCGATTCCGCAGTGCTGCTGCCCGAAGGGCGGCAAGGTATCGAGTACTAACTACCACCGCGCCTAAAGCAACGGGTTCGGCCCCATCCCGATTGCGTCGCCATTGGCCCAGGTGGCGTGGGTGCCGGAGCAGAAGCGTTCGGGCAGCACAATCCGGCAGACCGGGCCTTCGGCAAAGCGCTTGGCGTCGATCAGCACGCATTCGCTGGTATCGGTGTTCAGATCGGCGATGAACGAGACGAGATAACCGTCATCCTCATCCACCGCGCCGATCCGGGGTGCAAAGGGTGCTTCGCTGCCGAAGCGGCCGGGACCGAATTCCAGCGTCTCGCTGGTGCCGTTCTCCAGGTCATGCTTTACCAAGCCCCGGAACAGGAACCAGCCCGGCTCCGGCACGGCCGAATAGGCGTAGCGGTTTTTCCGCCCGGCATAGGCCTGGTTGATCATGCCGAATTCCAGGATCCGGTCATCCAGCCGCTGCTCGGTGGTCTGCCCGGTCTTGAGGTTGAAGCGCCAGCGGTGGAGCTTGGGCTTCATCAGCATCTGATCGAGATAGGCCATCATCCGCTCATACCCCTCGGGCGCATCGGGGTAGGACTTGGGCATCGGCTCTTCCTGATAGTACCCGTCGAGCACCACCTCGTCGCCTTCCTCCCAGGCGTTGAGCCAGTGGAGCACATAGGTCGGCGCGGCTTCGAACCAGCGGATATCCTCGGGCTGGCCATAGCGCGGGATCAGGCCGAAGCGGGTCGGCTCATCCGGGTGGAAGTTCACCACGTGGAGGTTCCGCTCCAGTAGCTGCTCGTTCCAGTAGAGCGGCATGTCGTTGAGGATCGACCAGTTCGGCGTGAAGGCCATGTCATGCGGCAGGCGCGGCCCGGCCAGCGGGATCGGGACGTAGTGCTTCAGCTGGTTGTCCGGGCCGACGACGCCGTAATGCATGTAAGGCGCATGCTTGGCATAGTTGAAGAACATCAGCTCGCCGGTCGCCTCGTCAACCTTGGCATGGGCGGAAATGCCGTCTTCCGGCACCCAGCCCTCGGTCCCGCCCTGCTCCAGCGTATAGGGATCGAGCCGGTAGCCCTCGCCGCACTGGTAGAAGGTGGAGAGGATCTTGCCCGCATGGATAACCACGTCAGTGGAGGAGCTGTCCTTGAGCCATTCCTGCGCACCCCAGCCCGGCCGGGTCGATTTATGCGGTGGCTCCATCAGCCCGGCCCACAGCGCGCGACCGGCTTCCTGCTCGGCGAGGAAGCCCTTGGTCCGCACGAACCGGCTGCGATAAGCGGCACGGCCGCCCTTGAAGCTGATCGCATGGATCATCCCGTCGCCATCGAAGGGGTGATAGCGGCCGATCGGCTCGTGCACCGGCACCTCCCCGGTGCGGACATAAACCCCGTCAATGTCAGTCGGGATCGTGCCGATTACTTCGGCCTCGCCGCTGGCGAACAGCGCGTTCCATTCGTTGAAGCTCGGCCGCCAGGCGCCCTGCATATAGGGCCGGTCCGTCGATTGCAGGGTCGACTTGATGGTTTCGACCAATTGCGCCGTCATGCTTCCGCTCCATTGTCTTTGGAGCGGAGACTAACGCGTCACTGACCAGCCCGCCAGCCGGTAATGCAGGGGTTTACCGCTGCTCCAGCGCCAGCAGGGCGAAAGTCGCCAGCCAATGCTCGCCCATGTAATCGTCGCCCAGGTGCGGCAGGGCGGCATCGAGGTGCTGCTGGGCGGTGACCAGCGCCCGCTCGCGGACCAGATGTCCTTCCGGCAGCGCCGCCGCGATCCCGCGCCAGCACCAGGCGCGGCTGAGGTTGAGCCCGTCAAGGTGCGCGATCTTGCCGTCACTGCGGTCGGAAACGGTAGCGGGGGTGAACAGCGTTGCAGGCGCCCCCTGCGCGGCGTGCGGCAGGAACGCATCGAACCAGTCGGCAAAGTCCGGCCCCAGCACCCGGCTCATCAGCAGCGCTTCAGTGAGTGCGGAGGAGAGGAACTCGTCCCCGCCCGGCTCCCAGGCCTGGCAATCGCGGTCCTGCGCGAACCAGTCCGCCGCGCGGGTATCGATCAGGGCGGCAAGCGCCGGATCGTGCTCTGCCGCCCAGTCGCACGCCAGAGTCATCGCGAAGGCCGAGGAGTAATGCGTGCCGACCCGGATCGGATAGGTCTGGAGCGGCAGGAACTGACGGAACCGCTCGGCAAAGGCGGCAGCAAAGGCATCAGCGTGGTGGGCCCAGCTGGCGTCATGCCGGACCATTTCGGCGTGCAGCGCCAGCGCCCAGGCCCAGCCATAGGGTCGCTCGAACCCGCGGGCTGAGGGCCGCGCGAGATAGGCCGTCTCGACCGCGAAGTTCTCCGTCGTCAGCATTGCATCGGCGAGCGACCCCACGCGTTCCGCCTCGGGCAGACCGGGATAGAGCCGCGCCAGCCGCAGCACTTGCCACCAGCCGTGGAGGCACGAATGCCAGTCAAAGCTGCCGAAGAAGATCGGGTGCAGTTCGCGCGGTGTGCGGGCGTCTTCTGGCCCGTCCATCACATGATCGAGCTTGTGCGGAAACTCGCGGGTCAGGTGCCCGGTGGTGAGCGCCATGAAGCGCGCGGCATGCTCGGCAGTCAGGTGCGTCATCAGAAGGCAAACCACCAGATCAGGAGGGTATTTACCGCCAGCAGCGGCAGGGCCGTGCCGACCTGGGCCCAGACCACGGCGTTGCGGTCCTTCAGCTCGAGCAGCGCAGCGGGGACGATGTTGAAGTTGGCCGCCATCGGCGTCATCAGCGTGCCGCAGAAGCCGGCCAGCATCCCCGGATTGCGC
>JACDQK010000052.1 GCA_015657645.1 Novosphingobium sp.
CCCCGCGCTGGTGCTGGGCGCGCAGTTGATCATGGGCGCGCTGTTCGGCATCATTGGCCTGCTGCTGGCCGATCCGCTGGTCGCTATGCTCAAGGTCGCGCTGGAGCGGCAGTCAGCGCGCAATGATCGCCACGAAGCGGAGGCGCGGGAATAGCCGATGGCCCGCAAGTTCCTGTATGTGATTGCCGTCCTGATCGTCCTGTTCATCGCCGGACGGCTGGCACTGGCCTTTTACCCTGAGCAACTGACCCGGCTGGCCTTCACCCCCGGCGCCGCCTTTGAGGCGCTGCCTGCCGCGCCGGCCAATGCCTATGCCGATCCGGCACGCTGGATCGCGCGGCCCGACCTGAAGCAGCCCGGCCCGGCGCAGTGGCGGCCGCAGGGCATGGCGCCGGACAAAGCCAACCTCGACGTCTCGGTCTTCTTCATCCACCCGACCAGCTACCTCAAGCGCGCGCACTGGAATGCGCCGCTGGATGACCAGGACGCCAACCGCATTGCCGGGATGATGGTCCGCGCGGCGGCAACGCCGTTCAACGTCTCCAGTCAGCTCTATATCCCGCGCTATCGCCAAGCGACATTTGGCGCCTTCGTGACCGAGAAGCCCGAAGCCCGCCAGGCGCTGGACCTTGCCTATGGCGATGTTTCGGCCGCGTTCGACCAGTTCATCGCCAGTATTCCGGCGGGCAGCCCCTTCGTGATCGCGGGGCATAGCCAGGGCAGCTATCACCTCACGCGGCTGCTGGCCGACAAGGTGAAAGGCACCCCGCTCGCCGGGCGGCTGGTAGCGGCCTATCCGATCGGCTGGCTGGTCGATCAGACAGCAGACCTGCCCGCGATGGGCGTACCGGCCTGCGCCACCCCTGATCAGACCGGCTGCGTGATCTCTTGGCTGAGCTATACTGACGATGGCAATGCCGCGATGATGATTGGCGCCTACCAGCGCTTCGCGGGTAAGCGCGCGGCGGGTAGCGCTGCGCCAAGCTATCTCTGCTCGAACCCGCTTACCGGCACGCTCGGCGGTGCGGCCCCGGCCAGCGCCAACCTTGGCGCGATGGTGCCCGACAGCAAGCTGGAGAATGGCGCGATCAAGCCGGGCCTGGTCGGTGCCCGCTGCGATGCGCAGGGCATCCTGCGGATCGGTGCCGGGCCGGAAATGGGCCCCTTCGCGCTGCCTGAGGGCAATTACCACGTCTATGACGTGCCGCTGTTCTGGGCCAACCTGCGCGCTGATTTCGTCCGCCGGGCCGCGGCATGGCAGACGCGCTGATCACGACCTTCGCGCCGGACTTCCGCGCCGCGCTGCCAGCCGGCGGCGCGCTACTCGGACTTGATCTCGGCACTCAGACCATCGGCACGGCCTTTTGCGATGCCGGCTGGCGCTTTGCCTCGCCCGGCAAGACCCTGAAGCGCGGCAAGTTTGGCGCCGACCGGCAAGCGCTGGCGGCATTGATCGCAGAGCGAAGCGTCAAGGGCATGGTAATCGGCCTGCCCATCAACATGGATGGCAGCGAAGGCCCGCGCAGCCAGTCAAGCCGCGCCTATGCCCGCAATGTCGCCGAAGCGCTGGGCCTGCCGGTGCTGCTGTGGGACGAGCGCTGGTCCACCGCCAGCGCCGAAAGCGCGCTGATCGCCCAGGACATGAGCCGAGCCAAACGCGCCGACCGGATCGACGCCGCCGCTGCGGCGGTAATCCTGCAAGCGGCGATCGATGCCCTGGCCGGCGGGATGGCCTAAGCGGCCAGCTCCGCGCGCCGCGCGCTGGCCTCCATCGCGACCAGGCGGCTTCCCGCCAGTTCCGCATCGCGCCAGACGGCATCGCGCGAAGCGACATCGCCCGAGATCCCCGCCAGCGCATCCCAGCAGGCCAGCCGCATGCGGTCGCTCGGGTGGTGGTGGGCAAAGCGGGTCGCCAGATCGAACGCCTCTGCCCCGCCCAGCCCGACCGCGATCCGCATGAAGGCCTCGCTCGGCCCGCCCGAGACGATCGCGCCGATCTTGCCCTGATCGAGATCGAAGCGATACTGATCGAGCCAGCCTTGCGCACCCGTCGTGTGCATCACGTTGAGCGAGACCGACAGTGCATCGGCGGGATGCTGGGCGTGGACATCGCGGTGGGCTCGGTAGAGCATCAGCTTGCCCTCCTCCAGCCGCGAGCGCTCGACGAAGCGCAGGCTCGGCACAGCCTCACCGCACGCGCCGACAACTTCGCCGTAGTCGTACTCGTAGTAATCGCTCCAATAGCCCGGGCCAAAGTAGCCCAGCGTCAGGAAGCTGAAATTGTGATCGTGCGGCAGGCCATAGACGAACGAGGTGCCGCCCGAGGCGCGCAGCATGTGCTCGTCAGTTGAGGGCCAGAGGTTGGCGCGGATGAAGAAGTTGCCGTTGGGCGGCGCCAGCATCACCACCTGCGGGCCATAGGCGCTGTCGAGCACGTCCTCGCGGTGGCGCTGGGCCAGTTCGGCGATCAGCACATCACCCAGGAACTGCTTGTCGTTGCCCAGCCGCCGCAGCCAAAGCGCCGCATTATCAAGCCGCTCCGGATCGTCGAAATCGACGCCCAGTGCAGCCAGACCGTCGCAAGCTTCGGCCAGGCTGGCGGCGCTTTCATCAACAAGATCGATCACGCAGGGCATGCAGGCACCTCGGCAAGCTGGGGATAGGCTTCAAGCAGTTGGGCGCGCAGGGCGCCGGCCGGGACAGCCAGCGGATCGTCGCTGCGCCGGGCGATCGCGGTCAGCGCGGCAAAGCCGGTACCGCTGTCGAGCCCGAGGCATTCGCGCAGCGCCTGCCAGCGCAGGTGCGGACTGCCGGCTTCCTCGGCCATGGCGGCCAGCAGCGGAGCGGCATCGCTCCGACCCATCCGTCCGAGCAAGGCCGCAGTCAGCTCCAGCCGGCTGTCGCGCGGGGTCCTGGCCGCCTGGTGGAGCAAGCGTCCATCATCAAGCGCATATTCGCAGCTCGGCGCGCTGGAACCATCGAGCTGCTGCAGCTTGAGCAGTACCACGATGCCCGGCACGCGTGTGAAGATCTGCGCCGTGTCGCGGCCAGTGCGGTGCGAGACCGTACCGGCGGCCAGCAGGGCCTGATCGAGCGCCAGTTCCACGCCAGTCTCCGTGCGACCGACGATCCGCACCCGCTCCACTTCAGCGCTACCCGCCATCACCCGCTCCCAATGCTGGTTGGCAGCAAAGGTGACCGATTGCGCGGGCGGCTTGAGCGCAAGGCCGGCCCCGTCGATGGCCTGCACGGCCAGACTCGCACCGTGGCACCGCGCCAGCACTAGCGTCGCCAGCGTCCGGTCGCACTGGTGGCGCAGCGGGACCTGCCCGAGTTGTGCCTGGGTCAGTTCCGCCAGCAGCCAGCCTGCGACCCCGCCGACCAGGTCGGCGGCGGCTGGATCTCCCGGCGTGAACAAGGCGGCCAGTTGCGGCAGGTCAGCCAGCACGGCACCGCTTGCCAGGCGCAGCAGCTCAGCTTCCAGCCGCGCGCCCGGCCCGGTTTGGCGCCAGGCGTTCGACTGGTCGACCAGCCGCCGTTGGATCAGGCGCTGCGGGGTGTCGTCCGCCCGCAGCGCCATCAGTTCCGGTCCGATCAACATCCGGACTGGTCCACGCTCAAGGCGCGACGACGTCGTAAATGAACGTCATGATCATGATGAGCAGATCATTCGATTGCAGCCCCTGTGCGGGGTTGGACAAGCTGCCGAAAACGCCGGTGAGCGTATCGAGATCGGGCAGCGCGGAAACATCGATCTTGGGCAGGTTCATTGGTCTTCCCCTGGATTGCCAGCAAGACGGACTTGTCTTGCCGCGCCAGCCTCACCGCGAGAGTGCCCCGGGGTGAAATTAAAAGATTGTAATCGGCCCCGCGGATCAGCAGAGAAACGCCAATGAGCGACCAGCCGCCCAGCATCCTGCCCCCCGGAACCCGGTTCGATCCCTCGCTCGCCGCGCGATGATGACCCGGCACGGCCATGGTGGCTGGCTGGGGATCCGTTACCACGATCACGGCGCGGACTGGGTCGAGCTGGCGCTGCCCTGGCGCGAGGATCTGGTCGGGATCGGGGCCGGCCTGGGGGACATGGGGGTGCTGGCATCGGGCCCGATCATCAGCCTGATGGACAATGCCACTTCGATGAGCGTCTGGACCAAATCGGGCAATTTCGTGCCGCACGCCACGCTGGACCTGCGGGTCGATTACATGCGTGCCGCCACGCCGGGCCAGACGGTGATCGGCCGCGGTGAATGCTACAAACTGACCCGGACGATCTCGTTCATCCGCGGTGTCGCCCACGATGGCGATCCGGCCGACCCGGTGGCGCACGTGATCGGCACCTTCATGGCCACACACGGACCCTACCTGTGACCATGGCCCTCACCCCTTATGCCCAGGCGCTGGGCATCGAGATCGATCATGATGAGGCGG
>JACDQK010000005.1 GCA_015657645.1 Novosphingobium sp.
CCCTTCGATCATCGAGCGATCGAGCTTGAGGTAATCAAGCGGCAGCAGCTTGAGGTAGCGGAAGTTGCAGAAACCCGCGCCGAAATCATCAAGCGCAAACTTGATCCCGCTGGCTGCCAGTCCATTGAACGCCGTGGCGGCTGCCGCAACATCGGCCAGGAGGACCTGCTCGGTCACCTCCAGCGTCAGCCGCCAGGCCGGAAACCGGCTGGCCTTGACCAGCGCGGCAAAGCTGGCACCAAAATCGCCAGCGGCAAGGTCATTGGGCGTAACGTTGAGCGACAGGCGCAGATCGCCCGGCCAGCGGGTCGCTGCACCAAGCGCAATCCGGGCGATGTGGCGTGAGAGTTGCGGCACATGGTCGGTCCGTTCGGCAATCGCGAACAGGCCGCCCGCGCCAATCCGGCCGAGCGTCGGGTGGTTCCACCGCGCCAGCGCCTCGGCCCCGATCAAGCGGTCCCCGGCGCAGGCATATTGCGGCTGGAACAGCACTTCGATCTCGTTGCGATCCAGCGCTTGGAGCAGGTCCGCCTCCAGCTGCGCCGCACTCCGCCCCGGCCGTGTGCCCTCGCCATCGGCCCAGGCAACCCGCCGCCCCGGTTGGGCAACCAGCGCGTCAAGCGCATGGCCGAGCCGGTCGAGCATCGAATCCGCGCCCTCGCCCTCCAGCCCACGTAGCAACGCAGCACGAGGACTGGGCCGCAGCGTGCTGCCAGCCGCCGCAATCGGTCGCGCCAGCCCATCGAGCAGCTGCGCTGCGACCAGCTGCCAGCGCTCGCGGCTGCACGGCTCGCAGCTCAGCAGCAGGAACTGCCCGCCCCCGCTGCGCGCCGCCAGCCAGCTGCCATCCAGCTCATCGGCGGCAAAGTGCTTCAACCGGGCCGCGATCTCCGCAAGGGCCGCATCGCCCGCCGCTGCGCCATAGGCCAGGTTGACCGCATCGAACCGCCGCAGCCCGATCAGCATGGCGTGAACCTGCGCCCCGTCCGCCAGCCAGTCGGCCAGTCGCTGGCGCGCGGCATCGCGTCCGGCCAGGCCAGTCAGGCTGTCGCGCGTGGCATCGTGGGAGAGCGGCAAAGTCATTGCCTCGCGTAACTAACAGCAGCTGCCTACCAAACCCTTGCCAAGTCTGCGCGTTGCCAAACGGGCCTGCGGACCATATGCACCACGCAAGATGAGCAAACCGCCCCGCCTTGCCCTGCTGGCATCCGACACGCCGCGCGCCCAGGAGGCTGCCGAGGCCTATCGCGCCCGCGAAGATTTTGTCAGCGAGGCCGAGGCCGAAGCTGTCGTGGTCCTGGGCGGCGATGGTTTCATGCTCCAGACCCTTCATCACATGCTGGACAGCGGCCGCGTCCTGCCCGCCTATGGGATCAACCAGGGCACCATCGGCTTCCTGATGAACCACCCGCGCGGCACCCGCACTCTGGCGGAACGCGTCGCCCGCGCCCGCCGCATCGCCGTCGCCCCGCTTGAGATGACCGCGACCACCGGTAGCGGCAAGCAGGAGAGCTTCTACGCGATCAACGAAGTCTCGCTGCTGCGCGAAACCCGGCAGACCGCGCGGCTCGAGGTGTCCGTCAATGGCAAGGTGCGTGTGCCTGACCTGGCCTGTGACGGCATCCTGGTGGCGACCCCGGCCGGATCGACCGCCTACAACCTCTCGGCCAATGGCCCGATCCTGCCGCTCGGCTCGAACATGCTGGCGCTGACCCCGATCAGCCCGTTCCGGCCGCGGCGCTGGCGCGGGGCGATTCTGCCCGACCATTACGAGATCGACTTCCGCGTGCTCGATCCGCTCAAGCGCCCCGTCGCCGCCGTGGCGGACCAGAAAGAGCTGCGCGACATTCAGGCGGTCAAGGTCCGTGCGGCACCGTCGCAGGCGCTGACACTGCTGTTCGACCCGGGCAAGAGCCTGGAGGAACGGATCTTCGCCGAACAATTCCAGTTCTGACGTGTTCGCCCGCTTGCCAAACCCGATTGCGGTGTTATAGGCGCACCCCTGCCCGCAGGCGGGGGAGCATTCCCCGATAGCTCAGCGGTAGAGTAGGTGACTGTTAATCACTTGGCCGTAGGTTCGAATCCTACTCGGGGAGCCACCCCGCCCGGGCATTGCAAGGCCCCGCCAGACCGGCGGGGCCTTTGCTTTTTCAGCGCAGCAAAAGCTGTGATCCGGCCCAGATCGTCAGCGCCGCCGTCAGCCAGCGAATGACTTTTTCCGGAAGCAGCCGCTGCGCCAGCAGGCTGCCGAGCTGTCCTCCGACAATCACCGCCAGCAGCAGTGGCAGGGCGCCGCCCAGGGCTTCAGCAAAGCGATCAGGACCGTTCTTGGCGAGCTGGCCGACCAGTCCGGCGATCGAATTGATCAGGATGAACAGGCTGGCCGTCGCGGCGATCTGGCGGGCGCGGTTCCAGCGGGTCAGGTGCAGCAACGGCGCGAGGAAGATCCCGCCGCCGATCCCGACGAGGCCAGCGAGATAGCCGAGCGGCGCGGCGGCGAAGCCCATCGATTTCGCGGCGGGTGCCGGTTGCCCCTCACGCTCGGGCGCACGGGGCAGGAGCAGCGCAACCCCAGCGAGGATCAGGCTGAGGCCCAGCAGCAGCAGGAAAGTCGCCTCCTTGACCGGCGTCAGGCCGCCCAGGAAAGCCAGCGGGGCCGCAACCAGCGCCAGAGTCAGCGCGCCGCGCCAGGGCATCAACCCGGCCCGCGCAAAGCGGATCGTACTGCCCGAGACGACGACAATGTTGCAGCACAGGCTGACGATTGGCAGCAGCCGAAAATCGAACCCGACCAGCGCCAGCAACGCGCTGTAAGTAGAGCCGCCGCCAAACCCGACCGAGGCGTAAAGCAGGGCAGTGACGAAGAAGCCGAACGCCAGCATCGTCACGCCCTGCCTTTAGCGATCAGGCCACGGCGCCGTGGCAGTGCTTGTACTTCTCGCCCGAACCACATGGGCACGGCGCGTTGCGCGACAGGCCCATCGTCGCATAGGGATCGCCACCCGCCGCAGCCCCGGTACCCAGCGCGCCGAGCATGGCCGAAGCGCCTGGCGTTGAGATCGCGTCGTTTTCGCCAGTGAAGGGATCGATGTGGCTGGTGAGGAAGTCCGGCAAGTCAGGCAGCTCAACCGGATCGGGCATGCGCAGTTCGCTGTTCATCATGATGCGGGTCACGTCCTCGCGGATCACTTCCAGCATCTTCTCGAACAGACCAAAGGCTTCCTGCTTGTACTCGTTGATCGGCTGCTTCTGGGCATAGGCCCGCAGGAACACGACCTGGCGCAGCGCATCGAGCGTGGCGAGGTGTTCCTTCCAGTAGTGGTCCAGCCGCTCCAGCAGCACCTGCTTTTCAACCTGACGCCAGATTGCGGCATCTTCGCCGACCTTCGAGTCAGCCTTCTCATCGGCCAGAGCAACGATGCGTTCTTCGATAACGTCCGGCTCAAGTCCGTCTTCCTGCAGCCAGTCCTGCACCGGCACGTCAATGCCGAGCACTTCACCCAGCTTCTGGCGCAGGCCATCAATGTCCCACTGTTCCGGATAGGAGCCCGGCGGGCAGGCGGTGCCGACCAGCGCGTTAATCGTATCGTGGCGCATGTCGACCACCACATCATCGATCGTCTCGGCGTCCATGATGTCGGCGCGCTGCTCGTAAATCACCTTGCGCTGGTCGTTCATCACGTTGTCGTATTCGACGACCTGCTTGCGGATGTCGTAGTTGCGCGCTTCGACCTTCTTCTGGGCGGTCTCGATCGCCTTGGACAGCCACTTGGACCCGATCGCCTCACCATCGGCGAGGTTCGAATTCATCATCTTGGAGAACAGCGTGTCCGGGCCGAAGATGCGCAGCAGGTCGTCCTCCAGGCAGAGGTAGAACTTACTGAGGCCCGGGTCGCCCTGGCGGCCCGAGCGGCCACGCAACTGGTTGTCGATGCGGCGGCTTTCGTGGCGTTCGGTGCCGATCACGCAGAGCCCGCCGGCGGCGAGCACCTGCTGCCGTTCAGCCTCGATCTCGGCCTCGATCTTGGCGATCGCGGCGTCGCGCTCGGCCCCCTCTGGCATATCCTTGAGGTCGTCCTCGATCCGGAACTCGGCATTGCCGCCCAGCTTGATGTCGGTACCGCGGCCCGCCATGTTGGTGGCAATGGTCACCGCGCCAAGGCGGCCGGCCTGGGCGACAATATGCGCTTCCATCTCGTGGAAGCGGGCGTTCAGCACGGCGTGCTTGACCCCTTCCTGCTTGAGGAATTCGGACAACAGTTCCGACTTCTCGATCGAGACCGTACCGACCAGCACCGGCTGCCCGCTCTCGTTCTTCTCGCGGATCAGCTTGGCGATCGCCTGGAACTTGTCGGTGGTGTTCTTGTAGAACTCGTCTTCCTCGTCGATCCGCTGCACCGGCACGTTGGTCGGGATCGTCACCACGTTCATGCGGTAAATGTCGAAGAATTCCGCCGCCTCGGTTGCCGCCGTGCCGGTCATGCCCGACAGTTTGGGATACATGCGGAAATAGTTCTGGAAAGTGATCGAGGCCATCGTCTGGTTTTCGGGCTCGATCCGCACGCCTTCCTTGGCTTCGACCGCCTGGTGCAGGCCGTTCGACCAGCGCCGGCCATCCATCATGCGGCCGGTGAACTCGTCGATGATGACGACCTTCTCGTCCTTGACGATATAGTCGATGTCACGCTTGAACATGACATTGGCCTTGAGGCTCTGGTCGAGGTGGTGAACCACCTGGGTGTTCTCGACATCGTAGAGGTTTGACCCGACCAGCAGGCCCGCCGCTTCCAGCTGGCGCTCGGCCCATTCCACCCCTTCCTCGGTCAGGGTGATGTTCTTGGTCTTCTCGTCCTTCTCGTAATGCTCTTCCGCGAACTGCTTCACGATCGCGTCGACCGAAATGTAGAGCTCGCTCTTGTCGTCAGTCGGGCCGGAGATGATCAGCGGGGTGCGGGCCTCATCGATCAGGATCGAGTCCACCTCGTCAACGATCGCGTAGTTGAACGGGCGGTGGACCATCTGGCCCCGCTCCTGCTTCATGTTGTCGCGCAGGTAATCGAAGCCCAGCTCGTTGTTGGTGGCATAGGTGATGTCGCAGGCATAGGCCGCGCGGCGCTCATCTTCGTGCATGTTCGGCACGATCACGCCGACAGTCAGGCCCAGGAACTTATAGATCTGGCCCATCCATTCAGCATCGCGCTTGGCCAGGTAATCGTTGACCGTGACGACGTGGACGCCCTTGCCCTCTAGCGCGTTGAGATAGACTGCCAGGGTTGCGACCAGGGTCTTGCCTTCACCCGTGCGCATTTCGGCGATTTCGCCGCGGTGGAGGACGATTCCGCCGATCATCTGGACGTCGAAATGGCGCATGCCCATCCGCCGCTTGCCGGCTTCGCGAACCGTCGCGAAGGCTTCAGGCAGGATATCCTCGAGCGTCTTGCCCTCATCGAGCTGACGGCGGAACTTGGCGGTCTGGGCGGCCAGCTCGTCGTCGCTCAGGGCTTCGATTGTTGGCTCGAAGGCACTGATCTGACGGACAAACTTGTCCAGCGACTTGACGTACCGGTCGTTTGACGAGCCGAACATGGCCTTGGCAATGGCGCCGAGCATAGCGAAATTCCTGCAAATTCAGAGGTATAGTTGAAAGCACGCAGCCATCCTGGGCGCGTGCAGCAAAGCTTGGAAAACCGGAACGCAGCGCTACTCGAGCGCGCGATCGGGACCAAACAGAACCGAAGGGATATAGACCCGTCCGCGCGGAGGGCGAATTCGCGTCGCCTGCCGCTCGCGGCGTTCCTTTTGCGCCGTTGGCGCGTCGATCGACTGGGTCTGGGACTGAGCCGGCCTCGCCGATCCCCGCTGCCCGTCGGTGATTTCGGTGTCGGCATTGCTGGTCATAC
>JACDQK010000053.1 GCA_015657645.1 Novosphingobium sp.
CCATGCCATAGCCGGCGGCCGAGCCGTTGAGCGCGCAGATCACCGGCTTGTCCATCGGCGAAGAGGACCGTCGGCGGGGTATTACGCAGGTACGATCGTGGCGGGAAACTTGCGATTGGGCGAGCCGATCCCTTCCCCCGCCGAAGCCTCATTCAGGTCTAGCCCGGCGCAGAACGCCCGGCCCGTGCCGGTCAGGATCACCACCCTGACCGCGGGATCTTCGTTCACTGCCACCAGCGTCTTGGTCAGCTCGTCCAGCATGGCCGAGGAGATGGTGTTCATCCGCTCGGGACGGTTGAGCGTGATGGTGGCGATGTGATCGGAGATCTCGCAGATCAGGGCGCTCATCTGGATCAGATCCGTTCGATGATGATCGCCGGGGCCATGCCGCCAGCCGCGCACATGGTGACCAAGCCATAACGGCCGCCCGAGCGCTCCAGCTCATCGAGCGCGGTGCCGATCAGGATCGAGCCGGTCGCGCCGATCGGGTGGCCCAGCGCCATCGCGCCGCCGTTGATGTTGACCTTGGTCCGGTCAAGATCGAGATCGCGGATGAACTTTTCGGCGACGACCGAGAAGGCTTCGTTGATTTCCCAGACGTCGATGTCTTCCACCTTGAGGCCGGCCTTATCCAGCACCTTCTTGGCCGCCGGAACCGGGGCGTTGAGCATCAGCGTGGGGCAATCGCCCTGGTTGGCATAGGCCACGATCCGGCCGCGCGGCTTCAGGCCGTGCTTTTCGGCATATTCGGGCGAGGCGATCAGGATCGCGGCCGCGCCATCGACCACGCCCGAGCTGTTGCCGGCGTGGTGGAAGTGCTCGATCTTGAGCTCCGGATAGCGGCGGTTGATCTGCTTGCGGAAGGTGGTGCCGCCGATGTCGAAATCGGCGAGCTGGGCAAAGCTGGGCTTCAGCGCGGCCAGGCCTTCGGCGGTGGTTTCAGGGCGCGGGAACTCTTCACGGTCCAGCGCCACGGTGCCGTCTTCGTTGTAGACGGTGACCAGCGAGTGATCGAACCGGCCCTCGCGGATGGCGCGGGCGGCGCGTTCCTGGCTGACCAGGGCCAGCGCATCGAGCGCTTCGCGGCTGATCCCTTCCATCGAGGCAATCGCATCGCCGCAGACGCCCTGGTGGCTTTGCGGGTGGAGCACGTCGAGCGCTTCATTGCCCGAACCCATCAGCCGCGGCGGAATGCCGGCATTGGCCTGTTCGGCGGCAAAGGAAGCTGTGTAGCTCATCATCTCGGTCCCGCCAGCGATGACGCAGTCTTCCATACCCGAAAGGACCGTGGCCGCAGCGAGGTTCACCGAGGTGATGCCGCCGCCGCAGAACCGGTCGAGCGTGGTGCCGCTGGCCGAGATGTCATAACCGGCGGCCAGTGCCGACATGCGGCCGAGGTCCCCGCCCTGCTTGCCGTTCTGGCTGGAGGTCGACCAGATGATGTCGTCAACCGTGCTGGTATCGAGGTTGTTACGCTCCTTGATCGCCTTGAGCACGGTGGCGGCGAGATGCTGCGGGTGGAGGTGCGACAGCGCGCCCTTGCCCGGCTTGCCAACCCGCGCGGGTACGGACGGCGTCGATGATATAGGCTTCGGCCATGGTGGCTCCTCCTTGATATGAATTGCAGTTGCGGGGCAGGTTCAAACCTGCTTTGAGTCGGGTTTAACCGATCAGTTAAATTGTGCAAGGATTGATGCGATGAACCCCGACCTGCTGCCCGTCATCGTTGGCGTGGGCCAGATCAACGACCGGCCGGAGAATCCGCTCGAAGGCCGCGATCCGGTCACGCTGATGGCCGACGCCTGCGCGCGGCCGAGGCCGATGCGGGTGCCACCCTGCTCGCCGATGCGGACTGGATCGGCGTGGTCGCGCAGATCGCCTTCCCGGACATCACCGACGCCAGCGGCCCGGTGGCCCAAGCGCTGGGGGCAAGCCATGCCGAACTGGTCCAGTCCAAGGGGCCCAATGGTGACAGCCCGATCCTGCTGCTGAACGAGGCGGCCAACAAGATCGGCGCGGGCGAGATCAAGATTGCCCTGGTCACCGGTGCCGAGGCGCTGCGCACCGCTGGCGCGAGCAAGGCGGCGGCCCAGGGCGGCAAGAAGGTCGATGCCCTGCGCGATGCCACGCACCGGGTGAAGGTCGGCTATGCGCAAAGCCACGGGTTGGTCGTGCCGACCGATGTTTACCCGCTTTACGAGAACGCCCTGCGCGCTCACCTCGGCCAGACGCTGGCGGAAGGCCAGGCCGAGAGCGGCGAGATCTGGAGCCGCTTCTCCGAAGTCGCTGCGAGCAATCCGGCGGCCTGGATCCGCAAGCCCGTCTCGGCCGCAGCGGTCATCACCCCGGCTGACAACAACCGCCCGATCGCCTTCCCCTATACCAAGTTTCAGGTCGCCAATGCGGCGGTCAACCAGGGCGCCGGGTTCATCGTGATGTCCGCTGGCGAGGCGCGGGCGCGCGGTATTCCCGAGGACAAGTGGATTTATGTCGGCAATGGCGCGGCGGCGCATGAATCGCACTCGTTCCTGGCGCGCGATGGCTATGTCCACAGCGCCGGGATGGAGGTCTCGATCCGAAAGACGATGGAGCTCAACCAGCTGTCGGTGGAGGACCTCGCCGCGGTCGAGCTCTATTCCTGCTTCCCCTGCGTGCCCAAGATGGCGCGGAGGGTGCTCGGCTGGCCGGTCGACAAGGCCGCGACGGTATTCGGCGGGCTGACCTTCGGCGGCGGGCCGATCGGCAATTACATGAGCCACGCGGTCGCCAGCATGGTGCTGAAGCTGCGGACGGACGGCGGCACCGGACTGCTGTTTGCGAATGGCGGCTATGCCACCCACAACCACACCATCGCGGTCAGCACTGCGCCGATCCCGGCGGCGAGCTTTCCCCGCACCTATGACTTCCAGGCCGAAGCCGACGCCCTGCGCGGCCCGGTGCCGGAATTGGACCACGACTATACCGGCGCGGCGACGGTCGAGAGCTACACCGTGTTCTACGACCGCGAAGGCCAGCCGCGCTCAGGCGTGGTCGTGGCGCGGACCGGTGATGGCAAACGCACCCTCGCCAACGTTCCGGCCACTGACGCGGCAACGATCGCCCGCTTGCAGGGCGAAGGCGCGGAGCCAGTCGGCGCCAGCGGCACGATCACCGCTGGCGAACCCTTGCGGAGCTGGCGTTTCGCCTAGCTTACCATCCCGGCGAGGCGGCCCTTGATGATCGCCTCGGCATCCTTGACGATCCGACTGATCAGCACTTCGCAGGTCGGGATATCGTGGATCAGGCCCTGGATCATGCCGGCCGACCAGATGCCGTGGTTGGTATCGCCGGTCTGCAGCCCTTCGCGGCCGCGCACGCCCTTGACCAGATCGGCCACGGCGGCAAATTCCTTGCCTTCGCGCTCGGCCGCTACAACGGCCTGGCTGATCTCGTTTTTCGCGACGCGGGCCGTATTGCGGAAGGTGCGGAAGATCAGGTCGGTCGAGCGTTCGTCGCCCGCCACCATCGCGTCCTTGAAGGCCTGGTGGATCGGCGCTTCGACCGTGGCGGTAAAGCGCGTGCCCATGTTGATCCCGTCAGCGCCCAGCGCCAGCGCTGCGGCCAGGCCGCGCCCGTCACCGAAGCCGCCCGAAGCCAGCATCGGGATCTTCACCTTGTCGGCGGCGGCAGGGATCAGGATCAGGCCAGGAATGTCGTCCTCACCCGGGTGGCCGGCGCATTCGAAGCCATCGATCGAGATCACGTCCACCCCGGCGCGTTCGGCCGAAAGCGCGTGGCGTACGGCGGTGCACTTGTGGAGGATCTTGATGCCGTGGGGCTTCATCATCTCCCACAGTTCACGCACCGCCGGGGTACCGGCCGTCTCGACGATCTTCACGCCGGAATCGATGATCGCCTGAGTATAGGCCTTGTAGTCTGGCGGATTGATCGTGGGGAACACGGTCATGTTCACGCCAAACGGCTTGTCCGTCATGCCCCGGCAGCGCTCGATCTCAGCGGCCAGCGCCTCGGCGCTCGGCTGGGTCAGACCGGTCAGGATGCCCAGGCCGCCGGCATTGGAGACGGCGCTGGCCATTTCGGCCACCCCCACCCACTGCATGCCGCCCTGGACAATCGGATGCTCGATTTCGAGCATTTCGGTGATGCGGGTCTTGATGGCCATCGGTTTTCCTCCCTCAAATATGCGGGGCGCTCAGTCCCCTGAATTCGTCATGCTGAACTTGTTTCAGCACCCATTCCTCCGCTTGCCCGGCCCTGGCCATCATCAAATCAACCGATCGGCTCGCGCTAGCAACTGCGGCGGTCAGGCATGGCGGCGCGATGGGCCCTGAAACAAGTTCAGGGTGACGGTAGAGACTGGGGCGGCGCTTCAATTCATTCAATAACTTCTCGGCAGGCCCAGCACGTGCTCGGCCAGATAGGACAGGATCAGGTTCGTGCTGATCGGCGCGACGGTATAGAGCCGCGCCTCACGGAACTTGCGCTCGACGTCGTATTCCTCGGCAAAGCCGAAGCCGCCGAAGGTCTGGACGCACATGTCGGCGGCGGCCCAGCTGGCCTCGCTCGCCAGCATCTTCGCCATGTTGGCTTCCGCCCCCGGATTGCCGCCGCTGTCATAGACCTGGGCGGCATGGTGAACCATCAGCTCGGCCGCGCGCATCTGCGCATAGCAGCGCGCGATCGGGAACTGGACGCCCTGGTTCTGGCCGATCGGGCGACCAAAGACCTTGCGCTCCTTGGCATAGTCGCTGGCCTTGTCGATGAACCACTTGGCATCGCCGATGCATTCCGCCGCAATCAGGATCCGCTCGGCATTCATGCCGGAAAGGATGTAGCGGAAACCCTTGCCCTCTTCGCCGATCAGGCTGGCGGCCGGGATGCGCAGGTCATCGAAGAACACCTCGGTGGTCGAGTGGTTCATCATCGTGCGGATCGGCTTGATCGTCATGCCGCTGCCCACGGCCTTGCGCATATCGACCAGGAAGATCGACAGACCTTCGGTTTTCTTCTCGACCTGCTCGCGCGGCGTGGTGCGGGCGAGCAGCAGCATCAGGTCGGAATGTTCGGCCCGGCTGGTCCAGATCTTCTGTCCGTTGACCACGTATTCGTCGCCATCGCGCACCGCGACGGTCCGCAGGCTCAGCGTATCGGTTCCGCTGGTCGGCTCCGACACGCCGAAGGCCTGGAGCCGCAGCGAGCCATCGGCGATGCCGGGCAGATAGGCCCGCTTCTGCTCTTCGCTGCCGTATTTCAGCAGCGTGTTCATGATGTACATCTGCGCATGGGCCGAAGCCCCGTTGCAACCGGCGGCCTGGATTTCCTCCATGATCACCGCGGCAGCATCGAGCTTGAGGCCCGAGCCGCCGTAGTCCCCCGGGATCAGCGCGGCGAGGAACCCGGCCTTGGTCAGCGCATCGACGAACTCCCCCCGGATAGTCCCGGGTGCGGTCCTTCTCACGCCAGTACTCGCCCGGAAACTCGGCGCAGAGCGCCTGCACCGCACGGCGGATTTCGGCCAGGTCCTCGCTCTCGGTCATGCAGCCATTACGCCGGAATGGCGTTGAACGGCACGCCCTTGTCGGGGCGGTGGTCCTGCGGCAGGCCCAGCACCTTTTCGGCGATGGTGTTGAGCAGCACCTCGTCCGAGCCGCCGGCGATGCGGCCAGTCGGCGCATTGAGCCAGCTGGTGCCCCAGTCTTCCTTCACATAGGCGTGGGGATCGAAATCGAAGGCCTGGTTGCCCTGCAGGTCGAGCGCCATTTCCGACAGCTTCTGGCGGCTGCGCACCGCGACCAGCTTTTGCAAGCTTCCTTCCGGCCCCGGCTGCATCCCGGCCTGCATCATCGCGAAGGCGCGCTTGGTGATGGAGTCGAGCCCGGCGCGCATCGCGTGGTTGCGGGCGATGGCCGAGCGGATGCGCCCGTCCTTGATCGCCGGCTTGCCGTTGATGGTCAGGTCCTTGGCGGTATCGACGAACAGGTCGAGATGCGGGCCGAACCCGGCACTATCGGTGGCGATATAGCGCTCGATCATCAGCGTGTGCAGCGCGACGCCGAACCCGCCGCCGACTTCGCCCATGCGCTGGCTGTCTTCCAGCCGCACGGCATCGAAGAACACCTCGTTGACGTGGCTGTCACCGCCGGCGAGCTTGATCGGGCGGACTTCGACGCCTTCGGCCTTCA
Source organism: Novosphingobium sp. (assembly GCA_015657645.1). GTDB lineage: Bacteria > Pseudomonadota > Alphaproteobacteria > Sphingomonadales > Sphingomonadaceae > Novosphingobium. The sequence goes on from JACDQK010000053.1 coordinate 6,183, forward strand.
TATCGACCCAGAAATAGGTCAGGCCCTTGTGCTTCTCCACCGTCGGGTCGGTGCGGACCACGATCACGCCGTAGTCGCAGTACTGCGCCCAGGAGGTCCAGACCTTCTGCCCGGTCATGCGCCAGCCGTTACCATCGGGCTCGGCCTTGGTGCGCAGCGCCGCCAGGTCCGAGCCGCCCGAGGGTTCGGAGAACAGCTGGCACCAGATTTCCTCACCGCGGAGCGCCTTGATCACCCGCTCCTTCACCCAGGCGCGGTCCTGGCCGTACTGGATCAGGATCGGGATCGGCATGCCCAGCGAAATGCCGAAATAGACGTTCGGCATGCCGAACTGCATCTCTTCGGCATCGAAGGCGATCTTGTGCATGTTCGACAGGCCCTGCCCGCCGATCTCGGTCTTCCAGTTGATCCCGGCGTAACCGGCATCGTACTTTTCGGCCATGTACTGGCGGCCCAGCGCGAGGTCTTCCTCGACCGACAGGTTCAGCTTGCTGCGGGCGGCGCGGGCATACTTCGGCGCCATGCTTGCCAGCCAGGCGCGGGCCTGGGCGCGGTAGGTTTCGATCTCGCTCATGCGGCTTCTCCCGTCAGCGTTTCGACCAGCAGGTCTTCCCAGAACAGCAGGTTGCCCTGCTCGATCGCCAGGCTGCGAGCCCGGCGCATGTGGAGGTGGAGGCCCTGTTCCCAGGTCACCCCGATCCCGCCGTGGATCTGCACGCAATCCCGCGCGCAGGTGTCATAGGCTTCGGTCGCGGTCAGCCGCGCGTCGGCCGCGGCGACCAGGAACGCGTCGGTCCCGGCGCTGGCAGCGGCGTGGATGCAGTTGGCGCGGGCGATTTCGACCAGCCCGTACATCTCGGCAATGCGGTGCTTGACCGACTGGAAGGCGCCGATCAGCTGGCCAAAGGCCTTGCGGGTAACGGCATAGTCGCGGGCGATATGCAGCAGCGCCTCGGCCCCGCCAACCTGCTCGTGCGCGGTGACCACGGCCATCCGCGCCAGCACTTCGCGGGCCAGCGTCAGCGCCGCCGGGCCTTCCGCCAGCACTTCGGCCGGGGTGCCGGCAAAGGTCAGGTCGGCATAGAGCCGGCTGTTGTCGAAGCTGGAGACGGGCTTGCGCTCGGCCCCGGCCAGCTCGGCCAGGGCGAGAACCGGGCCGTTTGCGCCGCTGGCCCAGACCAGCGCCAGCTCGGCCTTGATCGCGCCCGGCACGGCCGGCTTGGTGCCGGTCAGTTTGCCATCGGCGAACTTGGTGGCGGGCGCGGCCGGGAGAACGTCGGTACCTTCGGCAAAGGCCACGGCGCCGCGCACTGCACCCGCCGCGATCTGCGGCAGGTACTTGGCGGCGAGGTCTGCCTTGCCGGATGCGACGAGGGCGTGAGTCACGCCGTAACCGGGGGTCAGGAACGGCGCACCGGCGGTCGCCGCGCCGCTGGCCTGTGCCACCAGCCCCAGCTCGACCAGGCCCAGACCCAGCCCGCCATGCTCTTCCGGCACGGCCAGCGCGGTCCAGCCTTGCTCGACTGCGGTATCCCAGAACGCGGCGTCATGTTCGCCGACCTGTTCGAGCAGTTTGAGCAGCCGGTCCTTGCTGGCCCGGGCATCGAGCACGCGGCGCGATTCGGTCGCGATCGCTTGCTGGCCTTCGTCATAAAGAATTGACATATTTGTCTTTCCTGTCCCTCTCGGTGCAATCGCCTGACATACCGGACGGGCCGGACGCAGTGATTTAATCGATTGATTAAACTGCCCGCGCCTCGCCCGCAAGCCGTTGCCGAAGCGGATCGCCGCGTGTTAGCCTTTGTCCCGTAAAGCATCAGGAGAGGGCCATGCGCGTCCAGCAGCCGAACGGGATCCACCACATCGCGATCATGAGCGCGGACATGAAGGCGCAGCTGACCTTCTTCACCCAGGTCATGGGCTTTCCGCTGAAGGGCCTGTTCGAAATGCACGGCGTGCCGGGCGGCAGACATGCCTTCTCGAAATGGGGCCGGACAGCTATTTCTCGGTCGTCGAACTGGCCGGGATCGACGATATTCCCAGCACCATCGGCGTGACCCACGCCGGCACCGGCGCGGGCAAGAGCGCCAAGGGGACGATGCAACACATCGCCTTCCGCGTGCCCGATCCGGACGGCCTGATCGCCATGCGCGACCGGATCCGCAGCCACGGCATCCCCGCAATCGGCCCGATCGGCCACGGATTCTGCCGCTCGATCTATTTCGCCGGGCCGGAAGGGCTGACGCTGGAAGTATCCTGCCAGGTGGCCGAGCTTGATCCCGCCCACTGGGTCGATCCGAAGATGCTGGAGGAATGCGGCATCTCGGGCGAGGAAGCCCAGGCCATGCTCAACCCGCCGCCCTGCAATGCCGCCAGCCCGGTCGCCCAGCCGGCCTTCGATCCGGCCGTGCCCAACCTGGCCTATCCGCCCGCAGCCTTGCAGCACATCCTCGCCACCCCGGACGAGGTGATCACCCAGCAGGGCAGCTACAATGAGCCGCCGGTTCCCGCCTGATTGATCGCCCCGGCGATTGCGGCAAACCATTCATCGCAGGTGACTTTCCTTTCCCGCAGCATCGCGCAAGTTGGCGGCGGGGGAGAACAAGCTTTGAACCATCGCCTGACCATCGCTGCCATCGCGGCTGCCCTGGCAGCCTGCCCGGCCCAGGCCGACGACATCGTCGTGCGCGGGCAGGCGTTGAGCAAGGAAGAGGCGGCGGCGCAGGCCAAGGCATTTGTTCAATCGATCGGTATTGTCACCACGGTCAAGCCGGCGGCACGCTGGCTCGATCCGGTCTGCCCGAAAGTCAGCGGCCTCGGCGATCCAACCGTCGCGGCGCGGGTCGAGGCGCGGTTTCGGTCGATCGCCAGCGCGATTGGCGCGCGGCTGGCCAAGCCGGGCTGCAAGACCAACTTGCTGATCGGCTTTACTGAAGATGCCGATGCCCTCGCCCGCCAGATCAACGCCAACGATCCGCGCCAGATGATCGAGCTGAGCAATGCCTGGCGCGGGCGGCTGGTGAATGGCCGCACCCCGGTGCGCTGGTGGTATTCAACCGAAGTGCGCAGCGCCGATGGTCAGCCGCCGATCAACGCCCCGCTACCCTGGATGAGTTTCACGGCAGAAGGCGGCGCGGAAGGTGGCGGCGGATCCAGCACCAACACCGATGTCGGCGGTGACAGCGGCGGCGGTTACACCAATTCGCGCCGCTCCAACCTGGTGTCCAACAATGCCAAGCGCGCGATCCGCACCGCCACGGTGCTGGTCGACGTGGCGCTGGCTCAGGGAAAGGACCTCGACGGGGTGATCGACTATGCCGCCCTGGTCGGCCTGGCCGAAATCCGCTTTTCGGGCGAGCCGCCGGCCAATTCGGTGCTCGCCCTGTTTGCGCCGGACAACCCGGTTTATGGCCTGACCACGCAGGACGAGGCGCTGCTGAAGGCGCTCTACCGCCTCCCGCTGGACCGGCAGGGCCGCTATCACCGCGGCTGGCTGGTCAATGGCGTAACTAAGGCACTATCGGGCCAGGAATAGGACGCACGATGCCCAGCAGGCCGCTTCGCTCCTTCGCTGCCCTGGCGCTGCTCGCGAGCTCCACCCCGGCGCTGCACGCGCAGGATATCGTGGTACGCGGCGATGCCCTGCGGCAAGAGGAAGCCGAGGCGCGGGCCACCACTTATGTTCAGGCGCTGGGGGTCGCGACCTCGACCAAGGCGGCTGCGCGCTGGATCGATCCGGTCTGCCCCAAGGTCACCGGCATCGCCGATCCGAAGATCAGCGCCCGCGTCGTTGCCCGCATCCGGCGGATCGCGGCGGATATCGGCGCAAAGATCGGCAAGCCGGGCTGCCGTGGCAACCTGATGGTGGCTTTTGCCGATGACGGCGGCGATCTGGCGCGGCGGATCGGCGCCGCCAATCCCCGCCTGATGGGCCAGGTGCCGACCGACTGGCGCGGCCAGCTGGTCAGCGGGGCCGAGCCGGTGCGCTGGTGGTACAGCTTTTCGATGCGCGGCGCCGATGGCAAGCCGCCGGTCACTGCCACCCTGCCGTGGCTGTCCGTCGATATGGACGGCGGCAACAACGCGGTTACCGCCAATGTCGATGTCGGCAACGAAAGCGGTGGCGGCTATAATGTCGGCACCAGCTCCAGCCTGATTTCCACCAACATCAAGCGCGCGATCACCAGCGCGACCGTGGTGGTCGATGTGCGCCGGGCCGAGGGCAAGGACCTCGACGCGACCACCGACTATGCCGCGCTGGTCG
>JACDQK010000006.1 GCA_015657645.1 Novosphingobium sp.
CGCCTCGCTGCACTACTTCTACCGCCAGCCCGAGCGGTTGACGCCGGCCCAGGCGGCGATGCTGGCCGGTCTGGTCCAGGCGCCCTCCCGCCTCGCCCCCACGCGCAACTACGCCGCCGCGAAGAAGCGGATGGAGCTGGTCAAGGCGGCGATGGTGGCCGAGGGATACCTGACCGCGGAAGCTGCCGCGCGGATGCCCTACCCCCAGCTTGACCTGCGCAGCCGCAACGAACTGCCCAGCGGGACCTATTTCGCGGACTGGGTATTACCGCAAATCCGCGCCGAAAGCGAAGGCGGCTATGCACGCGAAACGCTTCGGACCACGCTCGACACTCGCCTGCAGCGCCTAGCGCGCGATGCCATCGCCCGGGCCGGGCTGGGCCAGGGCCAGGCCGCGCTGGTGGCCATGCGGCCGAGCGGCGAAGTGGTGGCGATGGTCGGCGGGCGCGATTACGCGGCATCGCCCTTCAACCGCGCCACCCAGGCCCGGCGCCAGCCTGGCTCCACCTTCAAGCTGTTCGTCTATCTGGCCGCGCTGAAGGATGGTTGGCGGCCCGATGACCGGATCGACAACCGCCCGATCCTGACCGGCGGTTACCGGCCGAAGAACTACGCCGACCGTTATTCGGACACGATTACCCTGCGCGATGCCTTTGCGACATCGAGCAATGTCGCCACGGTCCGGCTGTTCAACCAGGTCGGCGACCGCAAGGTCATCGCGCTTGCCCGCGACATGGGTGTGACCGCGCCGATGGAGCCGGGCGATCCCTCGGTCGCGCTGGGCACGTCAGGGATGACCCTGCTCGAGCTGACCGCCGCCTATGCCGGGGTGGCGGGCAACAGTTATCCGGTCAAACCGCGCGCGTTCCCGGCTGAGGAACAGGGCTGGTTCGAATGGCTGGTGCTTGGCCCGTCCCGCTTTTCGGGCCGGGTGCACGAGGATGTCGAGACCATGCTGCGCCGGACAGTCGAAGCCGGAACCGGCCGCGCCGCCGCCCCGGGACGCGCGGCCTTTGGCAAGACCGGAACGAGCCAAGACAATCGCGATGCCCTGTTCGTAGGCTATTCGGGCGATCTGGTCGTCGGGGTGTGGGTCGGCAATGATGACAACACCCCGCTCAAGGGGGTGACCGGGGGTGGTCTGCCCGCCCGGATCTGGCGCGATTTCATGCGCTCGGCCCAGGGGGCAGCGCCCGCCCCGGCGCGTCCGCGCCCCAACCCGAGCGGTCCGGTCGAGCCGCTCGACGCGCCCGAAAGTGCCCCCCTCCCCGAGTTTCCGCTCGGCGATGCCCAGGTCCGCATCGAGAACGGGCGCGCGGTGATCAGCACCGAAGTCGGCGGAGCGCCGGTCGGGGTCAGTATCGATCTCGGCAATGAGGCGGCTGAAGCCCAGCGCCGCGCCGCTGCCGCCCTGCGCGAAGCCTCAGCGCGGACCAGCGAGGCGGCCCGCGACGCGCAGCGTCGGATCGAAGAGGAGGCCAGCCGCAGGGCGCAAGGCCCCGGCTAGCGCCTGTCCTGGTTAGGTTGCGGCAGTGTTCGGCGCGTACTGCTGCATCAAGTCGAAGGCCTTCTTGTACCACTCGCTGCCCGGATAGTTGGCACCGAGCACGCCGCGGCCTTTTGCGCTTCGGCCGGTACGCCGATCGCCAGGTTGCTTTCCACCATGCGGTAAAGCGCCTCGGGCGTGTGGCTGGTCGACTGATAGCTGTCGATCACGTTGCGGAAGCGCAGGTTGGCAGCCAGCCAGCGGCCTGAGCGCTGATAGAACCGCCCGATTTCCATTTCCTTGCCGGCCAGGTGATCGTTGATCAGGTCCACCTTCAGGCGGGCATCGGCGGCATAGCGCGTGTTGGGATAGCGGCGGATCACCTCGTTCATCGAATCGAGCGCGAGGCGGGTGATCTTCTGGTCACGGCTGACGTCGCTGATCTGCTCGTAGTAGCTCAACCCGATCAGGTAATAGGCATAAGGCGCATCGCGGTTGCCCGGGTGGATCGAGAGGAACCGCTGCGCCGACTGGGTCGCCTTGGTGTAATCGCGCGCCACATAGTACGAGAAGGCGCTCATCAGCTGGGCGCGGCGGGCCCAGGGCGAATAGGGATGCTGGCGCTCCACCTCGTCAAACAGCGCGGCGGCCAGGCGGGTATCGCCCCGGTCGAGCCGGTCCTTGGCCGCCATGTAGAGCGTATCGACATCGCGCGCGATGAAGGCCGTGTCCTTGGCCTTGTTGCCCCGCCCGGCGCAGCCGGCGGTAACCAGCGTGGCCGCAGCAGCGGTGGCGATAAGGGCGAGCTTTAGCGGCGAGCGGGCGCTGGACATTTCTGGCATGGCCCCGCCTATAGCCAGAGCCTGCCTGAACGCCAAGTGAAGTTGCGCGCGCTATCCCCGCCCGCCGCCAAAGGTCTTAAATGTTGGTGCTGGTCGGGATCCGGCTGGGCAGCAGATAGGGATAGGCTACCCGCCGCTGGGCATTGCGCGCCACGATCCGCGACTCCACCCCCTGCAGGCTGGCCTGGAACCGCGCGAGCGGTCCTTCCGGTCCGGTCACGGCCGGATCCTGGAACCAGGCCGGATAGGGAAAGTCGCGCGACTGGTAAGTGCCAAGCGGCCGGTAATGCAGCGAACCAAGCAGATAGAGCGTTTCCAGCTGCTGCAAGGCTGGGGCCAGCGGCGGCATGGTATCGAGCCAATCGATGCGGTCATGGCCCTGGCGCTCCAGCGGCGCGGCCTGCCACCCGGCCCCGGTCACGGCGGGGGCGAACTCCATCACATCCTTCTGCGGGAAATTGACCGCGGCGTGCTGGGCGCTGCAGGTGAACAGGATCATCGTGCAGGCATCGATCAGCCCGGCCAGGGTGGTCAGCGTGGGGAAGCCCTTGAGCTGCGCCTCGCCCTGCAATTCCGCGCACCAGGCCGCCAGCTCCGGATCGCCGGCGACGGCCGCATCGCTGCTGTAGTACAGCCCGACATAGCCCGAGACCCATTCGTGGATCGCCTGCCAGACCAGCAGGGCATCGTCGCGATAGGGGTAATCGGGCAGCTGGCCGGCATCGTCGACCCCGCGCTCTTTCAGGTCATGCGGCAGCATCCGCCGGGTAAAGTCAAAGTCCAGCCGCGCCGCGACTGCCTGGGCCTGGCTCGAAGCGATCGTCCCGGCAAAGATGTGGTCGATCGGCCCGCCCGGCGTGATCAGCGAGGTGGCGGCAGCATTGTTGATGAACAGCGTGCCTTCGTAATGCGGCACCAGCAGCGCCCACAGCGGGTGGACCTCGGCCAGGTGGCGGCGCGTCGCCAGCGCCAGCGCCTCGATCACCAGATGGGTATGGGCGAGGTGCGCGACCAGCTCATGATAATTGCCATCGGCGACCTGGACGATGAACTTGGCGATGTCCCAGCCCCATTGCTCGTCGGGGCGGACGGAGGGCGTGAAGACCGGATCAACCGACCCATCCTGCCCGCACTGGATCGCCACCGGCACCAGGCTGGCCCCGCCCGGCGGCACGGCAAACAGCGCCAGCGGGCGATAGGCATATTTGGCCTGGCCCTGATAGGATCCCGGCACCAGCTTGTTCAGCGCGGCATAGTCGCACAGGTAGACCCGGCCCGCAGCGAGCGCGGCGGCCAGATCATCACCGGCCACAACCGCGGCATAGCGCTCCGCCGTCAGCGCGAAATTGTCCGGCAGGGCGGCGATCTGCCTGATCAGGATCGCATTGGGACCCGCCACGCGCAGCCGGGCGAATTCGGCATCGTCCTGGAAGGTCCAGCCGATCGCCGGCAGGGTCAGGGTCTGGAACAGCTCGCGGTAGCGCTCCAGATCGCGCGGCGTGCTGCTGCCCAGCGCGGCATGTTCGGCGGCGGACAGGCTGACCACGTCAAACAGGTGCGCCAGCTGATCACGCAGCGCGGCATCAAGTGCGACTGCCCCGGCCGCGCCCAGCGCCAGCTCGATGTCCTCGACAATCCGGCTCCAGACCGTGCCACCCGAAGTGTTATGCGCGATCTTGTCCTTGATCGCGCCAATCGCCAGCTCGATCGCGGCCAGCGCGGCGATTTCGGCCGCAATGGCAGCGGGCGCGGCGGGCAGCAGGTTCTGCTCGGCCCACAGCTTCTTTACCGCCAGGTGGTTCTTGACGATTGCCAGCAGCTCGTCGGCCAGCAGGATCAGCCAGGTCAGCGTCGGCTGTTCATTGGCCGGCGGCGCGCCATTGAGCAGCGGCGCCCCTTGCAGCGACGGGACCGAAGTGGTCCAGCCATAGACCTGCTGGCTCGCCGCCAGCTGCGCGGCGCGCGCGGCCTGCTCGGCCGGGGTGTCGTTCTGGGGCAGGCTCGGATTGGCAGGGGCCTGGTGTGACATGGCAAGAAATCTCCCGGTTGCGACCCGTGGAATTGCAAACCATTGCTGCAACGAGGTTAAAATCCACCTTAACCCAATCCGGAACTTAAGAATTACTTCAGACCAACCCAGTATTCATCCAGCCCATGACCAGGCTGATGGCCATGCTGCGGGGGTACTTCACACCCCAGGTGCCCGACGCGATCCGCGACGAGTTCGTGGTGCGCGGCGCGGTGCAGATGCAGCACAATTCGCGCCTGCTGTTCTTCGCCTTGTTCCTGACCACCCCGACCGGAGCCCTGGCTGCGGCCGAAGGCGCGACCTGGTGGGTCCGGTTTGGCACCCCGCTGGCTATCGCCTTCTTCTGCCTGGCCGGCGTCTGGAGCCTGAGCCGGGACCTGCGCCTTGCCACCTCGGTCCGCCGCTCGCGCCGGTTCGTGCGCGATGCCACCGTCAGCTCATCGCTGATCGCGGTGATGTGCAGCGCCTGGTGCGTCTATTCCTGGCTCGGCGCCCCGCCGGGTGAGCGGATCTATTACCCGATCATCATCGCGCTGGGGGCCTTCTCGACCGCCTATTGCCTCTCCAGCGCGCGCACCGCCGCCGTGCTCAACCTGGTGATCAACCTGGTGCCGATGCTGGCGCTGCTCTACACTTCGGGCAATCGCATGGACCTGGCCGTCGCGGTCAGCCTGACGGTTGCGGCGCTGTTCCAGCTGCACATGGTCCATTCGCACTTCCACACCGTGATCGACCTCCTGACGCTCCAGCGCCACAGCCGCGAGCTTGCCCGCACTGATCCGCTGACCGGCCTGCTCAACCGCCGCGCCCTGCTCGATCACGCGTTGGAGCTGGGCAGCGAAGGCCCGGTCCGGCTGCTGCTGATCGATATCGATCACTTCAAGGCGATCAACGACGGCCACGGCCATGACATGGGCGATGAAGTGCTCAAGGTCGTGGCCGAGCGGCTCGCCCGGATTGCCGAAATCCGCGCCAGCGTCGCCCGGATCGGCGGCGAGGAATTTGCCCTGGTCGGCCATGCCGAGGACCTGCCCGAAGCGCTCGCCCTCGCCATCCTGAGCGAGATCCGCACCGCCCAGATGCCGCATGGCCGCCAGGTCACCGTCAGCGTCGGCCTGGCCGATGGCCCCGCCGCCGACGAAGCCGGCTGGCGCCAGCTGTTCAACCGCGCCGACAGCGCGCTCTATTCAGCCAAGGGCAACGGCCGCAACCGGCTGGAACAGGCCAGCCCGCTGCCGGCCCTGATCGCCGCGCGGACGGCGGCGGCCTGACTCTTATTTCTTGCGGTTCTTGCGCGCGGCATAGCGCTCGTCGCGGGCGGCCTTGAGTTCGGCTTCGGTTGGCAGGGGCTTCTGCGAAGCGAGCGCGGCGGCTTCGGCCGCAGCCTTCTTGTCAGCCTTGGCCTGAGCAATCTCGGCCTTGCGCGCGGCGCTCTTTTCGGCGGCGGCGGCTTCGCGGGCCAGCCGCGCTGCCTCGCGCTCAGCAGCGATCGCCGGGTCCAGCGTGGGCCGCGCGGCCAGTGCCGCCAGCGCCTTTTCGAGGGCCTTGGCGGCGAGTGCGGTACGTTCCTGGAAGCTGGGGTCTTTGTAGGAAGCCACAAAGTTCGTGGTGCTTTCTTCGTGTTGCGGACCCGCCATACACGTTTTCCCCCGCCCCGGGGATTATTCCGCGCCGAGCGGCGGCCAGCACTTGGATGAGCCGACGCCCAGATAGCAAAAGGCCCCGCCAGACTGCTCCGGCGGGGCCTTTTCAGATCAGGAATTCAGGGCAATCAGAACGCGAAGGTCACCTTCGGCTGCTGCTGACGCCGCCGCCGCAGCGCGCCGCCGACCACGCCGACGCCCAGGATCATCATCACCCAGGTTGCCGGCTCGGGAACGGCCGATCCCGTCAGGTTCGCCAGTTGGAAGGTGGCCCGCGGCCCATTCGTGATCAGAGTCGTGAAATAGAGCTGGCCCTTGCCGAGCATGATCGGCGAGCGCCCGCTCCAGCGCAGGACCGAACCGACCCCGGCCGGCTGCCAGCCCGGCAACAAGACGGAATTGGCACCATAGGCGATCGTCGGACCCTGGTGGAACCCGGACGACGAGGTCAGGGCGGCATTGGGATCAGGCGAAGAGAAGTTCGTGAACGACGTCGCGCCGCAGCCCGACGGGCACAACCCGGAAGCCTGCCCGGCGCCCGACCGATCGCCGAAAATGATCCAGTCAAACTGGTTGCCCGGCGTCCAGGTGCCATCGGCATTGGTCAGCTTGAGCCAGAAGTCATACTGATAGATCCCGCCGCCAATCGGCGAGACGGTGTAATCAAGGTCGAGCACCTTGGCCTCCGCCGCCGGAGCCGCGGCCAGCGAAAGGCCCACCGCGCCAAGTGTGATTGCCAATGACCTGATCATACCAAAAGCCCCCTGTCTGTTAAATCGCGCTCTGCCTAACCGACGTCCGAGACAGCCATTCCGGCAGAGCAACACTCGAAAATTATTGCGTGATTCGAACGTCGTAAATCAAGGCTTAACACGGCTGATGGCGGTTACCAGCCCCGCCGAACCGAATTTCGGCAGAATTTCCCGGAACCGTCCCACAATGAGACGCTCCATGGCCGCAGCAGGCCGCCGCCGCGCCAGCGCGGCGATCAGATCGCCCGCGCGCACGGCGGCGGCCCGAGGTGACGGGTCCCTCGACTTTCCGCAATCCAGGCTCACTTGGCGGCAGGCGCTGCACCACTGGGCACTGCCGGCGCAGCGATGCCCGAGACATCCGCCCGCAGTGTGGCCTGCAGATGCTCGCGGGGGCGGACCTGCGTGTTCAGGACCGTCAGATCGAGCGCGAGGTTCGCCCGCTCGTCATTCATCCGCACTTGCAGCCGGGTTTTCCCATAGCGGGGCACCCGCACCACGTCGGTCACATTGTGGAATGTGCGCAGCCCGGTGTTCTTGAGCGTGAAGGCGAGCGGGCAGGAATTGACCAGATCAACCTCGAGCACGCTCGACCGGGGGATATAGGCTTGCGGCTTGAGCGCAAGACAGGCGCGCACGACCTGCTCGACATGTTCGCTTCGGCCAATCAGGTCATCGTTGATCCAGGCTACGGTGCGGCCGGCAAACAGCGCCTGCTTCAGCGCCTGCGGGCTGCGTTCGCGGGACAGGACCAGCGTCAGCGGGCGATGCCCGCCGTGCCCGGCCTTGTGCGTCCAATCGACCAGCCCATGGATGTCCGAAGTGCCCAGCACGGCGAGGTTATGCTTGAGCGCAATCGCCAGGGCATGCTCGGAATAGGCATCGAGCGTGCCATTGGCGACCTCGACCCCGTGCAGCTTGCCTTCGCGGATCAGCTTTTCATGAAACGGCAGGATCCGTGCCACCCCGTCGGGCGCTTGCGGCAGCCAGTTGGGATGGTTCCAGAACACGAAACCGCCCTGATCGTTCGCCGCGCGGATCGCCGCTTCGGCATCGCCGGTCAGCAGCTTGTTGGCGTCCTGCAGGAACACGGCATTGACGTGCCCCGGCGGCATCGACCGGGTGATCTCGGCCCCGTTGATCAGCATCACCGCCTTGATACCCCGGTCCGCAGCCTCCTTGGTCGCAACCTGGAACGATCGGTTGCGGTCGGGGTGCGGAATGTCGGCAGCCTTGGGCTGATGCTCAAGGTGCTCGGTAAAAGCGATCGCATCAAGCCCGTCGCGATCGGCTTCCTCGACCCGGATCGCCGGCCAGACCTGGCCATCGGAAAAGACCGAATGGGTATGGAGGTCGGCCGACAGGATCTGGCTGCCGTCGGGCGCGTCAGGGAAGCGCGCGGGACGATCAAAGCCGTGGTCTTCATAGATCCCGTGGCCGGCCTTGTTTGGCGGCACGGCCCCGTGCCGCGCAACGTCGTTTACGCCCGGATGCAGCAGTAGGCTGGCAGCGAGTACGAACTGGGTGGTCATTAGTGGCATCGTCTCAGCTCCGTCATGGCGGAAGGGATCAGGGCCGGCCGCCGCCGTGCAGCGGCGACCGGCTTCGCAAGCATCAGAAGTTGTATTCGTACTGCACCCAGAACGAGCGCGGCTTGCCGTTCCAGCCGTACTGGCGGTAGTAGCTGCTGTTCTGGGGACCGATCTCGCCGCGCACGGCTGCGCGCGAGATCTGCAGGGTCGAACCGCCCGAGTAGCGCTCGAAATAGTCCTTACCCAGGATGTTGACCGCGCGCAGCATGAAGCGGTGCTCGCGGTTTTCGCCCAGGTAATACTGGATCGATCCGTTCAGCACGAAGTAGTTGCCGAAGTTGACGTCCTTGACCACGCGTTCACCGGCGGCATTGACCAGCCGCGCCGCGCCGCCCGGGGCCCAGGCCCATTCGGGACCCTGATAGCGCGGGTTGAGCGACAGCACCCAGCGGTCCGACGGGGTAACGGTGAACAGGCCGGAGAGCGACCATTCCGGCCGTTCGGCCGACTGGCGGAATTCGTCGGTGCCGGCCGGACCGGGCAGGACGAAGCCGAGGTTGGTGGTGGTGCCGTCAAGCCGGGCAAGCAGGCCGCGGTTGGGGTTGGGTTCAAGCGACTTGTTCTTGGTGAAGGTCACGTCGAACTGGAACAGCTTGGTGTCGAGCGACAGGTCGACGGTGAAGCCCTCGATCGTCTGCTTGGCCAGGGTGTTGACCGCAACCGTCTGGTTCTGGGCCAGGTTCGCTGCCGCAGCGGTGGCGCAGAAGGCATCCGGCGTGACAATCGAGGCGCGGTTACGCTCGATCTCGTCGCGGGCGAGCAGGGCCCCGGGCCGTACTTCGCGGGCATATTCCAGGCAGACCCCGCCAATCGTCCGGTCGCCGAACTGGTTGGTGATGTCGGTGGTGAAATAGCCCAGCTCGATGTTGAAGGTGCCGCCGGAGAACTCGCCGTTGATGCCGGCACCGAAGTTGTAAGCCTTGACCGATTGCGATTCCAGGCCGGGGTTGACGTTGGCCAGCGGACCATAGGCGCCGATTTCGTCGATCTTCGGGGCGCTGTACGAGGTGCCGCCGCTGGCCCGCAGGTAGAAGCCGCCCGGCAGCTCCTGCCGCGCGCCGAACTTCCAGACGGTCTCGTCCTTGAAGTTGGTGTTGAAATCGTGGCGCCCGGCCAGCGAGATGTTGAGGCCTTCGAATACCGGCAGCTTGAAGCGCAGGTCCCCGTAAACCCCGGTCGAGCGGAGCGTTACGTTCCGCACGCCGAAGACCGGATCGGAATTGTCCTTGTAGCTGGTGTTCTGCACGCCAACCACGCTCTCCAGCCAGTCAGCCCACTTGTAGACCGCGCGCAGGTTGGCGCCGTAATCGATATAGCCCGAGACGAACTGGTCGACATCGCCGATGCCCTTGGTGGGCACGCCCGTGCCGAAATTGGCGACGGACTGGATGACGAAGCCCATCGGGTTGCCGATCGGGAACGGGTTGCTCAGGGTGCCATAGGGCTGGCCGTTGGCGGGGTTGACGTAGATCCCCTCGCGCGCCTGGACGTTGGCGCGGCCGAAGTTGAACTGCGGGTTGGTGACGCAGCCCGCCGGAAGGCCGTTGGCCGCAGCAAAGGCTTCGAACGCGGCGGCGGTGGTGAAGCCACCGGTCGGCGCACGCGAGCGGACGCTGGCCGGCAGATCGGCCACGCGCGGGATCGAGCAGACCAGCGGATCCAGCTCGGTGTTGATCAGCTTGGGTGCCTGGTAATGCCCCTCGAACTCGACCCGCAGCTTGTCGTTCAGCTGCGAGATGAACGAGGCGTTGAAGATCGGGAACTCAGTCTTGTTGGGGGCATAGGGCGAGGAATCCGGGAAGGTGTCCTCGAAGTCGATCGTCGCCAGCTGGAACCCGGCGCGCAGCTCGGTTCCGGGGCGGATCTGCCAGCGATACTTCGCGCCGATGTTGTTGTAGCTATAGGGATATTTGCGGAAACCGCCCAGCTCAAGCAGGGTATCGGCAAAGGCCTCGCGGTTGAACAGGGTGTTCGAATCGGTTTCATAGGACCGGCCGAAGACCATCAGCGAGTGCTGGCCCTCATCGCCCAGCGGCAGCGGCACCGAAACGTTGCCATAGATCTCGCGCGTCTTGAACGAGCCGGCATAGACGCCGATCTCGCCCTCGAACTTGCCGTCGGGCTGCTTGGAGCGGACGCTGACCACGCCGAGGCCGCCGTTGGAACCGAAATAAAGGCTCTGCCCGCCGCGGAAGATTTCCACGCTGGAGATCATCCGCGGGTCGATCGCCGTGGCCGGCCAGAGGTCTTCCGACGGCGAGGAGCGGTCGAAATAGGGCACCCCGTCAACCAGCAGCAGCGTATCGCGGTCGGTGCCGCCGTCGATGCGGATCGTGAACTCGCCCTCGTCCGGCGAATAGCCGACATTGGCGCCGCGGATCAGGCCCGCCGCCAGCTCACCGAAGTTGGTGAAGCCGCCGGTCTTGATCTCCTCGTCCGAGATGATCTGGACCTGGGTCCCGAACTCGACGAATTCCGCGGCCAGCGGCGTGCTCTCGCTCTTGGCGATCTTCTGGCCTTCGACGATGATCACATCGCCTTCGGCCGGCCCGCCCTGGTCCTCGTTCGCCGGCGCGCGCTCAGCCTGCGCCATGGCGGCGGTCGAGGCCCCCAGCAGGGCCGCCGCCAGTACCATCCGTGAATAGTAATACTTCACTTCTGTTCCCCTTCAGACATAGTACTATGTTCGCCAATTCACAGCGAACGGCGTGAAAGATGTATTCTGGATAATGAAACGTCCTCTCACCCAACTACACGGGCGCAGGTTCATTCATTTTTTGTAAATGCTCTTGGCTCTAATTTCTCAATGCGACCACGAATCTCTCCATCGATTCTTCGGCGTCGCACAGCACCTAAAAATGTTCTGCGTCGATTCGACGTAACTTCCGCTGCGTTACGGTGACTGCATTGTGACCGTTCCCACAATCACGGCCAGACGCCCGCGCGGCCAAGCCCCGGAAACGGCGGCCCGCGCGGGCAAAACCATTTTCCTACACCCCCACAGATGAGTCATGGTCGCGGGTTGCCCCTCTCCCGCCCCAAGGACTCCCCGCGATGACGATCGACAAGCGCCAGCTCCCCGCCCTGCCCGGCCAGATCCCGGATTTCACCCCCGTGCCCAGAGGCCGCCAGCGCCACGATGGCTGGACCGAAGACCGCCAGCGCCGCTTTATCGAGGCGCTCTCCGTCACCGGCAGCGTCAAGGCGGCGGCCCACCGCGTCAACATGACGCCCGAAGGCGCCTACCTGCTGCGCCGCCGCCCGGAGGCCGGCGAATTCCGCGCCGCCTGGGAAGCCGCGCTCGCGCTCGGCGTGCAGCAGCTGGAGGACATTGCCCTCGAACGCGCGCTCCACGGCACGGAGGTGCCGGTCTATTCCTATGGCAAGCTGGTCGGCAGCCGGATCAAGCACAATGACCGGCTGCTGATGTTCATGCTGAAGAACCGCGCGCCGACCCGCTTCAACGCCCAGGGCCAGGTGACCGCGCGCGGCAACAGCATCGGCAACCCCGGCTATGCCACCGAGCTATCGCGGCTGAAAAAGCAGTGGCGCAAGGAATGGGAAGCCGAACAGGTCGCCGCCGCGCGCAAGCGGAGCGACGACGCCGCCCGCTCGATCAACGCCAAGCTGGAAGCGATGCGCCAACGCCGCCTGGAAGTGATGAGCCCCCGCACCTTGCGGCTCTATGAGGCCTATTGCCGGTCAGAGCAGCTGGACGAGGAGAATGCGCGGCGGCGGGAGGACTGAGGGGGGGGGTATGGATTGCATTTGTTGCCGACTTGGCGCCAAATACTTTCGGCATAGCTTTGAAATCGTTTGCCGATTGACAACGATGTAAGCAGAGCGCAACTCGGTCAAATAGGGTTGCAATAAAAGGCGATTCGGGTCCCGCCTATGACTACAAATCAGAATGCTGACGGCAAACGCCGCATACTAGATACATCCAAACTGGACGTACTTTCCGAATGCATCGCATTGGTAGAGCAGGCCCAAAAGAGGCTAGATTCTCTCGATTCATCAATAGCTTCAGTTCATCTTAGCCAAGCCCTCGAGTCAATTCGCGCGCTTCACGCTCGCGTTGGCTCAGGACTAGATTGACAGTCCAATCGGATTAACCAAACTCAACAACCCCTGTTATTGTTGATGGAATACGCTATAAATACAGCGTAACAGGGCCAGATAATATGGATGATATCGCTAAGGCGCGCGCTTCGCTCGCGTCGCTAACTGACAAGCAGCGAGCAGTTCTGGATCTGCTGATCCAGCACAAGTCGTCCAAAGAAATCGCCCGAACTCTCGCAATCTCGCCGTACACCGTAGACCAGCGTGTCGGTGCGGCGCGTCTTAAGCTGCGCGCCACTAGCCGAGGCGAGGTTGCACGCGTCTATTCAGGCTTGCTCGCGATATGCGATGAATCGGCATATCAATTTTCGTATATGGATACCGAAGCTCCAGACGGCGAAGGTCCGCTTCAGGCCGAATGTTTGGAACCGACGTTTACATTCTCCGATGCGGTAGCCTTACGGCATAGCGCACCATGGGAAACGACGCCGGAACCTATGTCAGGCCTGGAGGCATTCGATAATCGCTTTGGCAAATCCGGGCGCGTTCTCGCCATACTAGTCTTGGCAGCAGTGTTGGCTGTGACCCTGCTTGCGATGGTTTCGATGGCAAAGACCTTGTCCGAGTTCGTTTAAGTCGAACGCCTCCGATGCGACCATCGCGCCATAGCGGCGCAGCCGGAGACGAAAGATGACCCTAACCCCCCAGACTGCAACCAATCGCATTATCCGAGAGCTGTGCGAAAGCGAGATTGATCTCGATCGCACTCTGGCTCGCAGCGCTTCGCTCCTGTCGACGATGGCTCAGGCTCGCGTTGACACGGGCGCTGCATTTGCAGAGGGCCAAATTGCCATGATGCATGTAGTCCGCTCGATCACTGCCCTGACCGAAGCCCGGGCGAACCTCGCTCGTACGCACGGTGAGCTACGCAAACTCGGCGAGGAACGGGCGGACATTGTCCTCCCGCATGAATCAAAGGGTAGTCTGTCGGCTGTCGAAGCCGACATCGCAACCGCAGCTTAACAAGCTTCTCGCGA
>JACDQK010000054.1 GCA_015657645.1 Novosphingobium sp.
AATCACCGAGACTACGGCCGCCTGGGCCTTCTTGTCGCCAGTTGCCGCGCCGTCACCGCTGTGCGTCAGGAACCAGATCGCGATCAGGCCGGCGAGCACGGCCAGACCGATGATCCACAGCTTGCGCCGCGAGCGCCGATCTTCCTCGGCGTCGCCCATCAGCACCGCGGCAGGATCGGTGTCTGCCAGGTCTTCCGCTGCAATCCGCGTATCGTAATTCATGGCCGGACCTGCCCCATCTTGCATCACTGCCGGGCCGCCGCAGTCAGGGTGACTACACCGGCCTCACGGCGCTGTATTACTCTGCTATATCACTTCGGGCAAGTCCGCAGCGCGGCAGGCCTGGCGAAGCAGCTTCAATTACCGGGCCGAGCCATAGGCTTCGGCGTGCTGCAACGCAACGCAATGCTCGGCAAACGGCCTACGCTGTTCGGCGAAATGCGCGAGGAGGCGTGGTTAACGCACTTTGCCGCGCTGGATCAGGTTGATCACACCAAGCAGGATCACCGCGCCCAGAATCGCAATCGCCAGACCAGGCAGCGAGAATTCGCGCACTGAACCGCGGATCCCGACCAGCGGTCCGATCACGAAATTGCCGACCACCGAACCGATACAGCCGACCACGATGTTGGCGAGGACGCCCATCGAGGCATCGCGGTTCATCAGCTTGCTGGCGAGCCACCCGGCCACGCCGCCAACGATCAGAGCAACAATCCAGCCCATAGCCAGCTCCTCTTGCGCAGCTACCCATGAGGCGCGTCAGGCCGGTCTAGCCGGCCCCGCAAAGCAGCCGCCCCGGAACCAGTCTGACTGGCCCGGGGCGTCAATTCTATCGCAGCGACAGCGGCCTGTCGCGCTTAAAATGTTGTTGGATCAATACTTGAGCTGGCGCTCGTAGAGATCGCGGTAATGCTGGATCCGGGTCACCCGCAGGCCTTGCATGCCCGAACGGTCGACCGCACGCTGCCACGAGGCGAACTCCTCGAGCGTCAGGTTGTAGCGCTCGCAGACCTCATCGATGGTCAGCAGGCCGCCATTGACCGCCGCCACGACTTCGGCCTTCCGGCGCACGACCCACCGGGTGGTGGACGGCGGCGGGAGCGAATCGACGGTCAGCGGCTCGCCGAGCGGGCCAATCACCATTGCAGGTCGGATTTTCTGGTTCTCGATCATATTCATCCTCAGCCGTCGCCCAGCCTGTCGGTTCCGGCAGAGACAGCATTGCCCGCTGGGGCTTTGCCATCTGCTAAATCACTTGGGTTAATTTCACGTGAGGCAAGATTGCCTCCCGCTGACACCAGGGCCGAGCGTGACCCGAACGATCCGCCCAGTGCTCGCAATTCGGCAATTTCCGAACGAATCAGTTCGACTCGCGCAGCATGCGACGCCTGCAACCGGGCGCTGAGCGCGTGCCAGTCGCACCGCCCCGCAACCGCAGCTTCGCTGCCGGGTGCCACCCGCTCGCGCAGGCTTGCAATGAGGTCCTTGCCGAATTCCATGGGGCCGTTCTAGCCGCATAAGGTCAACAGCGCGTAAAGGGCCGATTTACAGTCTGGTCACCGACCTTACCGAAATGCCTCACCCCGCAGTCGTGGTTTTTGCCAGCCGCCCGCGATCCGTGTAAGGGCCGCCGCCATGGACCTGGCCGCCCTTCCCACCATCGATCCTGCCGCGCTGTTCCAGCTGGATGGACCGGCTGCGGGCAAGCGGATTGTCGTGGCCATGTCGGGCGGGGTCGACAGCTCGGTCGTCGCCGCACTCGCGGCGCAAAGCGGGGCCGAAGTGATCGGCGTCACGCTCCAGCTTTACGACACTGGCGCGGTCGCCGCGCGCAAGGGCGCCTGCTGCGCGGGCGATGACATCCGCGATGCCCGCGCCGTGGCCGATCGACTGGGGATCCAGCACTATGTGATCGACCACGAATCCGCCTTTCGCGAGGAAGTGGTCGAGCAGTTCGCTGACGAATACCTCGCCGGCCGCACCCCGATCCCCTGCATCCGCTGCAATATGGGACCCAAGTTCACCGACCTGTTCCGCATGGCACGCGAATTTGGCGCCGATTGCCTGGCAACCGGACATTATGTGCGCCGCGTCCTCGGTCCGGCCGGACCGGAGTTGCACCGCGCGCTCGATCCCGCGCGGGACCAGTCTTACTTTCTGTATGCGACCACCGAGGCGCAGCTCGATTACCTGCGCTTCCCGCTCGGCGGCCTGCCCAAGCCGCAGGTCCGCGCCTTGGCCGAAGCAGCCGGCCTGCGCACTGCCGCCAAGCCTGACAGTCAGGATATCTGCTTCGTGCCCGACGGGGACTATGCCCGGATCGTCAAGGCGGTCCGGCCCGAAGGCGTCCGCCCCGGCGCAATCGTCCATGTCGAGACCGGCGCGGTGCTCGGCCAGCACGAGGGCGTGATTCACTTCACCGTCGGCCAGCGCCGCGGGCTGGAGATCGGCGGCCAGCCGGAGCCGCTCTATGTTGTGGGGATCGATGCGGCGACGGCCGAAGTGCGGGTCGGCCCGCGTCGCCTACTGGCGGTGAGCAGCGCCCGGATCGTCGAGACCAACCGAATCGGTCCGCTGCCCGATGCCCCGCTGCTGGCCAAGGTCCGCTCGCTGGCCAAGCCCGTGCCGGTTGCGCTGGAGGGCCCGTTGGGTGACGGCACCAGCACCACGATCCGCTTCGCCAGTCCGGAATATGGTGTCGCCCCCGGGCAGGCGGCAGTGCTTTATGCCGGAGACCGCGTGGTCGGCGGCGGCTGGATTGCCGAAACAGCCGCCTGAGCGCCAGCGATTGACCGCAAGGGCCAATCGGTTAAGTCGGGACGGATCCGCTGATCGGCGGGTTTGCAGTTTGTGCGGGACCAGAAGATGACCCTTAAAGTGCTGATTCCCCGCCGTTTTTCGGATGATCGCGGCTGGTTCAGCGAGAGCTGGAACCGCGCCAAGCTGGAAGCCGCCGGGATCAGGCTCGACTTCTGCCAGGACAACCATTCGCTTTCGCGCCCGGTCGCCACGTTGCGGGGGATGCATTTCCAGACCCCGCCTTTCGCCCAGACCAAGCTGGTCCGCTGCCTGCGGGGACGAATCTTCGATGTTGTCGTCGATGTCCGGCGCGCTTCCCCAACTTTCGGGCAATGGGTGGGACTTGAGCTTTCGGCCGAGAACGGCAAGCAGCTGCTGATCCCGGCCGGCTATGCCCACGGCTTTGTGACGCTCGAGCCAGACTGCGAGATCGCTTACAAGGTCGACGCGCCCTATTCGGCAGAGTGCGATGGCGGATTTGCCTGGGACGATCCCGCCGTCGGGATCGAGTGGCCAATTGGCGCTCCTCCCGTCCTGTCAGACAAGGATAAGGCCTTGCCGCCATTGGCCGAACTGCAGATCGATTTTCCCTACGATGGCGAACCGTTAGGTCCCTTGCAGGAATTTGCAGTGTAAGCTGCACGAAACAGGTAGAGGTTGAAGCAATGAAGATCCTGGTCACCGGCGGCGCTGGCTTTATTGGCTCGGCCCTGATCCGGCACCTGATTGGCGAGAGCGAGCACAGCGTGCTCAACCTCGACAAGCTGACCTATGCCGGGGTGCTGACTTCGCTGGCCGAAGTGGCCGACAATCCGCGCTATAGCTTCGTCCAGGGCGACATCTGCGAGGCAGAGCTGGTCGCCCGCCTGCTGGCCGAGTTCCAGCCCGACGTGATCGCGCACCTGGCCGCCGAAAGCCATGTCGACCGCTCGATCGATGGGCCCGGAGAGTTCATCCAGACCAATGTGGTCGGGACTTTCACAATGCTGCAGCAGGCGCTGGGGTACTGGCAGAGTCTGTCGGCAGGCCGCCAGGCTGCGTTCCGCTTCCACCACATCTCGACTGATGAGGTCTATGGCTCGCTGGGTGAGGAAGGCCTGTTCACCGAAACCACGGCCTATGATCCGCGCTCGCCCTATTCGGCATCGAAAGCGGCGTCGGACCACCTAGTCCGGGCCTGGGGCCATACCTATGGCCTGCCGGTGCTGGTGACCAATTGCTCCAACAATTACGGGCCCTATCACTTCCCCGAGAAGCTGATCCCGCTGATCATCATTCGCGCGCTCGCGGGTGAACCACTGCCGGTCTATGGCGATGGTTCGAACGTGCGCGACTGGCTGTTTGTCGAGGATCACGCCCGCGCGCTGCGCCGGGTGTTCGAAGCCGGGGTGCCGGGCGAAACCTACAATATCGGCGGCAATTCGGAGCGCCGGAATATCGAGGTGGTCCGCGCAATCTGCGCTGCGCTCGATGCCCGCCGCCCGCGCGAGGATGGCAAGTCCTATGCCGAGCAAATCACTTTCGTTGCTGACCGGCCCGGGCACGACCAGCGCTATGCCATCGATGCCGCCAAGATCGCCCGCGAGCTGGGCTGGGAGCCGCAGGTGCGGTTCGAGGACGGCATTGCCCGGACGGTCGACTGGTACCTGGCGCGGGGGGGACTGGTGGGAGCCGATCCTGCAGCGCCGCTATTCGACCGAACGGCTGGGCTGAAGGGCTGACCGGCATGGCGCGGCACACCATCCTGGTGACCGGCGGGACCGGACAGGTCGGGCTGGAGCTGCTGCGCCAATCCTGGCCAGCTGATGTGACCGTGCTGGCACCGGGTCGGGGCGAGCTGGACCTGGCCTCGGGCGAAAGCATCGCCGCGTGGTTTGCTGGCCGCCAGATCGACTGCATCATCAATTGCGCCGCCTATACCGCGGTCGACCTGGCCGAAGACAATGCCGGCGCCGCCTTTCTGGCCAATGCCCAGGGTCCGGCCTGGCTGGCCGACATTGCGCGCGCCAGCAACATCCCGCTGCTCCATGTTTCGACCGACTACGTCTTCGATGGCGCGCTGGACCGGCCCTATCGCGAGGATGATCCCGTTGCGCCGCTCGGTATCTATGGTGCCAGCAAGCTCGCCGGCGAACTGGCGGTCCGTGCCGGGGCCCCGCGCCACGTGATCCTGCGCACCGCCTGGGTGATCAGCGCCCAGCGCAGCAACTTCCTCAAGACCATGCTGCGCCTGGCTGGCGAGCGACCGGAGCTGCGCGTGGTGGCCGATCAGCACGGCTGCCCGACCAGCGCGGGCGATATTGCCGCCGCGCTGCAGACGATCGCGCTGGCGCATCTGGCCGATCCCGCCGCGCCGCGCGGGACCTATCACTTCGTCAATGCCGGCAGCACCACCTGGCACGGCCTGACCGAGGCGATCATGGCGGCCAGCGCGGCCCATGGCGGCCCGCAAGTCCCGGTCATCCCGATTGGCTCCGCCGACTATCCACAGAAAGCCCGGCGACCGGCCAATTCACGGCTCGACACGTCCCGGCTCACGCAGGACTTTGGCATAGCGCCGCGTCTCTGGCAGACCATTGTGAGCGAGATCGTCGCTGAATTGCATTCGGCCCAGCAAGCAAGGACCTCAGCATGAAGGGTATCATTCTGGCCGGCGGTTCCGGCACGCGGCTCCATCCGATGACGCTGGTCACGTCGAAGCAGCTGATGCCGATCTACGACAAGCCGATGATCTACTATCCGCTTTCGACGCTGATGCTGGCCGGGATCCGTGAGGTGCTGGTGATCTCCACTCCGCGCGACACGCCCAGCTTCCAGGCGCTGCTGGGCGATGGCTCGCAGTGGGGCATGGCCATCGAATATGCCGTTCAGCCGGAGCCCGAAGGCCTGGCCCAGGCCTATATCATCGGCGCGGATTTCGTCGCCGGTGGCCCATCGGCGCTGATCCTGGGCGACAACATCTTCTATGGCCACGGGATCACCGGCCTGTTCGAAAATGCCATTGCCCGGACCGAGGGGGCGACGGTCTTTGCCTATCATGTAACCGACCCGCAGCGGTACGGCGTGGTCGAATTCGACGGCGCCATGCAGGCCGTGTCGATCGAGGAAAAGCCGGCCCAGCCGCGCTCCAACTGGGCGGTGACCGGGCTCTATTTCTATGACGAGCAGGTGGTCGACATTGCCGCCAATCTGCAGCCGAGCGCGCGCGGCGAGCTGGAGATCACCGACGTCAACCGCACCTACCTGGAGCGCGGCCAGCTTTCAGTCGAGCTGATGGGGCGCGGCTATGCCTGGCTTGATACCGGCACGCCCGACAGTCTGATCGACGCGGCCGAATTTGTCCGCACGCTGGAAAAGCGCCAGGGCTTCAAGATTGCCTGCCCGGAAGAAATCGCCTGGCGCAAGGGCTTCATCGACCAGGCCCAGGTCGAGGTGCTGGCCGAGCGGCTGGGTAAATCGGCCTATGCCGAATATGTCCGCCGCACCGTCAGCGGCGGCCAGAGCTAGACCGGCTGGGCGATCAGGCTGAGCCCGCTGGCCGGGAAGACGGCGACCTCGAGCCTGTCAGCCAGGGCGCATTGCCCCGGCGTAACCGGCACTCCGGCCACGGTTACCGTGCAATCGAGCGGCACGACCAACAGCGGCCCGGCATAGCGCGCAATCGTTGCCGCATCGGGCGCCCCGTCGAGGCGATCGAGCCGGAAATAGGGCCCGTCAACGAGCCGCACCGGGCCGGTGGCGGCCAGCTGCTGGTGGTTATGGACCGGATAGGGGCCGCGCAGCGCCACGGCAGCGCCTTCCTCGACATGCAGCTCGCGCGGGCGGCCATAGTCATAGAGGCGGTAGGTAATGTCCGAATTCTGCTGGACTTCGACCAGCGTGATCCCGGCGCCAATGGCATGGACCGTATTGGCCGGGATGTAGAAGAAGTCCCCGGCGCTGACCGGATGCCAGGTCAGCAATTGCTCGATCGAACCGTCCTGCATCGCCGCGCGCATCGTCTCGAGATCAATCTCATGCTCGAACCCGATCGCCAGCTGCGCGCCCGGTTCGGCAGCAAGGACCAGCCAGCACTCTTCCTTGCCCTGCCGGCCCAGCCCCATCGCCTCGGTCTGGGCATCGGAAGGATGGCATTGCACTGACAGCTTCTCGCTGGTGAAGATGTACTTGATCAGCAGCTGGTCGAGCTGCGGCGGCGGTTCAAACCAGACTTCGCCAATGGCTGCGGCGGCCGTCCCGCCAAACGCCGGCGGCAGGGCGGTTCGCCCCCAGGGCTTGGCCACGGCCCGCGTCGGCAGCACGGTCATTGGTTGGCAGCTCCGTGGAGTTTGCCAACGCGCTGCGTACCGGAATGGCTGGTGACCAGGATCTCGTCGCCATCGACCACGATCACCACGTCCTCCAGGCCGATCACCGAAACCCGCGGGCCATCGCTGGTGACCAGGACATTGCGGCAGTCGACCAGTTCGGCCCGGCCCTGCACGCTGTTGCCGGCGTCATCGCGATCAAGCGCCAGGTGCAGCGCGTCCCAGCTGCCGATGTCCGACCAGCCCATGTCGACCGGGACCATCGCGGCCTGACTGGTGTTCTCCATCACCGCATAGTCGACCGATTCCGGATTGAAGCCATCGAACTCAGCCGCGCCAGGGAGGAACTGGCGGCCTTGCCGGGTACCGGCCTGGTCTGCCGCCTGAACTGCGGCCAGGATCGCGGGGCGATGGGCGGCAAGTTCGGCCAGGAAGGTGCCAACCCGGAACGCGAAGATCCCGCCGTTCCAGGCATAAGTTCCGGCCGCGACAAAAGCTTCGGCCCGCGCGCGGTCAGGCTTTTCGATAAAGCGGACCACGCGGAAACCGCCATGCGCCAGTGCTTCGCCCCGTTCGAGGTAGCCGAAGCCGGTCTCGGGGCTCTTGGCCTCAATCCCGAAGGATACGAGGTAGCCTTCAGCGGCCAGCGCCGCGGCATTGCGTGCCGCAGCGCGGAAGGCGGCGCCATCGGCAATGTGGTGGTCGCTCGGGCAAACCAGCATGATCGCATCGGGATCCAGCCGGAGCGCGGCCAGGGCAATTGCCGCCGCCGTATTGCGCGCCGCCGGTTCAACCACGATCGTTGCGTCAATTCCGCCCAGCTGCGCCTCGACATGTTCAACGTGGCGCGCGCCGGTCACGACTAGCGGCGGTGCGAACCCATGTTCGGGAGCAGCTCGCCCGACAGTTGCCTCGAACAGGGTTGAATTGCCGACCAGCGGCAGAAACGGCTTGGGCTTTCCCGCCCGGCTGCGCGGCCAGAGACGCGTGCCGCTGCCGCCGCACAGAATTACTGGAGTAATCACTAGAGTCATGGGCGCAATCTACTGGCTGATAGGGAAAATCGGCCCCCTGAAGAAAGGTTCCGGGCAAGTCAACGAAGTTCGACTACTCGTTCCAGGGCTCCAGACGACAACCCTGTCCTTCGTAAAAGGTTGCAGTCTGACTGGCGAGCAGCGGAAAACGGGCGGTGACGCTCTTGGCCTCTTTGTCGGCGCTGAGCATGACCAGTTCCATCCCGGGCTCAAAGTCCTTGCGGCAATCGTCCAGCCCGCGCCCTCCCAGATAGTGGCACGAGCAGGCCACCCGCGCGCCATAGGATGCGCCGGTAATCGCAAAGCCATTCAGCGGGGCCCAGAACCAGGCGAGCAGGCCCGCCAGGACGAGCAACAGCAACCACGGCCAGCGGCGGCGGCGCGAAGGTATTGATGGAGCGGGCTTTGCAGTTGCCATCGGCGAGCCTTTGCGCGAGTGATGCGCGCCATGCCGACGCGTCGTCTGACCCTTATCCTGCCCTTGCTGGCCCTGCCAAGCCTGATCGCATGCGGCCCGCAGCAGTCGGCGCAGGAACCGCCCCCGCCATTGACCGCAGCAGCGCTGGGTGCCGTGGTCAAGAGCCCCGGCGTCAAGCGCGAGGTGCTGGCCCGAACGGTCGACACGCTGTTCAGCGCCTCCGAAACGGCCGAGACCCGCGCCGTGATCGTGCTACATGACGGGCGGATCGTCGCCGAGCGCTATGCCCCGGGCTATCACGAGAACACCCGCTTCGTCAGCTGGTCGATGGCCAAGACTGTTACCGGCGTGCTGATCGGGCTGCTGGTGGCCGATGGCCGGCTGCGGCTGGACGAAAGCGCGCCGGTCCCGGCCTGGCAGCGCCCCGGCGATCCGCGCGGCGAGATCACGCTGCGCCAGCTGCTGCAGATGCGCGCGGGCCTGCGCCATACCGAGGCTGGCGATCCGGTTTACGAATCCGACGAAGTGCGGATGCTGTTCCTTGACGGGCGCGATGCCATGGCTGCCCATGCCGAGGCCCAGCCGCTTGAGGCCGAACCCGGACGGAAGTGGGAGTATTCAAGCAACACGACGGTCATCCTGGCTGATCTCGCGGCGCGCGCCCTCACTCCCAGCAGCGATCCGGCCGAGCGTCGCCGCGCAGTGGGCGATTATCTTCGCAGCCGCCTGTTCGAGCCACTGGGGATGAAGTCGATCGTGCCCGAATACGATGCCGCCGGCACCCTGATCGGTGGCAGCCTGATGCACGCCAGCGCGCGCGACTGGGCCAAGTTCGGCGAGTTCCTGCGCAATCAGGGCAGCGTCGATGGTGCCCAGCTGGTCCCGGCTGGCTGGATCGAATTCATGACCACCGCCAATCCGCGCAATCCGGGCTATGGCGCGCAGACCTGGCTCAACCGGCCGCAACCGGGCGAGAGCGAAGTGCCCTTCCCGGGCGCGCCGCGCAGCGCGTTCTCGATGAACGGCCATCTCGGCCAGTTTGTGCTGGTTTCGCCTGCTGACAAATTAACCGTGGTCAGATTGGGTCGGACCCTTGACGGCCAACACGAGCCGGTAAGAAACGCGATGGGCCAGATTGTTAGGCTCTATGCCAGCGGGAACTAAAGCGCGTGCCAAGTGAACAACTATTCGATCTTGCCGGCAAGCGGGTCTGGGTGGCCGGCCATCGCGGGATGGTCGGCTCGGCGCTGGTGCGCCGCCTGGCCCAGGAAGACTGCACCGTTCTGACGGTCGGCCGGTCCGACCTCGATCTGACCGAGCGTGCCGATGTCCATCGCTGGATGGAAGCCAACCGGCCCGACGCGGTCTTTATCGCTGCGGCGAAGGTGGGCGGGATTCTCGCCAATGACAGCTTTCCGGTCCAGTTTCTGCTCGACAACCTGCTGATTTCGACCGCGATCACGACCAGTGCGCACGAAACCGGGGTGGAGAAGCTGCTGTTTTTGGGCTCGTCCTGCATCTACCCGAAGCTCGCCCCCCAGCCGATCCGCGAGGACGCGCTGCTGACGGGAGCGCTGGAGCCGACCAACGAATGGTATGCGATTGCCAAGATCGCCGGGATCAAGCAGGCGCAGGCTTATCGTCGGCAATATGGCTGCGACTTCATCAGCGCCATGCCAACCAACCTGTATGGCCCCGGCGACAACTTTGACCTGGCTTCAAGTCACGTCATGCCGGCGCTGATGCGCAAGGTGCACGAGGCCAAGCGGACCAGCAGCCCGGTGGTGGTCTGGGGCACCGGCACCCCGCGCCGCGAGTTCATGTATGTCGATGATTGTGCCGATGCCTGCGTCTTCCTGATGCAGCACTATTCCGATGCCGAACACGTCAACATCGGGGTCGGTGACGATATCTCGATCATGGAGCTGACCCAGCTGGTCATGGAAGTGATCGGCTATGACGGCGAGATCGTTACCGATCAGACCAAGCCCGATGGCACTCCGCGCAAGCTGATGGATAATACCAAGCTCACCAACCTGGGCTGGAAGGCTCGGACAGCGCTGCGCGAAGGGATCGCCCAGGCCTATGCCGCTTTCCTGGCCGGCGAAGGCCGCGGGCTTTAGGGGTAGAGCAGGCCCGAAGTCCAGTTGCCGTCTACGTCCCGCTCGAACCGGCGGCGTTCGTGCAGACGGAACGGGCGGTCCATCCAGAATTCGAAGGCGCTGGGGACCAGCCGGAAGCCGGTCCAGTGCGGCGGACGCGGCACCGGCCGACCAGGTGCTGCGCGGTAACCTTGGCAATCCGGCCGAGGAATTCAGCACGCGAGCCCAGCGGCCGCGACTGGTCAGAAGCCAGCGCGCCCAGCTGGGAATCGCGGCTGCGGCTGGCGAAGTAAGCATCGGCCGTGGCGGGATCGACTTCCTCGATCCGCCCTTCAATCCGGATCTGGCGGCGCAGGCTTTTCCAGTGGAACAGCATCGCCGCCTGCGGATTGGCCAGCAATTCACCGCCCTTGCGGCTCTGGGCATTGGTATAGAACACGAAGCCTTCAGGCCCGAACTCCTTGAGCAGCACCATTCGCACCGAGGGCGCGGCATCGGGCGTGGCCGTGGCCAGGGCGACCGCATCGGGATCGTTGAGCTCGCTGTCTTTGGCCAGGGCAAACCACTCGGCAAAAAGCTTGAGCGGCGCGGTGACCGGGATAGCATCGGCGGATTGCTGTTCGTCCATGCGCGCGGCATAGCTGCAAGTGGCCGCCGGTGAAAGCCGTGAGCGCGGGAACGCCTTGCCGTATGGCCCTGCCGCTCCTAGCTAGGACCAATGGCCGATCCGTATTCGATCCTGGGGGTAGCGCGCGGCGCGAGCGAGAAGGACATCAAGTCCGCCTATCGCAAGCTGGCGAAAGAACTGCACCCCGACCGCAATCAGGACAACCCCAAGGCGGCGGAGCGCTTCTCCGAAGTCACGCGCGCCTATGACCTCTTGTCCGACAAAGACAAGCGCGCCCGGTTTGACCGGGGCGAGATCGATGTCGACGGCAACCCGACCGGTTACGGGTTCGGCGGCCCCGGCGGCGGCTTTGGCGGCGCCGGCGGCCAACGCGGCTTCCGCGCCGACGGGTTTGAAGGCTTCGGCGGCGGTGGCGGCGGCGATGCCGGGATCGACCTGGGCGATATTTTCGAAGGCCTGTTTGGCGGGCGTGGCGGCTTTGGTGGCAATCCCGGCGGTGGGCGTGCCCGGCCCGCACCGAAAGGCGCGAATGCCTCTTACCAGCTTGGCGTCTCGCTGCCGGATGCCGCAGCAAGAGCGACCCAGCGGATTACCCTGGCCGATGGCAAGACGATCGACCTCAAGCTCCCTGCCGGGGTCGAGGACGGCACCCAGATGCGTCTCGCCGGCAAGGGCGAGCCCGGTCCAGGCGGCGCCGGGGACGCAATCGTCACGATCCGCATCCAGCCCCACGCCTTCTTCCGCCGCGATGGCGACAACCTGCGGATCGACTTGCCGATCACCCTCGATGAGGCGCTCAACGGCGGCAAGGTCAAGGTCCCGACAGCCGAAGGGGCAGTCATGCTGACCGTCGCCCCGGGCTCAAGCTCGGGCAAGACGCTGCGCATTCCCGGCAAGGGCTTCAGCCGCAAGGACGGTACCCGCGGCGACCAGCTGGTGACTCTGGAAATCCAGCTGCCCGAGGGCGATGCCGATCTGGCCAAGCGGCTTGAGGGCTGGACCGACCAGCGCAACCTGCGCGCGCGGCTGGGCGTCTGAGCAAGGCTGCGGCGTGGAGGAAATCCCGCTAGAACAGGCGCGGGCCGAGGCCCACCTGGCGCCAGACCTGTCGCCCGAAGCCCGCCGCAAGCGCGCGCTGCGCTGGCAGGCGGGCCTGGAGGAACAGGTCAGCCCGGCCGCCCGGCAGCGCTTCGCTCGGTTCGGCCGGGTGCTGCAGCGAGTCTGGACCGGCGCCTGGAACGATGGCTTCATCCATGCCGGGAACCTGGCCTATATGGCGATCCTGGCAATCTTTCCCTTCTTCATCACGGTCGCGGCGGTCTTCGCTCTGGTCGGTGAGGAATCGCAGCGCGCCGCGTCGGTCAGCTCGTTCATGCTGGCCGTACCGCCGATGGTGCGGCAGGTCCTCGAGCCCGTGGCGCAGGACGTGGTCCAGGCGCGGTCGGGCTGGCTCTTGTGGGTCGGCGGGATCGTTGGGCTCTGGACTGTCGGCAGCCTGATCGAGACGATCCGCGACATCCTGCGCCGCGCCTATGGCACCGGGCCGACAGCGGCCTTCTGGCGCCACCGCCTGATCTCGACCGGCGTGATCGTCGCGGCGGTGATCGGCCTGCTCGCCTCGCTGTTCGCGCAGGTGGCGATTGGCACGGCCGAACAGGTTATCGACGCCTGGTTCCCGCGCCTGGCGGACTGGGCGAACACCCTTGCCACCTCGCGCCTGATCCCGGCGGTAGTCCTGTTTCTCTCGCTCCACGCGCTGTTCTACACGCTCACCCCCACCGCCTATCGCTCGCGCCGCTACCCCAAGTGGCCGGGCGCGCTGCTGGTGACTGTGTGGTGGGCAGCGGTGACGATTGCCCTGCCCGGAGTGCTCGCGCGATTCTTCACATACGATCTCACTTACGGCAGCCTCGCTGGAGTGATGATCGCGCTTTTCTTTTTCTGGCTGGTTGGCCTAGGGATGGTGGTCGGGGCCGAGCTTAACGCTGCGCTTGCCGTGACGCCGGAAGAAGGCGAAATGATCGGCGAGGCCGTAGCGGAAAGCGAGCGGCGCATGGATGGTGGATCGTAACGCATGACGGGATTGATGAAGGGCAAGCGCGGGCTGATCATGGGGCTCGCGAATGACAAGTCGCTGGCCTGGGGGATCGCCCAGAAGCTGCATGAGGCCGGGGCCGAGCTGGCCTTTTCCTACCAGGGCGAAGCGCTGGAAAAGCGGGTGCGTCCCTTGGCCGCATCACTCGGCAGCGATCTCCTGATCGATTGCGATGTGTCGAGCATGGAGGCGCTCGACGCCGCCTTTGCCGCCCTCTCGGCGCGCTGGCCGACGATCGATTTCGTGGTCCACGCGATCGGCTTTTCCGACAAGAATGAGCTGCGCGGGAAATATGTCGACACCAGCCTCGACAACTTCCTGATGACCATGAACATCTCGGCCTACAGCCTGGTCGCCGTGACGCAGCGCGCCGCCGCGATGATGCCCGAAGGCGGGTCGATCCTGACACTGAGCTACTACGGCGCGGAAAAGGTTGTGCCGCATTACAATGTGATGGGCGTGGCGAAGGCGGCGCTGGAAACCAGCGTGAAGTACCTCGCCAACGACCTCGGCCCGGTCGGCATTCGCGTGAATGCGATCTCAGCCGGCCCGATCAAGACGCTCGCCGCCAGCGGCATCGGCGATTTCCGCTACATCCTTAAGTGGAACGAGCTGAACTCGCCGCTGCGCCGCAACGTGACGATCGAGGATGTCGGCGGGGCCGGCCTCTACCTGCTATCCAACCTGTCGAGCGGGGTGACCGGCGAGACCCACCATGTCGATGCCGGCTACCACGTCGTCGGCATGAAACAGGAAGACGCGCCGGACATTGCGTTGAGCTGAGGGCGGGCGCGCCTTCCGGCGGCCCCACCCTCAATCCGCAGCTACTGGATCGAATTCGTGATGCCGACCACCGAGAAGGCCATCGACGAGACGATGTTCACGAACTTCTGCAGATCGGTGCCAGGGGCGTTCGACACATAGAGCACGTCCTTGTCGCGAACCTGGAAGCTCTGCGCGACGAAGAAATTGGCCGGATCGGCCAGATTGAGCCGGTAGATCACCGGTACCCGACCCGCAGTGCCGCCCAGCGCCGAAGCTTCTTCGAACCGGAACACAAACACGCCTTTGACATTGGCCCGGTCGTCACGCAGGCCGCCGATCCGGCCCAGAGCCTGGGCCAGGGTAATGCCGGTGCCTTCGAAGTTCACTTCGGCATTGTTGCCAATCGCGCCAAGCGCGGTGAAGCTGAAGGGCTGGTAATAGGCGGTAACGACATCGTCTGGCTGCAGCCGAATGTTCTGGACCGGGTCGCGGATCACACCTTCGAGCGGCATCGAGACAACCCGGTCACCGCGGGTAACCTGAACTGTCATCTTGCCGATCGGCTGGCGAACGCCCCCGGCGCTCGCCAGCGCATCGAGCAGGCGCTCGCCCTTGGGTGTCAGGGGCAGCCGCGTGCTGTTGGCAACTTCGCCGACCACCGTGACGTTCGAAGTGGCATTGCGGACGATCCGGACAATGACCTGCGGCATATGCGCCAGCCCTTTGAGCCGATTGGTCAGTTCGCGTTCGATCTGCTGGGGCGTGCGGCCGGCAGCCCGGATCTCACCGACGAACGGCACGTTGATCTGTCCGTTGCTGTCGACCATCTGCTCAGGCATTGCCGTGCCGCGCGCGGTCGAAGTGGACGAGGTCATGCGGGGGTCACCGCCGCCCGATCCGAACAGGGTGGCCGGCGGTGCCTCCCAAATGGCGATGTCAAGCACATCGCCCTTGCCGATCATCGAGCCATAAGGAATGCCATCGCCGATGGTCTCGGAAAAGCTGGGCGGACGGGCCGCCTGGGCAACCTGGCGCGCCAGGCCATCGGACAGGTCGAGCAGCTTGATGCGCGAATCCAAGACGACCTTGCCATCTGCCTTAGTCACCGCACCCGTCTGCGGGCCGCTACTGCCCAGCGAGGTGCAGGCGCCAAGCTGCATGGCGAAGCAGGCCAAACCGAAAACCTGGATAAATTTCACTACCAAACACCTTCCGGCACACGCTGATTGTGTACCCCCTGAGCCACCATTACCATCGGCACCAGTCCCTTAGACCGCAGCCCAAACCATGACAAGCAAGGCTCCCTTGGCGGCCCTGTGCTTTCGCGGACTTGAACAGCGGGCCGCCTTACGATTCCCGGCCAATTTGCCGCTTAAACCATCAGGGCCTTGCGATAGACCGCAACGGTCTCGTCAACACAGCGGTCCCAGGTGAAGCGCCCGGCCTGTTCCCGCCCGCCAAGTTTGGCAGTCTCGCGCCACTGATCGTCGGTCAACGCGCGCTCGATCGCAGCGGCAAAGGCATCGACATCGTCAGGCTCGGCGAACAAGGCACAGTCACCGACGACTTCCGGAATGCTGGCGCGGGGGGAAACCACGGTCGGCGTGCCCATCGCCATGGCCTCGAGCGGCGGCAGGCCGAAGCCTTCATAGACCGACGGATAAAGGAACACCTGGGCATTGGCGTAAAGCGCGAGCAGTTCGGACTCGGCAACATAGCCCGGCAGGACAACTTCGCCGCGCCGTACCGCCGGTTCGATTGCTGCCTTGAGCGCGTCATCCTCCCACCCTGCAGCGCCGACGATGACCAGGCACTCACACGGTAGGCCCGGCGTCCGCTCCCGCGCGGCCTGAAAGGCGCGCAGGGCCTTGTCCAAGCCCTTGCGGGGCTCGAGCGTGGCGACACAGAGGGCATAGCGTCGGTCGGCCAGCCCGAGCTGCGCGAGCACCTGGCGATCGGCTGTCTGGCTGCGCGTTGCAAAAAAGGCCGGATCGACCCCGAGCGGAACCGCTGTGATCGTGTCGGGTTTCACGCCCAGCAATGCTTCCACCTCGGACTTGATAAAGCGGCTGTCGGTAATGATGTGGCTGGCCTGACCGAGCGAACGCGCAAAGTTGCGCTCGAAATCCTGTCGCCGGGCAAGCGGGTGCAATTCCGGGAAGCGGAGGACGGAAAGGTCATGGACGGTAATGACCGCCCGCTCTGCCTGCGGAGGAACGAAATAGTTGGGCCCATGAAACAGGCGCC
>JACDQK010000055.1 GCA_015657645.1 Novosphingobium sp.
AAGTCCGGGAACGTGGCAAAGTCATTGCCCGCCAGCGCGCTCGACAGAGTGAACTGCCCGCCGGTTAGCTGCATCCCATCGCCCGAGTCGCCCGCAAAGCGGACAACTACGGCTTCAGGTGCTGCGGTGGACTTTGCTTCGGGATCGGCCAGTTGCGTTGCCATGCGTATTCCTCATCAGGCGGACCGGCCCGCCTCGTCCTCGCGAAGCGCCCTAGTCCCCTCCCCGCGTGCCCGGCAATCAAGAAAAACTGCGTGCCGGGCAACCTCGCTCACTTGAGAAGCGCCAAGGCGGCTAGTCAAGTGGCAAAACGCGACTTAACCTGTCGGTTAAATCATCAAAAGAGAGAGGTACCTGCATGTCCGACCAGACCCCGTTGATCCGTGAAGACGTGCAGGGCTTCCTGGCAATGATGAACAGCCTGCCCGCGCCGGAACGGCTTGACCCGGCCGAGCAGCGCGCCGGCTACCTGGGGTTGAAGGCCATGACCGAGGCCGATCCCCGGCCGATGGCGGTGATCAAAGACCTGACCTGCCCCGGACCGGCCGGCGCTATTCCGGTGCGGTTCTATGACGTGCGCGAAAGCCGCGAGCCCTCGCCGGTCATCCTGTTCTTCCACGGCGGTGGCTTTGTGATCGGCGATCTGGATACGCACAATTCGCTGTGCACCGAACTCTCGGCCGAACTCGACCTGCCGGTCCTGGCGGTCAACTATCGCAAGGCACCCGAGCACCCCTTCCCCGCCGCACCGGACGATTGCGAAGCGGTGGCGCGCTGGCTGGCCGCCAGCCCGGCCGAGCTGGGCCGCACCGTGACCGGCCTGGTCACGATCGGCGGCAGCGCCGGGGCAACCTGGCGACGGTCACGGCCCGCGCGCTGATCGATCAGCCGGCTGCTTCGCCGATGCTGCTGCAGGTTCTGCTCTACCCCGCCACCGACGAAAGCCAGGATGGATCGATGGAGCGGTTCGCCGAGGGCCATCTGCTGACCAAGGTGGCGATGGACTGGTTCTATTCGCTCTACCTGCCCAAGAGCGGCGACCCGCGCGCCTTTCCCCTCCATGCCAGCGCCGAGGGGATGTGCCCGACGATCGTCGCCACCGCCGGGCTCGATCCCTTGCAGGATCAGGGCCGCCGCATCGCCGCCAAGCTGGTCGATGCCGGGGTCGATACGGTCTTCCTGCACATGCACGGCCTGACGCACGATTTCACGACAACGCGCAAGGTCCTGCCCAGCGCCGCGGCCGCCACGGCCAAGATCATTGCGGCAATGAAGTTGATGCTGACCAAGGTTTGAGGGTAAGGGGCCGCCTATGTCCCAAGATCCCGCCAAGACTGACTTTTCCGCTCTGCCCTATCGCCCCTGCGTGGGGTGATGCTGGTCAATGCCTCGGGCCTGGCTTTTGTCGGCAAGCGCATCGACACGCGCGGCCAGCCTGACGAGGGCGGGGTTTACTGGCAGATGCCGCAGGGCGGGATCGACGAGGGCGAAGAACTGCGCGAAGCCGCGCTGCGCGAGTTGTGGGAAGAGACCGGCGTCCTTGAAGAGCACGTCACCATCCTGGCCCAGACGCGCGAAGAAGTGCTCTATGACCTGCCGGACGAGCTGATGGGCAAGCTGTGGCGCGGCCAATATCGCGGCCAGCGCCAGCACTGGGTGCTGGCCCGCTTTACCGGCGAAGATCACCACATCCGCCTCGACGCCCACGATCCGGCCGAATTCTGCGAATGGCAGTGGATGGACCCGGCCCAGCTGCCGGAAGTGATCGTGCCCTTCAAGAAGCGCGTCTATCGCGCCGTGCTCGACGAGTTTCGTGATCTGATCTGACGCTTCAGTTTTCCGAAACCACCGGCTTGGCCTTGACCGCTTCGGCCGTGACCATTTGCGGGGCCGGTCCCTGCTGGATCGCGGCGGCCAGTTCCTTGGCCGGGGCGCAAGTCCCGCCGCACAGCTGCTCAAGCCGGACAAGATTGCGGCGGGCGCGTTCGACCGCACCCTTTTCCGCCAGCGCCATACCTTCACCGGACAGCGCATAGACATTGGCCGGCTCGATCGTCAGCACTTCGCGGTAATAGCGCAGCGCCTTGCCCTGCATGCCCTGCTTGCGGGTCGCTTCGGCCAGGTTGAGCAGGATCGCGACATGCCGGGGCTGGAACACCAGCGCCGCCTCATAGGCATCGATCGCGGCATTGGCATCGCCAGCAGCCAGCGCCTTGCGGCCATCGGCCACCAGCAGCGCGGCGCGCGGATCGAGCGGAACGGGCGGTGCGGACAGGCTGACGCTGGCCGTGACTGCCGCCAGCAAGGACAAGGCAAGCGCGGCAGGGGTATATCGCATCAATTGCTCCCGAAGGCTCGACATGGCTGATCCTGTTATCAGCTCTTCCGGAAACAGGCGACGAAAAAGCCGTCGGTGCCGTCACGGTTCGGGGAAAGCCGCAGGCCAGGGCCGCGCTGTTCACCGGCGCCGAGGTGCAGCTCCTGCGCCGACCAGTCCGGATGGCGGGCGAGAAACGCAGCGGCCTGGCTCGCCCCTTCGGCATCGAGCAGCGAACAGGTGACGAAGCCAAGCCGCCCGCCGGGGCGCAGCAGGCTTGCCGCCAGATCAAGCAGCCGCGCCTGAACTGCGGCATAGCGGGCGAGCTGATCGGGCGTCAGCCGCCAGCGCCTTCGGGGCTGCGGCGCCAGGTGCCGGTGCCCGAGCACGGCGCATCGACCAGCACCGCGTCGGCCTGTCCGACCAGATCGGTCAGCACCTCTGCCTCACGGTTCGGGTTGAGAAGGCGGGTCTCGGCGATGGTCACCCCGGCCCGCCAGGCGCGCGGTTCCAGCCGCGCAAGCCGCGTCCGGTCGGTATCGGTCGCGATCAGCCGCCCGCGATTGTCCATTGCTGCGGCCAGCGCGAGCGTCTTGCCCCCGGCCCCGGCGCACAGATCGATCACCAGTTCGCCCGGCTGCGCGTTCAGCGCCGAGCAGACCAGCTGCGAGCCGATATCCTGCACCTCGATCTGGCCGGACAGGTAAGCCTCCCAGCTTTCGACCTGCGTGCCGTGCGGCAGGCGCAGGCTCTGCGGGGCCAGGCCCGGTTCGCCCGGCAGCGGCAGCTCGAGCGTGTCCCGATCGGCCTTCAGCGTGTTGACCCGCAGATCGAGCGGCGCGCGCGCCAGCAGCGCCTGGGCGTCCTCGCCGGCAATGTCGCTTTCGGCCAAGGCCTTCTCCAGCCACGGCGGCGCCACGCCGCCAGCTGCAACCGGCTCTTCCGCCGCAATCGGCGCGGGCGCATGGCCCTGTCCATCGAACAGGCCAGCGAGATTGGGATCGTCCTGCGCCAGCCGCAGCATGGCTGCCCGCCCGCTGACCGGCACCGGCCCGCAGGCGCGGATCGCGGCATAGACCAGGTCGCGCACCGCGCGGCGGTCCTTGCTGCCGGCAAAGCGGCGGGTGCGGAACCATTCGCCGACGATCCGGTCGGCCGGTGCGCCGCTGGCGCGGGCAGCCGCAATCACCAGATCAAGGATCTCGATCGCCGCCTGGACGCGGGCGCCTGGGGTCACAGGCCGGTCACAGCTTGTAGTTCGGCGCCTCGCGGGTGATCGTCACGTCGTGGACGTGGCTTTCCTTGAGCCCGGCGTTGGTGATGCGCACGAAATTGGCATTGGTGCGCAGGTCTTCGATCGTGGCCGAACCGGTATAGCCCATCGCCGCTTTGATCCCGCCGACCAGCTGGTGGACGACATCGCGGGCCGGCCCCTTGTAGGGCACCTGGCCTTCGATCCCTTCGGGCACCAGCTTCATCTGGTCCTTGATATCGCCCTGGAAATAACGGTCCGCGCTGCCGCGGCCCATGGCCCCGACCGAACCCATCCCGCGGTACGACTTGTAGGCGCGGCCCTGGTACAGGAAGGTCTCGCCCGGCGCTTCCTCGGTCCCGGCCAGCATCGAGCCGACCATGATGGTCGAGGCCCCGGCGGCGAGCGCCTTGGCCGCATCGCCCGAGGTGCGCAGACCGCCATCGGCGATGATCGGGGTCTTGCTGTCGGCCGCGGCGCGCGCCGCTTCCATGATCGCAGTCAGCTGCGGCACGCCGACGCCAGCGACGACGCGGGTGGTGCAGATCGAGCCGGGCCCGATCCCGACCTTGACCGCATCGGCCCCGGCATCGATCAGCGCCCGTGTCGCTTCGTAAGTCGCGACATTGCCGGCAATGACCTGGGCCGAGTTGGACAGCTTCTTCACGCGCTCGACCGAGCGGGCGACGTCCTTGTTGTGGCCGTGGGCCGTGTCGATGATCACCACGTCGCATTCGGCCGCCAGCAACGCCTCGGTGCGTTCAAAGCCCTTGTCGCCCACCGTGGTCGCCGCGGCAACGCGCAGGCGCCCGGTCGCGTCCTTGGTCGCGTCCGGATAGGTGATCGCCTTTTCCATGTCCTTGACCGTGATCAGCCCAGTGCAATGGAAATTGTCATCCACCACCAGCAGCTTTTCGATCCGGCGGGCATGGAGCAGGCGGCGCGCCTCGTCCTGGCTGACGCCGGCGGTTACGGTGGCCAGGTTCTCATGCGTCATCAGCTCGCGCACCGGCTGGGCCGGGTTGGCGGCAAAGCGGACGTCGCGGTTGGTCAGGATGCCGACCAGCCGGCCACCGGCTTCGACCACCGGAATGCCCGAGATGCGGTTGGCTTCCATCAGCGCGCGGGCCTCACCCAGCGAGGCATCGGGGCCAATGGTGATCGGGTTGACGACCATGCCGCTTTCGAAGCGCTTCACGGCGCGGACAGCGGCGACCTGTTCCTCGATCGTCAGGTTGCGGTGGAGCACCCCGATCCCGCCGAGCTGGGCCATGACGATCGCCATGTCAGCCTCGGTCACGGTGTCCATCGCGGACGAGATCACCGGAATGTTGAGGCCGATCTGCGCGGTCAGCCGCGTGCTCGTATCCGCCATCGAAGGCAGGATATCGGATTCGGCCGGACGCAGCAGCACGTCGTCGAAGGTAAGGCCGAGAGGTATGTCCATGAGAGCCACTTTGCGTCTGGATGGGAAGATTCGTGGCGGCCCATGTAAACGCACTCCCCGCAGAGGGCTAGTGCCTCATTTAGAACGCGG
The DNA here is from genome assembly GCA_015657645.1 of Novosphingobium sp. Taxonomy (GTDB): domain Bacteria; phylum Pseudomonadota; class Alphaproteobacteria; order Sphingomonadales; family Sphingomonadaceae; genus Novosphingobium. The sequence continues at coordinate 5,107 of JACDQK010000055.1, forward strand.
TGGAACCTTCTTGAGGTCGGCAAAATGGCGCACCAGCGCGACGTGGAAGGCCACGTCTTCAGCCGTGCCCGATAGGTCCAGCCCGGCCTTCACCTGATCACCCGGGCGGTGGTAATCGGTATCGAAGAACCGCTCGACCCGCGCCACGTCCGACCAGCTCGACGAGACCATCACGGTCGGCACGTCGTGCTGCAGCAGCGCCCAGCCATCCTGGCGGCGGATATAGGCGTTCGCAGCCTGACCTTCGACCACCTTGCGCTTTTGCGCCTTGGCCACAGCCAGAATGCCGGGATCGAGCGGGGTCAGCCCGCGGCCGACAATGCCGATCGGCGCGC
>JACDQK010000056.1 GCA_015657645.1 Novosphingobium sp.
CAGCATAGTTATAGACCAGCCGTCCACGCACATCGATCTCACCCTCCGGCACGCTCAGCGCACCCAGCGTGGCATCATAGAACCGCTTCGTCGCCGCGATATCGTCGGCTCCGATGGTGACGTGGCTAAACATCAGAACACCACGACCGAACGGATCGACTTGCCGGCATGCATCAGGTCGAAGGCGGTGTTGATCTCTTCCAGGCCCATCACGTGGTGATCATCGGATCGATCTCGATCTTGCCGGTCATGTACATGTCGACGATCTTGGGCACGTCGGTGCGGCCCTTGGCTCCGCCGAAGGCCGTGCCGCGCCAATTGCGGCCAGTGACGAGCTGGAACGGCCGGGTCGCGATTTCCTTGCCGGCTTCGGCCACGCCGATGATGATCGAGGTGCCCCAGCCGCGGTGGCAGGCTTCGAGGGCGGTGCGCATGACCTCGGTATTGCCGGTGGCATCGAAGGTATAGTCCGCGCCGCCGTCGGTCATTGCCACGATCTTGGCGACGGTATCCTCGCGGCTCATGCCCTTGGAATTGAGGAACTCGGTCATGCCGAAGCGGCGGCCCCATTCCTCACGGTCCGGATTGATGTCGACGCCGATGATCTTGTTCGCGCCGGCCAGTCGCGCGCCCTGGATGACATTCAGACCGATGCCGCCGAGCCCGAAGACCACGACATTGTCACCCACCTGAACCTTGGCCGTGTTGATCACCGCGCCGACGCCGGTCGTAACGCCGCAGCCAATGTAGCACGAGGACTGGAACGGCGCGTCTTCGCGGATCTTGGCCACGGCGATTTCGGGCAGGACGGTGAAGTTCGAGAAGGTGCTGCAGCCCATGTAGTGATAGATCGTCTGCCCCTTGTAGGAGAATCGGCTGGTGCCATCCGGCATCAGACCCTGGCCCTGGGTCGCGCGGATCGCGGTGCAGAGGTTGGTCTTGCCCGAAAGGCATGACTTACACTGGCGGCATTCCGGCGTGTAGAGCGGGATCACATGATCACCCGGCTTGACCGAGGTCACGCCCGGGCCAACTTCCCGCACGATCCCGGCGCCCTCGTGGCCGAGGATCGAGGGAAAGATGCCCTCGCTGTCGAGGCCATCGAGGGTGTAGGCATCGGTGTGGCAGACACCGGTCGCCATGATTTCAACCAGCACTTCGCCCGCCTTGGGGCCTTCAAGATCCAGCTCGACAATCTCAAGCGGTTGCTTGGCGGCAAAGGCAACGGCAGCGCGGGTCTTCATCGGTATTCCCCTCCAGAAAATCGGTTGTGCGCGGCGCAGATGGCCGAATCAACGCCGTCGCTTGTGGCGCGGCGACTGCGGCTTGTGAAGCGGGTAGCGCTCAGCCGTCCCAGGCAGCGATGGTAGTCCGGTGCAGCTCGCGCCGATAACCTTCATAGCCGCCGGTCGCCTTGTGCAGGACCGAGCGGTTGTCCCACATCACCAGCATGCCGGGCTCCCACTTCTGGGCATAGGTGAACTGTTCCTGCCCTTGCCATTGCGCCAGTTCCAGGAGCAGCGGCATCGCCTCGGCCTGGTCCATCCCGTCGATCCCGATGATGTAGCCAAGCGTTGAATAGAACCCGCGTCGGCATGTTTCAGGGTGCGTCGGGATCAAGGGGTGGGTCTGGGTTGCAAAGGCGGCCTCGGACGGACGGATGTCCATCGAACGGCCCTTGTCGCGCGCGCCATAGGTGCCGTCGGGGGAATAGGCCATCCGCGCCGAGTGGATCGCGATCAGATCGCCGATTTCTGCTTTGCGTGCATCGGGCAGGGCTTCCCAGGCCATATGTTGATTGGCGAACAGCGTATCGCCACCGACTGGCGGAATATCGACTGCGTTGAGGCAGGTGCCCGAGGGTGGGCGGGCCTGGAACGACCAGTCGGCATGCCAGTTCTCGGCAAACAGCGGCGATTGCTCGTCCGCCTCGCGGAGGACGGCTGCAATATGATCGTGGCCTGGGATTGGCGCAAAGAACGGATCATCCCCGAATGCGCCAAAGTTCAGCGTGAACCGCTCCAGCTCGTCATCGTTCAGATGCTGATCCGGAAAGGCGATGACGTGATGCTGCAGCCAGGCGGCGCGGATCGCGGCGACGGTGGCGCTGTCCAGCGGCGTCTTGAGGTCGACCCCGGTGACACGTGCGCCGCACGCTCCGCCCGAGGGTTCGACCTGCAGGCCCATCAGTGCACCGTATTCCCGTCGGCGACCGGGGCCTCGCCCTCTTCGCCGTCGCTGCCATCGTCGGCCAGACGCACTGCGCTTACCACGTGTTCCTGATCGGCCACGTTGAACAGCCGCACCCCGGCCGAACCGCGTCCGATCACCCGCAGGCTTTCGAGCGGCAGGCGGATCAGCTTGGCCTGGTCGGTCACCAGCATCAGCTGGTCGGCCTGGCTGGCCGGGAAGCTCGCCACCACCGGGCCGTTGCGGCCGATGTTGTCGATGTTGGTAATCCCTTGGCCACCACGCCCGGTGCGGCGATACTCGTAGGCCGAGCTCAGCTTGCCATAGCCGTTGGCGCAGACCGTCAGGATGAACTGCTCGCGCGCCTGCATTTCGGCATAGCGGTCAGCCGACAGCGAGGGCTCGCCCTCCTTCTCACCCTTCCACGGCGCGAACTTGACGTATTCCTCGCGCTCTTCGCTGGTCGTGCCGACGCGGTGCAGGATCGACAGGCTGATCACCTCGTCGTCCCCCTTCAGCAGCATGCCGCGCACACCAGTCGAAGTCCGGCTGGTGAACTCGCGCACCTCGTCACCGGCAAAGCGGATTGCCTTGCCCTGGCGGCTGGCTAGCAGCACGTCATCGCTGGCTTCCAGCAAGGCGACGCCGATCAGGCGGTCGTCCGAGCCTTCTTCGAACCGCATCGCAAATTTCCCGTTCGAAGGGATGTTGGCAAAGGCATCCATCGAATTGCGGCGGACGTTGCCCTTGGCCGTGGCGAAGACGACCGAGAGCTTGGCCCATTCGGCTTCGTCTTCGGGCAGCGGCAGCACGGTCTGGATCGTTTCGTCCTTGTCGAGTGCTGGCAGCAAGTTGACGATCGGGCGGCCCTTGGTGGCGGGTCCACCCTCGGGCAGACGCCAGACCTTCAGGCGATAGACCTTGCCGGCGGTCGAGAAGAACAGCACCGGGTTGTGCGTGCTGGTCACGAACATGTTGGTGACGACGTCTTCTTCCTTGGTCGACATACCCGCGCGCCCTTGCCGCCGCGGTTCTGGGCCCGGAAGGTCGAAAGCGGGGTCCGCTTGATGTAGCCGTCCATGGTGACTGTAACGACCATCTCGTCGCGTTCGATCAGGTCTTCGTCTTCGATCCCGTCCGCCGCCGCGGTGATCTCGGACACGCGCGGCGTGGCATAGGCTGCACGAATCTCGACCAGTTCGTTCTTGAGCACGCCATAGAGCTTGGCCCGGTCGCCCAGGATCGCGAGGTATTCCTCGATCGCGATCGACAGCTCCTTAAGTTCGTCGCCGATCTCGTCGCGGCCCAGCGCGGTCAAGCGGTGGAGGCGCAGATCGAGGATTGCCTTCACCTGGACTTCGGACAGGCGGTAGGTGCCGCCTTCCTGCTCGGCGCTCGGCTCGATCGCTTCGATCAGCTTGATGTAAGGCGCGATCTCACCAATCGGCCACTCGCGGGTCGACAGGGCCTCACGCGCGGCGGCCGGATTCGGCGAGCCCCGGATGATCCGCACCACTTCGTCAAGGTTGGTGACTGCGACCACCAGACCAAGCAGGATATGGGCCCGGTCGCGCGCCTTGTTCAGTTCGAACTTGGTGCGGCGGGTGATCACTTCCTCGCGGAAGGTGATGAAGCTGCTGATGATGTCGCGCAGCATCAGCACTTCGGGGCGACCGCCGCGGATTGCCAGCATGTTCGCCGGGAACGAGCTTTGCGCCGGGGTGTTGCGCCATAGCTGGTTGAGCACGACTTCGGGGGTCGCATCGCGCTTCAGGTCGATCACCACACGCACGCCGAGACGGCTCGATTCGTCGCGAATGTCCGAAATGCCTTCGATCCGCTTGTCCTTGGCGGCCTCGGCGATCTTTTCGACCAGGCCGTTCTTGCCGACCTGATAGGGGATCGAGGTGAGCACGATCGAGCGGCGGTCACCCCGACCTTCCTCAATCTCGTGCCGGGCGCGCATGATGATCGAGCCGCGGCCTTCGGTATAGGCCTTGCGGGCGCCGGCCGTACCGAGGATCAGCGGGGCAGTGGGGAAGTCCGGCCCCGGGATGAACTCGATCAGTTCTTCCGAGGTGATTGCCGGGTTCTCGATATAGGCCAGGCAACCATCGATCACTTCGCCCAGGTTATGCGGCGGAATGTTGGTGGCCATGCCGACCGCGATCCCGCCAGCGCCATTGACCAGCAGGTTGGGGAAGCGGGCCGGGAGCACGGTCGGCTCCTGCCGCGAACCGTCATAGTTCTCGGTGAAATCGACCGTATCCTTGTCGAGATCGTCAAGCAGCGAATTGGCGACGCGGGCGAGGCGCGCTTCGGTGTAGCGCATCGAGGCTGGCGGATCGGGGTCCATCGAGCCGAAGTTGCCCTGACCATCGATCAGCGGCAGGCGCATCGACCAGTCTTGGGTCATGCGCGCCAGGGCATCATAGATCGCGCTATCACCGTGCGGGTGATAATTGCCCATCACGTCGCCAACGATCTTGGCGCTCTTGCGATAGGGCCGACCGGCGACAAAGCCACCTTCCTGGCTGGCGAACAGGATCCGGCGGTGCACCGGCTTCAGACCGTCGCGCACGTCGGGCAGGGCGCGGCTGACGATCACGCTCATCGCGTAATCGAGGTAGCTGGCCTTCATTTCATCGACGATGTCGACGCGCTGGAAATCACCCTCCGGACCGGTGGGTTCGCTGGGTTCGAATTCGGGAATTTCTGTGTTATCGCTCACGCGGAATATCGGCCGATTGTTGGCGGGAAAGTCTCGCTCAAGCGCCTAGGACAAGCCCGGCCGAAAGGCCACCGCAACCGCCCCCGGAACGTAATTTTTCCACACCCGTGGCGGCTTGGCTGAACGAACAGGATGAAGTGCATTCAACGCGGGTTCAGTGCGCTGGCGATAGTTCGCTCCAACAGTTGCCAAACTGGCGTTTTGGCGTCAGTAGCAGGGGCAATGGAAGTTGTGTCCGGGAACCTTCCCGGGCCGTCGAGGAGTGAAGTGAACGATGCGTCGCACCCAGTTTCTGACCCGTCCGGCCTATGCCCTTGCCCTGGCACTGGCTTCGCTTGGTGCCGTTGGCCTGGTCGCCACCCCGGCTGAAGCCCAAAAGAAGGATGACAAGAAGGCCGCCGCCAAGGGGCCGCAGCCGACCAAGGCCTTTATCCCGGTCTACACCGAACTGAAGACCATGCTCGATGCTGCTGCCAAGCGTCCGGACGTGATCGCGGCCAAGGCCAAGGTGTCCGAAACCGAGCGGGCCTATCGCTCGGCTCGCGGCCGCACGGCGCAGGAAGCCGCGCGCGGCCAGTATGATGCTTCGGTCGCCGCACTGGCTGGCCTGCTCACCGCCGAAAAGGCTAAGACCGAAGAGCTCTTCACCAAGACCGGCAATGACGCGGACAAGTTCTTTGCCGGCCAGCTTGGCTTCACCTTTGGCGGTCTCGCGGTCGACAAGCCGATGCAGCGTCGCGGCCTCGTCGCCATGATCGACAGCGGCAACGTGCCTGCTGCCGAAGTCGGCAAGTACAATTATTATGCCGCCGGCTTTGCTTTCGACCTGAAGGACTTTGCGGCGGCCGAAGCCTCGCTCAAGGCGGCAATCGCTGCCGGCAACAACGGTGCGGACGTGCAGGGCCTGCTGGCTGAAGCACAGAACTCGGCCGGACGTCCGGCTGACGCCCTGGCGACCTTCAAGGCGCTGGTCGATGGCGCGGCTGCCGCTGGTCAGACGCCGGCTGCTGACGTCCTCGAGCGGGCCGTGCTCATTTCGTACCAGAGCAAGAGCCCGGAGGCCGCCGACTGGGCGATCCGCCGGGTTGAATTCTACCCGACGCAGCTTGGCTGGGTCGCGGCTGGTCAGATCCTGCGCGAACGAGGCAACTTTGGCCCGAATGAGTCGCTCGATGTTTCGCGCGCGCTCGACAAGGCCGGGGCGCTGAACACCAGCACCCAATCCGTGCAGCGCGAGTATATCGAATACCTGCAGTCGGCCGTTGGCAAGGTCGGCGTGCTTTACCCGGGTGAAGTGATCAAGATCGCCAACCAGGGTATCAAGGCCACTGCGCTGCAGGCGACCGATCCGTTCGTGCGCGATGCCCTGGCTGAAGCCAGCCGCCGCCTCGCAGCCGACAAGGCTTCGTTGGCCGGGCTCGAGCGCGATGCCCGCGCGCCTACCGCAACGGTAAAGACTGTTATGATCGGCGCGGATACCCTGCTGAGCTATGACATGGATGCCAAGGCGGAAGAGCTTTACAAGATCGCGCTCGGCAAGCCGGGTGTGGATCTGGCTGGCACCAACCTGCGGCTAGGTATTGCTCTGGTGAAGCAGGGCAAGATGGCCGATGCGGAAGCCGTTTTGGCCAAGGTCGATGGCCCGCGCAAAGGCATTGCCCAGCTCTGGACCCTCGTCGCCAAGGGCAAGATCATTCCTGCGGTTTGATTGGACTGACAACGATTAAGGAAAGGGCGGCGGGCAACTGCCGCCCTTTCATTTTGGGGCTTATTCAGCTGAGTAGAATTCGCCGGTCGCCTCATCAAGGACGTGCAGCACCCCGTCGCTGATTGCAAAGAACACGCCGCGCAGCTTGAGGCTGCCTTCGCGCTCTTTGGCCAGGACCTGAGGGAAGGTGCGCAGGTTCGACAGGCTGACCTTTACGCCGGCCATTTCCATTGCCCGTTCAGCTTCCGGCCCTTCCGTGCCATGGCGCAGCGCGACCATGTGCCGTGCGCCATCGAGCAGCCCGATCCAGTCTGCAACAAACCCGCCTTCGCCGCGCGGTGTCCCTTGCAATTCACGGGTTAGCGCTGCCTTGCAGCCTCCGCACATGCCATGGCCCATGACCACTACCTGCTTCACTTGCAGTTTCTGGATTGCAAACTCGAGCGCGGCAGAAACGCCATGCAGGCCGGGTGCGGTTTCGAACGGTGGAACCAGCGCGGCGACATTGCGGACCACGAAGATCTCACCCGGATCAACATCGAAGACCTGGGCAGGATCGACCCGGCTGTCGGAACAGGCGATCACCAGCAGCTTCGGCGATTGGCCTTCCTCTGCCAGACGGTCGTACCGATCCTTCTGATCCTGGTAGGCTCCGTTGCGGAACCGACGATAGCCTTCCAACAGCGTCGCAAATTCAGGCATCAGAAGCGCTCCCCGCGGATCACTTCAACGTCCCACATGGTGAGCAGCAGGCCATGGCTGCTGAGCATTGGGGCGAGGGTATCCACCAGCACTTCGGCCTTCTCGACCGAGGCGATGGTGAGGACGAGCGACTTGTCCGTGCCCATCACGCGCTCCTCGCGCCAGCGCCCATCACGGCCGCTGCCGGAGGTCACTGGCAGCACTGTCCAGCCTGTGATCTGCGCCTTGTCGATCGCATCGGTGACCCGGCGGGCCAGGGCCGTATCGACCAGGATCTCGATGCGCTTGCGGATGACGGTTTCGATCATGGTGCCTCAGCTCACGCTCAGCCAGCGGGACATTTCACCAAACAGGCTGATCCCGACCAGGATGTTGAAGGGGAAGGTGATCGACAAGGACATGGTCAGATAGATCCCCGGATCGGCTTGCGGCAGGGCCAGGCGCATGGCGGCCGGCACTGCGATATAGCTGGCGCTGGCGCAGAGCACACCAAGCGCCGCGGTCGTGGCCACGTCAAGCCCGATCAGGCTCCCGACCAGCACGCCCAAGGTGCCATTGAACAGTGGGAAGGCGATGGCCAGGATCACCAGGCGCATGTTCAGCGCGCGGGCGTCGATCAGGCGCCGGGCAGCGATCAGGCCCATGTCGAGCAGGAACAGGCAAAGCACGCCCTTGAACCCGCTGTCGAACAAGGGCTGGACTTCGGCATAACCCTTGGGCCCTGCGATCAAGCCAATTGCAAAGCTGCCCAGCAGTAGGACGACCGAAGCATTGAGGAACACTTCGCGTAGAAGCTCGCCCTTTGACTGCCCCTCGCTGCCAGAGCCGCGCCGGGCCAGCATCAGGCCCGAGAGGATTGCCGGCGTTTCCATCACCGCCAGCACCGCCACCATGAAGCCCGCCACCACCAGACCGCTGGCACCGAGCAGTTCGTTCGCGGTAACAAAGGTCACTACGCTGACCGAACCATAATGCGCCGCAACTGCGCCGGCATTGGTCTGGTCCAGCTTCGCAAAGCTGCGCAGCACGGCATAGGCCAGGAATGGGATGGTGAAGCTGAGGACCAAGCCGGCCAGCAGCGCGGCAGCTACCTCGGCATTGACGCCTGATTTCGCCACCGCGACGCCGCCTTTCAGGCCGATCGCGGCCATCAGGTAAAGCGACATGCCCTTGGCGATGGCTTCCGGAATGGCGAGGTCTGAGCGTAGCGCCGAAGCGAGCAGACCCAGCAGAAAGAACAGGATCACCGGTGAGGCGAAGGGGGCAAACGCGGACACTTCCATGAGCCCAGTTCGCTAGCGCCATTGGCAAGCGCTGGCAAGGCGACTAGAGGGCAGGGCATGAACGACCTGGCCAACCCTCCCAAGCCCGAACGTCAACGCAAGCCGGACTGGATCCGGGTCAAAGCGCCGACCAGCAAAGGCTATGGCGAAACCCGCCAGCTGATGCGTGACCTCAACCTCAACACGGTCTGTGAGGAAGCCGCTTGCCCCAACATCGGCGAGTGCTGGACCAAGAAGCACGCCACGGTAATGATCCTGGGCGACGTCTGCACCCGCGCCTGCGCGTTTTGCAACGTCAAGACCGGGATGCCGCGCGCGGTTGACCCGCTTGAGCCCGAACATGTCGCCACGGCCGCCGCCAAGATGGGGCTAGAGCATATCGTCATCACCTCGTCGACCGGGACGACCTGCCGGACGGCGGGGCAGGGCAGTTCGTCAAGGTGATCGAAGCCCTGCGCCGCAATACGCCGCAGACCACGATCGAGATCCTGACCCCCGATTTCCGCGGCAAGATGCACGCGGCGGTCGAGGCGATCGTCGCCGCCGGGCCGGATGTCTACAATCACAATCTGGAAACCGTGCCGCGGCTTTATCCGACGATCCGCCCGGGCGCACGCTACTACGCGTCGCTGCGCCTGCTTGAGGAAGTGAAGCGCCACAATCCGCTGATCTTCACCAAGAGCGGGATCATGCTGGGGCTGGGCGAGGAGCGGCTTGAGGTCCACCAGGTGATGGACGACATGCGCAGCGCCGGGATCGATTTCCTGACCATGGGCCAGTACCTCCAGCCCACACCGAAGCATGCCAAGGTGATCGATTTCGTCACGCCGAAGGCCTTCGATGCCTATGGCGCGATTGCGCGGGCCAAGGGTTTCCTGCAGGTTGCGGCCAGCCCGCTGACCCGTTCCAGCTATCACGCCGGCGATGATTTCAAGGCGATGCGGGCGGCGCGTGAAGCGCAGCTGGCCAAGGCCGCTGCGCGCGGCTGATGCCGGGGATTAACGAAGTCCGCCGGCTGCCCTATAGCGCCGAGCAGATGTACGACCTGGTGGCCGATGTGGCCCGCTATGGCGAATTTCTGCCCTGGGTCGTAGCGACGCGGGTCCGCTCAGATAGCGAGACTGAAATGATCGCCGACATGCTGGTCGGCTTCAACGCGCTGCGCGAGAAGTTCACCTCACGCGTGCTCAAGCAGCGGCCCGGGCGGATTGAGGTGATCTACGTCGATGGTCCAATGCGCGATCTCGACAACGTCTGGCAATTCCGCCCCACCGACGATGGCGGCTGCGAGATCGAGTTCATGGTGAACTTCACTTTCCGCAACGCCATGTTCGAAAAGCTGGCCGGGGCCTATTTTGACCGCGCCTTCCGCAAGATGGTCAGCGCATTCGAAACCCGCGCCGAAGCGCTTTACGGCAGCAACAGCTCCAGCGCGACCAGCGCCGCCTGATGACGGACGGTTGCGCGGCTTGAACCATCGAGCAGGCGTTCTTCAGCGAGCGCCTCTTCCTCGTCCTGGCCTCGGATCGCGCGGGCAAAGACAACAGTACCAACCGGCTTCTGCGGTGATCCGCCACCCGGCCCGGCAATCCCGCTGATCGCAACAGCCACATCGGCCCCGCTGCGCTTGAGCGCGCCTTGCGCCATGGCCCAGGCGCAGGCGATCGAAACGGCCCCGAAGGTATCGATGATGTCGGGATTGACGCCCAGCAGTTCCTGCTTGGCTTCGTTCGAATAGGTCACGAAACCGCGATCAAGCACGGCAGACGATCCGGCAATCTCGGTGATGGCGGCGGCTACCAGTCCGCCGGTGCAGCTTTCGGCCAGGGCGACCGTGCGACCGGCCGCAATGTTGGCCTCAACCACGCGCGCGGCGAGTTCGGCGATATCTTCGGGAAGCAGGTGGTCCATGGTTCAGGCCTTGCAGATCGCGAATTTGCCGACACGGGCCTGGCCCGAACGGGCGCCCAGACCGGCGGCGAGGCCAATCACTTCGGCCGTGCTTTCCGCTGGCAGCGGCGAGAGCAACATGACTAGGCGATCGACCGCAGAGCAGCGGTCGGTCGGCAATTGCTGGCCGACCATGGTGGTGACGGCGCCCTCAACGAAGGGCTTCAGGTTCTCGTCCGGCATGGCCTTGAGCAGGCTGGCAGCCTGTGGGTCCATCCCGCCGCCGATCTTGAAAAAGGCCGCCTTGGCCTGCGGCCATGAGCGGTCGCGGCCAGCGCTATAGCGCTTGGCTAGGTTTTCCGACTGGCTGCGCAGGAAGGCATCGCTCGGCAGCACCGCGGTGCAACGCTGCGCCGCGCCGCGGATCACGCCGGGCAGGGCAAAGGTCGAAACGGCAGTGAATTCCTGGGCGGTCAGGCATGGCGGCTCGGCGGCTTGCGCGATCGCCGGGGCGGGCAGGGCCACCGCGAGAAGCGCGGCGATAGTCCGGTTGAGGACAGGCATGTCAGGAAACTCCATCAATCGCGCAGCAGGGTTGCGACCGCCTGCGCGGCGATCCCTTCGGAACGGCCGGTAAAGCCCAGCCGCTCGGTTGTGGTGGCCTTTACGCTGATTGCCTCGATCCCGGTAGCAAGGATTTCGGCGAGGCGTGCCCGCATTGCGTCGCGGTGCGGACCGATCTTGGGTGCCTCGCAGACAATCGTCAGATCAATGTTGCCAATGCGATAGCCGGCATCGCTGGCCAGCTTGGCAGCATGGGCCAGGAACCGGTCAGACGCGGCACCTTTCCACTGCGGATCGCTGGGCGGGAAATGGCTGCCGATGTCGCCCTGGCCAATCGCGCCGAGGATCGCATCGACCACAGCATGGATTGCGACGTCAGCATCGCTGTGGCCGGCCAGGCCATGGCTGTGATCGATCTTCACGCCGCAGAGCCACAGTTCCTCGCCAGCGGCGAGCTTGTGAACATCATAACCGGTGCCAACCCGAATGGGCGGCAGATCGGCGGCAAAGTCACTGGCGAAAGTCAGCTTGTGCAAGCGTTCATCTCCTTCGACCAGCGCCACAGCCAGTCCGGCTGCACGGGCGACCTGGGCATCGTCCCCGGCTTCGGTCGCGCCTGACCATGTACGATGCGCGGCCAGTATATCCCGAAACCGGAAGGCCTGCGGGGTCTGGACCCGGCGCAATGCCTCGCGGCGAGCCGGATTGCCCATCAGTTCGCCCTCGGCCTCGGTCAGGCTGTCCACCACTGGCAGGACCGGGATGGCCCCCGGCTGAACGGCCAGCGCCGCGACGAGACGCTCGACCACTTCACCTGGCAGGACCGGGCGGGCCGCATCGTGGATCAGCACCAGGTCCGGTGCGGCACCTTCCAGCGCTTCAAGCCCGAGCCGCACCGATTGCTGGCGCGTTGCCCCGCCGGTGATCAGCGCAATGCCTTGAATCCCGGCTAGCGCCTCAGCAGCAATCGCCTCGGCGCCTTCAGGAATGGCGACGACGATTGTGCCTACCCCGGCTGCCGCCAAGGCTTCAGCCGAATGCCGCACCACCGGCTTCCCCCGCCAGCGGGCGAACTGCTTGGGCAGCGGCTGTCCTGCGCGCAGCCCTTGCCCGGCCGCGACGATCACGGCGGCAATGCGGGGAGGGGGGGCGTCGGAATTGCTCATGGCCTCCGCGCCGGTAAAGACTTGCCGTGTTTCCGGCAATTCCCTATGTGCTGCCCAAATTTTAGGCAGAGCAGCATGTCCCTCCCGGTTCCACCCTCGCTAGACCCGATCCACGTCGGACCGCAGCGGATCGATTGCCCAGTGATCCTGGCGCCGATGACAGGCGTGACCGACCTGCCGTTCCGGCGGATGGTGCGGCGCTATGGTTCGGGCCTCAACGTGACCGAGATGATCGCCAGCCCCGCCGCGATCCGCGAAACGCGGGTCTCGGTGCAGAAGGCGATGTGGGACCAGATCGAAGAGCCAGTCTCGATGCAACTGGTCGGCTGCGATCCGGTGCAGATGGGCGAAGCGGCCAAGCTGGTCGAGGACCGCGGCGCGGCGATCATCGATATCAATATGGGCTGCCCGGTGCGCAAGGTCGTCAATGGCGATGCCGGCTCGGCGCTGATGCGCGACGTGCCGCTGGCGGCCAAGCTGATCGAGGCGACGGTCAAGGCCGTGTCGGTGCCGGTCACGGTCAAGATGCGGATGGGCTGGTGCCATGACAGCCTGAATGCCCCCGAACTGGCCCGGATTGCCGAGGACCTCGGCGCAAAGATGGTCACCGTCCACGGGCGCACCCGCAACCAGATGTACAAGGGCGAGGCCGACTGGGCCTTTGTCCGCCAGGTCAAGGACGCGGTCTCGATCCCGGTGATCGTCAACGGCGATATCTGCACGATCGATGACGCCGCCCGCGCACTTGAGCTTTCGGGCGCGAATGGCGTGATGATCGGGCGCGGGGCTTACGGCAAGCCATGGATGCTGGGGCAGGTGATGCACTGGCTGCGCCACGGGGTGCAGGTGCCCGATCCCTCGATTGACGAGCAATTGGCCGTGATCCTCGAACATTACGAGTCGATGCTCAGCCATTATGGCAAGGATACCGGGGTCAAGATGGCCCGCAAGCATCTGGGCTGGTACACCAAGGGGCTGCATGGCTCGGCCGAGTTTCGCAACCGGATCAACTTCGTCGACGATGCTGATGAAGTGATGCGCGGCCTGCGCGAATTCTACGCGCCGTTCATCTCGAGGCTGGCGGCCTGACCATGACCGATCCGGCACGCCAGTTGGCCTCGCTGCCGCTGGCCGTGGTGCTGTTATCGCCTGGGCAGCGCATATCGGCCGCCAACCCTGCCGCTGAGCAGTTGCTGGGCCAAAGCGCGCGGCGCCTGATCGGGCGCGCGCTGGGCGAAGTGATCCTGTTCGACGAACCGCGCCTGGCCGACCGCATGGCTGAGGCAGAGGCGCAGATTTCGGCGCGGGCAACGCCGGTGCTGGTTCCAGGGCAGGGGCAGCGCCGGCTTGATGTGACTGCCGCGCCGGTGATTGATCAGCCCGGCTGGCAGGTTTTGACCCTGCAGGATGCAGCCGGGGCCGAAGCCCTGCGCGGCGAAGGGGGCGAGGATACAGTGCTGCGCGCGCCTGAAATCTTGGCGCACGAAATCAAGAACCCGCTGGCCGGCATTCGCGGTGCGGCGCAATTGCTGGGGCGCAAGCTGAAGGACGGCGATCTCGCACTGACTGGCTTGATCGCGGACGAGGTCGACCGGATCGCCAAGCTGATCGACCAGATGCAGTCGCTTTCGCGCCGCACCCCGCCGGAACTGGGCGCTTGCAACCTGCACGAAGCGGTTCGCCGCGCCCGCGCGGTCATCGAAGCAGGCGGCAAGTCGCCCGTGGTGATCGAGGAGTTCGATCCCTCGCTGCCGCCAGTCCTCGCGAATGCCGATGCGCTGGTCCAGGTTCTGATCAATCTGATTGCCAATGCGGCCGAGGCTTGCGCCAGTTCCGCCGAACCGAAGATTATCGTCCGCACCCGCTTTGCCAGTGGCCTGCAACTGCACCGCACCAGTGAGGGCGCGCCAGTGCGCCTGCCAATCGAACTGCGGGTCAGTGACAATGGCCCGGGCGTCGATCCCGCCATGGCCGATCACCTGTTTGAGCCTTTTGTGACCACCAAGAAAAGCGGGCAGGGCCTTGGCCTCGCCCTGGTCCGCCGGATGGTGCGCGACATGAACGGGCGGATCAGCCACGACCGCGAACAGGCCACCGGCATGACGCACTTCCGCGCCCACTTGCAGGTCGCGCCTAAACCGGCCGCAGCGGTAAGCAACAAGGCAAAGGAGCAGGTGGCATGAGCGTGCTGCTGGTCGAGGACGACATGTCCATCGCCATCGTCATCACCGCTGCGCTCGAGGCCGAAGGCTTCGAGGTGGTGCGCTGCGATTCGATTGCCGAGCGCGACCGGCTGCTGAGTGAACAGCGGTTTTCGGCGCTGGTGACCGACGTCATGCTGACCGATGGTGACGGCATCGCCACGATCGACCGGGTTCGCGCGGCCGATCCCGACCTGCCAATCATCATCCTCTCGGCTCAGAACACCCTCGATACCGCGGTCCGCGCGACCGATACCGGGGCCTTCGAATACTTCCCCAAGCCTTTTGATATCGACGAGCTGGCTCGCACGGTCCGCCAGGCCGTGGGCAGCAGCGCCGCCAAGGCCGAAACGGAAGGGGAGGGCACCCCTGCGGGTCTGCCGCTGGTCGGTCGTAGTGCGCCGATGCAGGCGGTCTACCGCATGATCACGCGCGTGCTGCGCAACGATCTGACCGTGCTCGTGCTCGGCGAAAGCGGGACGGGCAAGGAACTGGTGGCCGAAGCGATCCACCAGCTTGGCCAACGCCGCGCGGGGCCCTTCGTTGCAGTCAACACTGCGGCCATTCCCGGCGAGCTGATCGAGAGCGAGCTGTTCGGGCACGAGAAGGGCGCCTTCACCGGCGCCGTCGCCCGTCATGTCGGCAAGTTCGAGCAGGCCAACGGCGGCACGCTGTTCCTCGATGAAATCGGCGACATGCCGATGCAGGCGCAGACCCGGCTGCTGCGTGCGCTGCAATCAGGCTCGATCCGCCGGGTCGGCGGGCGGGACGAGATCAAGGTCGACGTCCGGATCATCGCCGCAACCAATCGCGACCTGCAGCCGATGATCGCGGCCGGGACGTTCCGCGAGGACCTCTACTATCGCCTGAACGTGGTGCCGATCACCCTGCCGCCGCTGCGTGAGCGGGCGGATGACATACCGGCACTGGCGCGTCATTTCCTGACCCTTGCAGCGCAGGAAGGTCTGCCGCGCCGGCAGCTGGCCGAAGAGGCCGCCGCGCTCCTTTCGCGCCAGCCCTGGCGGGGCAATGTCCGCGAGCTGCGCAACTTCATCTATCGTATGGCCCTGCTGTCGCGCGAAGACGTGATCGATGCGGCCGCACTCGCACCGATGCTGGCCGAGGTGCCCCGCGCCGAAGGCGAGAGCAGCGGGGAAGGGCTCGACGCCGCCGTGCGGGGCTGGCTGGGGATCAACAGCCCCGCCGCCGGATCGGTCTATGATGCGGCGCTGGCAGCTTTCGAGCGGCCCTTGTTCGAGGCCGTGCTGCGCGAAACGCACGGCAATCAGCTGCGCGCTGCCCAAGTGCTGGGGATCAATCGCAACACTTTGCGCAAGCGCCTGAGTGAGCTGGGCATCACGCCGGGTGAACTAGTGCGCTAGGTCACTCTTGCTTTTTGGCAACAGGGGTGTTGTAACCGCGCAACGATGACGCCCGGCGTCCCTCCCACACGCAATAGCGGCTGGCCCCGATGGTGGCGCCGCTTCCAGTTGGCCGCCCGGCGCGCCAACTTCTTTGCCGTCATGGAAATCACGGCGGTCCTGGCCTTCCTGATCATGACCGGGATTACCTGGTACGTCATAAGCGCCCAAGCCAAGAGCGCCCAGCTACTCCCCACCGATCTTACAGCGATCCTGCTGATCGGAACCCTGATCCCGGCGCTGGGCATATTGGTCCTGCTCGGCCGCCGGCTGGCCCTTCAGCGTGCCCGCGAGGTTAATGGCGGGTCAGGCCAGCTGCACGTCCGCCTGGTCTTCCTGTTCTCGCTGATCTCGGCGATCCCGACCCTGCTGGTGGCGATCTTCGCCTCATTCCTGTTCCAGTCGGCGGTGGAGTTCTGGTTCTCCGACAAGTCGCGCGGTCTCCTGGAAAACTCGAACAAGCTGGCGCTGGGCTTCTACGAGCAGACCGAGAACGACATGAAGTATTCGTCGCTGGCAATGGCGGCGGACTTGCGGGACTTTCTGAGCAAGCAAAGCCCGGTCAGCCAGGAATTTATCAGCTATTACCAGTTCCAGATCACCAACCGGAACATCAACGAATCGACCATCCTGCAGAAGCTGCCCGATGGCTCGCTCAGCCGCGCCGCGTTCGCGCGCGGCGAGAACCCGCTGAACGAGCAGGTCTCGGTCGATGTCGTCCGCCAGCTCGATAGCGGGGCCGATATTGTTGTCGATACGAAGCCCGATCGGATCGAGGCACTGACCCCGATCGACCGGCGCAGCGGGATCTACCTTTATACCGCCCGCAAGTCGGACTTGCTCAGCCTGTCACAAGGGCAACGCGCGCAGAGCATCGTGCGCGACTATGCCGAGCTGACCAAGCGAACGCGTGTGCTGCAATTGCAGTCGATCATCGCGCTGTTCGTGGCCTCGCTGGCGCTGGTCGGTCTGTCCGTCTGGTTCGCGCTGCGGTTCGCGGATCGGCAAGTGAAACCGCTCTATGACCTTGTCGCCGCGGCGCGCGAAGTCGGCGCGGGCAACTTCTCGATGCGGGTCGAGGGGCGGACCGGGGCGGACGAAATCGGGCTGCTTAACCGCGCCTTCAACCGCATGACCCAGCAGCTTGAGCGCCAGACCCAGGCTTTGGTCGGCGCCAACCAGCAACTCGATGAGCGCCGCGCGTTCATTGAAGCCGTGCTGGATTCGGTCACCGCCGGGGTGGTCTCAACCACGGCTGCGGGCGAAGTCGCCCTGATCAACGGTGCCGCACAGAAGCTGCTGCTGGCGCCCGGAGCCGAATCGCCGGTCGGTCAGCCGCTCTCCGAACTGGTTCCGCCGATCGCCGAAATGGTCGAAAGCGGCAAGCACAGCGGGATCGTCCAGTTCGCCAAGGGCTCCGAACTGCTCACGCTGGCCGTCAAGGCGAGCGCCAGCCCAACCGGTTTCGTGGTGACCTTTGAGGACATCACCCGGCAATTGCTTGACCAGCGTCAGGCCGCCTGGTCCGACGTTGCACGCCGGATCGCGCATGAAATCAAGAACCCGCTGACCCCGATCCAGCTCGCGACCGAGCGGCTCAAGCGGCGCTATCGCAAGCTGGTGACGGCCGATGTCGATCTGTTCGATGAGCTGACCAGCACAATCATCCGCCAGGTCGGCGACCTCAGGAAAATGGTCGACGAGTTTTCCTCCTTCGCGCGGCTGCCCAAGCCGGTCTTCCGCGGCGAGGATCCAGTCGATCTCGCGCGGCAGGCGCTGTTCCTGCAGGAAGTCGCCCGGCCTGAGATCAACTTCGATTTCTCGGCCGCAAAGGGCATCGGCATCATCGCCTGTGACCGGCACCAGTTCGGCCAGGCCATGACCAACGTGCTGAAGAATGCGACCGAAGCGGTCGAAGCGCGGCAAAAGGCGGCCGAAGCCGACTATCGCGGCCGGATCAGCCTGGCGCTGACGCTCGAAGATGAGGACCTGGTCGCTACTGTCACCGACAATGGCATCGGCCTGCCGCAAGACCGGGAACGGATTATCGAACCTTACGTAACAACGCGGGAGAAGGGCACCGGCCTGGGCCTCGCGATCGTCAAGAAGATCGTCGAGGAGCACGGCGGCGACATGACTTTTGGCCCGGCCGAAGGGCAGGGAACCATCGTCACCATGCGATTTGCGCGCGATCCGCTGGGCAGCGGCCGCGCCAGTGAAGCAGCAGAATAAGAGCGGGATTAGGACAGGCAATGGCACTCGATATTCTGATCGTCGATGATGAACGCGATATCCGCGACCTGGTGGCGGGCGTGCTCAGCGACGAGGGCTATGAATGCCGCACGGCGGGGGACAGCATCACCGCGCTGGAAATGATTGACCAGCGCCGGCCCAGCCTGGTCCTGCTTGATGTCTGGCTTCACGGCAGCCCGATGGACGGGCTCGAAGTGCTCGACGCAATCAAGGCGCGTGAGCCGGAACTGCCAGTGATCATCTTTTCCGGCCACGGCAATATCGATACGGCCGTCTCGGCGATCGGGCGCGGGGCGATGGACTTCATCGAAAAGCCGTTCGAGGCTGAGCGGCTGCTGCTGCTGGTCGCCCGCGCCACCGAAACCGAGCGCCTGCGGCGGGAAAATGCCCGGCTGCGCGAAGGCTTTGTCACCGCTGACGAATTCACCGGCAATTCCAGCGCGATCAACCAGGTCCGCGCCACGCTGAAGCGGGTGGCCAATACCGGCAGCCGTCTACTGATCTCCGGCCCCGCCGGGGCTGGCAAGGAGGTGGCCGCGCGGCTGCTTCATTCGTGGAGCCCGCGTTCCGACCACGCTTTCGTGACGGTCAATTCCGCTCGCATCACGCCTGAACGCTTTGAGCAGGAGCTGTTTGGTGAAGAATCGGGCGGCAAGCTGGTCCGCGCAGGCCTGCTCGAACTGGCTGATGGTGGGACGCTCTATCTCGACGAAGTGGCCGACATGCCGCTTTCAACTCAGGCGCGGATCCTGCGGGTGCTGACTGAGCAGAGCTTCGTCCGGGTCGGCGGAAACCGTCAGATCCGGGTCGATGTCCGGGTCGTTTCTTCGACTGCGCGCGATCTGGAGATCGAGATCAGCGAACGCCGGTTCCGCGAGGATCTGTTCTACCGGCTCAATGTCGTGCCGGTAGCGATCCCTTCACTGGCCGAGCGGCGCGACGATATCCCGGCGCTGGTCGATCACTTCTTCGCCAGGTTCGCAGCCGATCAGGGCGTCTCCCCGCCCGAGGTTGCGGCCGAGGCCATGGCCGCGCTGCAAAGCTACGAATGGCCCGGGAACGTCCGCCAGCTGCGCAACCTGGTCGAGCGGACGATCATCCTCACCCCGCGCGAAAAGCTGGAGCGGATCGAATCCGATATGCTCCCGGGCGAGTTGCTGGGCGGGCGGATCAACGGCGACAGCGGCCTTTCCGCGCTGATGGGCGTGCCGCTGCGCGAGGCGCGTGAGAACTTCGAGCGCGAATATCTGCGTGTACAGATCCGCCGGTTCTCCGGGAACATTTCGCGCACCGCGGCATTTATCGGGATGGAGCGCTCGGCCTTGCATCGCAAGCTCAAGCTGCTCGGCATGGTCGACCGACGCGAGGATGAATGCGACGACGAGATTGCTGAATAGCAGTGTGAATTGTGCATTGCGGCAAGCCTGAAGCCGAGATAGTCTTCCCGCACTGACTACCGGTCACCTTCGGGTGGCCAGACTGCGGACCTCCAGCAAGGGGGCCGCCAAGAACGAAGGAGACCATAATGAACTCTCGCACACTGAGCGCACGCCCGCGCCCGCCAAAGGCGGAACCCGACGCCCCGGTTGCACCCGACGTACCCGTTACTCCGATCATCGCGGGCAAAGGCCAAAACCTTCAGGACCAGTTCCTCAACCTGCTGCGCAAGAACAAGATTCCGGTCACCATGTTCCTGGTGAAGGGCGTCAAGCTCCAGGGCATCGTGACCTGGTTTGACAATTTCTCGATCCTGCTGCGCCGCGATGGCCAGTCACAGCTGGTCTACAAGCATGCCGTTTCGACGATCATGCCCAGTCAGCCGATCGACGCGGCGCAGTTCGGCAGCGCGGGCGAGGGCGGCAAGAAGGCCCGCCTGCTGCAGGACGTGTTCCTCTCCAGCCTGCGCAAGGAAGCGGTCCAGGTCACCATGTTCCTGGTCAACGGCGTTATGCTGCAAGGCCGGGTCGCGGCTTATGACCTGTTTTGCATGCTGCTCGAGCGCGAAGGCTATGTGCAGCTGGCTTACAAGCATGCGGTCTCGACCATTCAGCCCGTCACCCCGGTCGACCTGACCGGTGAATGGGATGGCGACGAGGACGAAGACGCCTGAGCTTTCTTGATGATAACCGTGAAGACGTAGCCCGCGGCGCACGGGCCGTGGTCGTGTGTCCGACGTTCCGAGCAAGGGGCGGCGGCACGGACCCTGAGGCCCGACTTGAGGAAGCCAAGGGCCTAGCTCTCGCGATCGGACTGGTTGTGGTCGAGGCCATGCTGGTCCCGATCCGCGAGACGCGCGCCGGCACGCTGTTCGGCGATGGCCAGATCCAGAATATCGCCGCGACCTGCGAGATGGAGCAGGCCGAACTGGTGATCGTCGATGGGGCGCTCACGGCGATCCAGCAGCGTAACCTGGAAGACAAGCTGAAGCGCAAGGTGATCGACCGGACTGGCCTGATCCTCGAGATTTTCGGCGAGCGCGCGGCTACGGCCGAAGGGCGGCTGCAGGTCGAACTGGCGCACCTCGATTACCAGGCTGGCCGACTGGTGCGATCCTGGACCCACCTTGAGCGCCAGCGCGGCGGCTTCGGCTTCCTGGGCGGCCCGGGCGAAACCCAGATCGAAGCGGACCGGCGGATGATCCGCGATCGGATGGCACGGCTGCGGCGCGAGCTGGAACAGGTCCGCCGCACCCGCGGCCTGCATCGCAGCCGGCGTGAGAAGGCGCCCTGGCCGGTGATTGCGCTGGTCGGCTATACCAACGCCGGCAAGTCCACCCTGTTCAACCGCCTCACCGGGGCAGGGGTAATGGCCGAGGACCTGCTCTTTGCCACGCTCGATCCGACCATGCGGCGCATCCGTCTGCCGGGGGTCGACAAGGCAATCCTGTCCGACACGGTGGGTTTCATCTCCGACCTGCCGACCCAGCTCGTCGCCGCCTTCCGCGCCACGCTGGAGGAAGTCACGGCGGCTGACGTGATCGTCCACGTCCGCGATATCGCCAATCCCGATAGTCAGGCGCAGAAGCGACAGGTGATCGATGTGCTGGCCGAACTAGGCCTGATCGAAGGGGAGGGGACCGCCCCGACCATCCCAATCCTCGAGGCCTGGAACAAGTGGGACCTGCTCGCGCCTGATCGCGCCGAGGAACTCTCGGCGCAGATTGCAGCCCATCCCGACGAGGTTGTCGTGCCACTTTCGGCAGTCACTGGCCAAGGCTGCGATGAACTGCTGAGCGCCGTATCGAAACTGCTGACATTGAGCGCGCGCCCACATGAATTTGTCGTACCGGTCAGTGACGGGCAGAGGATCGCCTGGCTGCACGCACATGGCGAAGTGGTGGCCGACGAAGATGGCGGCGAGGATGAGCGTGGACCGCTGCGCCACCTGACCGTGCGGCTCGAACCGCGTGAACTAGGGCGCTTTGTTCGGCTCTGACGTCTTGACGTCACGCCACAGCGCTTCCTGTTGATCGAGGTTCAGCGCGGCAAAATCAGCGCCGCGCAGGCGGGCCAAGTCTTCCATGCCGCGAAAGCGCCGTTCGAACTTGATGTTGGCAGCGCGCAGGGCGTCCTCGGGGGAGACGCCATAGGCCCGCACCAGATTGACGGCCGCGAACAGGAGATCGCCGGCCTCCTCAAGTCGTTCTTTTTCTGTTCCCGCCGCGGCCAGTTCGGCCATTTCCTCATGCACTTTGTCGGCCGGTCCTGAGACGTCCGGCCAGTCGAACCCCTGCCGGGCTGCTCGCTTCTGCAGCTTTTCGGCCCGCAGCAAAGCTGGCAGTGCCAGGGCGACGCCGTCCATTGCGCTGGTGGCACCCTTGGCTTCGCGTTCCTCAGCCTTAAGGCGCTCCCAGCGTTCTTCGCGAGATTGGCCTTCGTCGTCCTCGTCACCGAAGATGTGGGGATGGCGCGCTTCCATCTTGGCGCTGATCGTGTTCGCTACGCCGTTGAAATCAAAGTGGCCAGCTTCCTCGGCCATGCGCGCGTGAAACACGACCTGGAGCAGCAGATCGCCGAGTTCTTCCTTTAATGCTGGCAGGTCGTTGCGTTCGATCGCGTTGGCGACCTCGTAAGCCTCTTCGAGCGTGTATGGCGCGATCGTCGCGAAGCTTTGCGCCAGATCCCATTCGCAACCGTGCTGCGGATCGCGGAGGCGGGCCATTATGGCGAGGAGGCGGTCGATCGGGGGAATGGCTGGCCCTGACATTTAAGGATGATAATATATATTATGTAAAATGCAAACCCGCTCTATCCAGCCACCCGGCTGATCAGGAACGTCCCCACCGCGATAATCACGGCCCAGACCAGCGCCATCTTTACTGTCTGATTGATCGACAAACCATGGCTGCGAAAACCGCGCGTCACCAGATACAGGCTCAACAACACCGAGATGATCGTCACGATCTGCGCAGTCGTGCTCACAGGACAATCTCCAGACCGTCATAACCAACCGCGACATGCGATGGCACTTCGCCTGACAAAGTCGCATAATCCATCGACTTGTCGAGATGCGTCAACACCGCCTGTTGCACGCGACTGGCTTCGATCAATTCAAGCGCCAAAGCCAGGCATGCATGGGTCGGATGCGGCTCGCGGCGCAAGCAGTCGACCACCAACAGGTCGATCCCGGCGAACAGATCGACCATTTCGCGGGTAATCGCACTGAAGTCCGTCGCGTAACCGATTGTCTTTCCGTCGCAATCGAACCGCATGGCGGTACTCTGCGCCGGACCGTGCGGCATCTGGCAATGGGCAATCGCGAAGCCAGCGCAAATCCGCAAGCGGTCCAACGTGTCGAGCTCAACGATCGTGTGGTAGCCGAACTGCCCGGCAAAGACGTAGTCGAAACGCTGCCGCAGCCGCCGCACGGTTTCCCCGATGGCGTAGCCCGGAATCGGCCCACCGCGGCCATAGCGCAGCGGTCGCAGATCATCGATGCCGTGGACATGATCGGCATGGTCATGGGTCCAGAACACGGCGTCGATCCGGTCGATCCCGTTGGTCAGGAACTGCTGACGCATATCGGTCGAGGTATCGACCAGAATGCGCTGGCCGGCATTGTTTTCAACGATGATCGAAGCGCGCGTGCGCCGGTTCTTCGGCTCATTGGGATCACACAGGCCCCAGTCGTTGCCGATCCGCGGCACCCCGGTCGAGGTACCAGAGCCGAGCATAAGCAGCTTCACAGCGCCGCCTTGCTGAACAGGCGCCGGAAATTGGCGGTCGTAGTCTCCGCCAGAGCTTCGGGTGTCATGCCGCGCAAGCCAGCCACAAACCGCGCGGTGTCAGCCACAAAGGCTGGTTCGCAGACCTTGCCGCGATTGGGCACCGGCGCCAGGAACGGCGCATCGGTTTCAACCAACAGCCGCTCTTCCGGAACTTCGGCAGCAATCGTCTGCAAGTCCTTGGCGTTCTTGAAGGTTACAATGCCGGAAAGCGAGATTGTCAGACCCAGATCGAGCACAATCCGGGCGAAGTCGGCTGAAGCCGTGAAACAGTGGATCAGCGCTGGAAAAGCGCCCTTTTCCATCTCGTCGCGCAGGATTGCAGCGGTATCGTCCTCGGCGTCGCGGGTATGGATGATGATCGGCAGACCGGTGGCGCGGCTGACCGCGATGTGGCGGCGAAACAGCGCTTGCTGCGTCGCCCGGTCGGAATGATCGTAATAGTAATCGAGCCCGGTCTCGCCGATCGCAATGACGCGCGGGTGTTCTGCTGCCGCCAGGAGCGCGACTTCACCCAGATCGGAATGGCCGTCCGCCTCATGCGGGTGGATCCCGACACTGGCCCAGACATCCGCCTCGCGCTCGGCCGTGGCGATAACCTGGCTCCATTCGCGCTGGCGGGTCGAAATCGAGAGGAAGCCCCCCACCCCGGCCTGCCGCGCCCGGTCCAGCACGCCCGCCTGGTCCTCGACCAGGCCCTTGTATTCAAGGTGGCAGTGCGAATCGATCAGCATCAGTCGGCCGCCTCGTCAGCTGGCAGTTCGAGCCGCGGGAAGAGGCCGACCGGCTGCTCGAGCCGGAAGCCGCCTTCCGCCAGGGGCGAATACCAGTGCGACTGGATCGCGGCATAGGTCCGCAAGTCGGCAGCAATGCCCATCGCGTCCAGCAGCTTGCCGGCGCTGGTCGGAATGATCGGCAGGATTGCCGCGCC
>JACDQK010000057.1 GCA_015657645.1 Novosphingobium sp.
CCTGTTCGCTGGTGTGGCGGCTGGCGAGGCCGGTCGCTGGCGAGGCACTGGCCGTGCGGCCGGCATAGCGGGCGCGGGCGACCTTGCTCTTGGCCGCAGCCAGGGCTTCCTCGATCAGCGGTTCGACAAAGAACCAGGAGCCGTTGTTCTTCGGCTCTTCCTGGCACCAGACCACCTCTTCCAGGTTTTTCATCCGCGACAGGCGCAGGGCCAGCGGCTCACCCGGGAAGGGATAGAGCTGTTCGAGGCGGATGATCTGGGTGTCGGTGATCCCGGCCGCATCGCGCGCTTCCATCAGGTCATAGGCGACCTTGCCGGAGCACAGCACGACCCGGCGGGTCTTGGCATCGTCCGAACCGTTGATGTCGGACAGGATCCGCATGAAGTGGCCTTCACCGACAAAGTCGCTGGCCGCGCTCTTGGCCAGGGCGTGGCGGAGCAGCGACTTGGGCGTCATGATGACCAGGGGTTTGCGGAACGGACGGTGCATCTGCCGGCGCAGCACGTGGAAGTAGTTGGCCGGGGTGGTGATGTTGCAGACCTGGATATTGTCCTGCGCGCAAAGCTGCAGGAACCGCTCCAGCCGAGCCGACGAGTGTTCCGGACCCTGACCTTCGTACCCGTGCGGCAGCAGCAAAACGAGACCATTGGCACGCAGCCACTTCGATTCAGAAGAGGCAATGTACTGATCGATCATGATCTGCGCGCCATTGGCGAAATCGCCGAACTGCGCTTCCCACAGCACCAGGGTCTTCGGATCGGCGCTGGCATAGCCATATTCGAAGCCGAGTACGCCGTATTCGCTGAGCGGGCTGTCATGCACTTCGAACTTGCCGTGCGGTACGGTCGAAAGCGGCACGTACTTGTGCTCGTCGGTCTGATCGACCCAGACCGCGTGACGCTGGCTGAACGTGCCGCGGCCGGAATCCTGACCCGAGAGGCGCACGTTGTAGCCTTCCGAGGCGAGGCTGCCGAAAGCGAGCGCCTCGCCGGTTGCCCAGTCGAACCCGGCGCCGGTGCTGAACATCTCACGCTTGGCATCGAGCACGCGGGCCAGCGTCTTGTGGATCGTCAGCCCTTCGGGAACCGTGGTCAGCGTGCGGCCCAGGCTGTCGAACAGCTTCTGCTCGATCCCGGTCGGTACGTTGCGGCGGGCGGTTTCCGGATCGGCCGGCTTGTTGAGCCCGGTCCAGCGTCCGGCGAACCAGTCCGCCTCGTTGGCCTTGTAGCCCTTCGATGCGTCGAATTCCTGTTCCAGCGCGGCGACGAAACGCATCTCGTTCTCGGCCGCCCAGTCCTTGTCGATCACGCCCTGGCTGACCAGGCGGTCGGCATAGAGCCTGGCCACGCCGGGGTGCTGGCGGATCTTCTGGTACATCAGCGGCTGGGTGAAGCCCGGCTCATCGCCTTCGTTGTGGCCGAAGCGGCGATAGCACCACATGTCGACCACGATGTCGCGGCCGAAGGTCTGGCGATAGTCGATCGCCAGCTTGCAGGCGAAGGTCACGGCTTCGGGATCATCGCCATTGACGTGGATGACCGGTGCCTGGACGCCCTTGGCGACGTCCGAGGGATAGGGCGAGCCGCGCGAGAACTGCGGGCTGGTGGTAAAGCCGATCTGGTTGTTGATGATGAAGTGGATGCAGCCGCCGGTGTTGTAACCCTTCACGCCCGAGAAGCCGAAGCATTCCCAGACGATGCCCTGGCCGGCAAAGGCCGCGTCGCCGTGGATCAGCACGGGCAGGACCTGCTTGTGCTTGTCCTTGCCCAGATCATCGCGGAACGCCTGCTGGGCGCGGACCTTGCCGAGCACCACCGGGTCAACCGTTTCAAGGTGGCTGGGGTTGGGGACCAGGCTCATGTGCACCTTGATCCCGTCAAACTCGCGGTCGGTGCTGGTGCCGAGGTGATACTTCACGTCGCCCGATCCGCCGACGTCTTCCGGGTTGGCCGTGCCGCCCGAAAACTCGTGGAAGATCACGCGGTAGGGCTTGGCCATCACGTTGGCGAGCACGTTGAGGCGGCCGCGGTGGGCCATGCCATAGACGATCTCGCGCACGCCGCGGCTGCCGCCATACTTGATCACGGCTTCGAGCGCCGGGATCATCGATTCGCCGCCATCCAGGCCAAAGCGCTTGGTGCCGACGTACTTCTTGCCGAGGAACTTTTCGTACTGCTCGCCGCGGATCACAGCGGCCAGGATCGCCTTCTTGCCTTCCGGGGTGAAGTCGATCGACTTGTCACCGCCCTCGATCCGCTCCTGGATGAAGCGGCGCTCCTCCACGTCGGCGATGTGCATGTATTCAAAGCCGACCTTGCCGCAGTAATTGCGCTTCAGGATATCGACCAGCTCGCGCACCGAGGCCCATTCGAGGCCCAGCGTGCCGCCCAGGTAGACCTTGCGGTCCAGCGCCGCGCCGGCAAAGCCGTGATAGGCGGGGTCAAGGTCAGCCGGCAGGTTCTGGTGGCTCAGGCCCAGCGGATCGAGATCCGCACCGAGGTGGCCGCGCACCCGGTAAGTGCGCACCAGCATCATCGCCCGGATCGAATCCGCCGCAGCTTCCTCGATCGCGCGCGGGTCCATCGCCGCGCCGGCCTTGGCTGCAGCCGCCCTGATCGCCACCTGCATCGCGGTGGGGTCAAGCGCCTGGGTCAGGTCATCTTCGGCCGCGCCGCCAACCTGCGGCCAGTTCGAGCGTGCCCACGACGGCCCCGGCTGGGGGTCGTCAGGCAGGAAATCGTGCAATTCGTTACCCATGGTGGTCCATCCTGGGGAGGAGGGGTTGCAGACCGGACGCCCAAGGGCATCCGCGCAACCCCCTAGGGATCAGGCCAGTTCCTTGAGCACTTCGGCGAGTGTTTCGCCGAGGAGGCTGGGCGAGTTCGAGACGCGGATGCCGGCAGCTTCCATCGCCGCAATCTTGCTTTCCGCATCGCCCTTGCCGCCGAGACGATCGCCCCGGCGTGGCCCATGCGGCGGCCCGGAGGGGCCGTGCGCCCGGCGATGAAGCCGGCCATCGGCTTCTTGCGGCCGCGCTTGGCCTCGTCGATCAGGAACTGGGCGGCCTGCTCTTCAGCATCGCCGCCGATTTCGCCGATCATGATGATCGACTTGGTTTCGTCATCGGCCAGGAACAGCTCCAGCACGTCGATGAAGTTGGTGCCGTTGACCGGATCGCCGCCGATGCCGACCGCAGTGGTCTGGCCCAGGCCGATGTTGGTGGTCTGGAACACGGCTTCATAGGTGAGGGTGCCCGAGCGGCTGACGACGCCGACCGAGCCCTTCTTGAAGATCGAACCGGGCATGATGCCGATCTTGCATTCATTCGGGGTCAGCACGCCGGGGCAGTTCGGGCCGATCAGCCGCGACTTGGAGCCGGAGAGGGCGCGCTTCACCTTGACCATGTCGAGCACTGGAATGCCCTCGGTGATGCAGACGATCAGTTCCATCTCCGCGTCGATCGCTTCCAGGATCGCGTCGGCGGCCCCCGGCGGCGGCACGTAGATGCACGAAGCGGTCGCGCCGGTCGCGGCCTTGGCTTCATGCACGGTGTCATACTGCGGCAGGCCGACGTGGGTGGTGCCGCCCTTGCCGGGGGTCACGCCCGCAACCATCTGCGTGCCATAGGCCAGCGCCTGTTCGGTGTGGAAGGTGCCGGTGGCACCGGTCATCCCCTGGGTGATGACCTTGGTGTTCTTGTTGATGAGGATGCTCATTTATCTTCCCGATCATTAATCAATGGACAACACTAAGTTCGACGTAACGTCCGCGGATGTCTTCTTTGACCAGAAGACTCAATATCTTGAGGCTACGGTAGTTTTGGAAATAGTAGCGCTTGCCTGCCTCTTCGACCTTGGGTGCCTTGTTCAGCTTCACGGTTACCGCGCGAACCAGGGCATCGACGTCGTAGTCGGCAGGTATGTTGGCCCAGACCGAGCAGGTCTTCATGATCGATGCTGTGGCAAAATGCAGATGGACATCGTTGCGTCGGTAGCTCGAAAGCACAATCCCTCCGCGTGCGGCCTGGGTTCCGGGTTCCCAGCCTGCCGCGGTCCAGATCTTGCGCATCTTTTCATCACTCGAAACTTTACCAGTGCACGCATCAGTGCTCGCAACCAGGCTCTCTAGCGAAGGAACGCGCACTTCAGAGGATTCCGCGCTAGCGGAAGCTGCCAGGAAACCGAGCACGATGGCGAGCATTCCGGATGTCATCCCAGGCTACCGTCGATCGCCTTGCAGGCCACCAGCAGTTCCTTGACCGCGTCGACCGAGATCTGGAGGCCGGCCTTGTCGGCATCGTCCAGTTCGATTTCGATCACCTGTTCCACGCCGCCAGCGCCGATCAGCACCGGCACGCCGACGTAGAGGCCATCGAGGCCGTACTGGCCATCGGACATAGGGCGGGCGCAGGGGCAGGATTCGCGCGTTCTGGTCGGTTGGAGGTAGGCTTCCGGCCATCGCGGATTCCCGGAAGGGCGGCCGGGGCGTAGAAGGCCGA
>JACDQK010000058.1 GCA_015657645.1 Novosphingobium sp.
CCCGACGGCGGCGGCTGGGCCTGAACTACACGGTGCCGGTAACGGCCGCCGCGGATCCATCCCGCCAGGGGTGACAAGCGGCGCGCTACCTGTCAGCCTGCACTTTCAAGCAGGGCAGGGGATCGGCGATGGTGGGCAGGCATGGCGCAAATGGCGGTCTGATTGGCCTCGCCTTAGGCCTTACCCTGATGTCCGGCACCGCCGCGCTGGCGCAGGATACCCACGATTCCAGCCATGCGCCGGCTGTTCCTGCCGCGGAATCGACCAAGGACGCGCACCGCCACGATGATCTGCTGACGCCCCGCAGTCCGCAACTCTTGCCCGGCTATGGCAATGGCGGCTTCGCAGTTCGCACAGCCAATCCGCAGGCCGCCGCTTTCTTCGCCAACGGGCTTGAGCTGCATGCCGCCTTTGCCCACCGCGCCGGGGTTGCGGCCATGGAACAGGCGGTGCGGCTCGATCAGGCCTGCGGGATGTGCCAGTGGGGGCTGGCGCTCGTGGATGGGCCAACGATCAATTACGGCAAGCAGCCCGATGCCAGGGCCAAGCTGCTGGTCGGGGCACGGGCCGCGCGGAGCACGGTTGCGGCGGACGGGACGCCCAAGGAACGCGCGCTGACCGAAGCGCTGGTGCTGCGCTACCAGCCGGGCAAGGACACCGCCAAGCTCGACCGCGCCTATGCCGTCGCAATGCAGGGGGTCGCGGCGCGCTTTCCAGAAGACAACGAGATTGCAGTGCTGACGGCCGATGCACTGATGGTGGCCAGCTTTGCCGAAGAAGACGGCTATGACCACAAGCTGATGGATCAGGCCGTGGTCTTGCTGGAACAAGCCTTGGCCCGCGCGCCCAATCACACCCCGGCAATCCATTTCTACATCCACGCCACCGAAGTGATCGGCAAGCCGGCCCTGGCCGAAGCCTATGCCGATCGGCTGGCTGACCTGGCCCCGCGCGCCAGCCACCTGGTACACATGCCCAGCCACACCTATTACTGGGTCGGCCGCTACCAGGATGCCGCCGAAACCAACCACCGCGCGGTCCAGATCGGCAAGGACAATGCCAAGGCGCTGGGGCTCCCCGCGCCGAAGGGGGTCTGGGACCTGCCCTACCATGCGCATAACGTGATCTTCGGCCTGGGCGGCGCACTGATGGCCGGGGATTCGCGGATCGGGCTCGACCTTGCGCGGCCGCTGGTCGAATCCGCCTCGCAGCGCGACAAGGCCGAGCCGTGGTGGGAACTGCTGGCCGCATCAGGGCTGTTCGCCATGGCCCGGTTCGATCCCGCCGCGACGCTGGAGCTGCCGGAGCCCAAGTTGCCCTACCTCAAGGCCGCCTGGCACTATGCCCGGGGCGAAAGCCAGGTCTGGGCCGGCGATCTGGCTGCCGCGCGCCAGGAAATGGCCGCCATTCCCGCCAGCATCGCCACCGGCAAGCCCGACAAGGAAGCGATCGCCGCCGAGCAGATGCTGGGGATCACGCGCGCCGTGCTGACCGGGCGGATTGCCATGGCCGAACAGCGCTGGGCCGATGCCGCAGCAGCCTTCCGCGAAGGTGCGGTGCTTGAGGAGACCGAATCCTTCTCGGACTTCACCGATCCGCCAGCCTTCTGGTACCCGGTCCGGCGCGATCTGGCCGCGGCCTTGCTGGCGGCCGGCGATGCGGCCGGGGCGCAGCGCGAAGCCGAAGCGGCCTTGGCGCTGCGCAAGCATGATCCCGTTGCGCTGCGCACGCTCGCCGCTGCGCGGGCGCGGCTGGCGTTGGATTCGCCGCTGCTGCGCTAACGCTTGGCCGGCTTGTCCTCGTAGTAGAGCGGGCCAAGCGCATCGATCAGGCCGACCGCGCTGAAGCCGCGCACCGGGTCCTCGCCCTCGTCGAGGTAGCGGATGAATAGCTCGGTCTTGTGCCCGGTCGGCACGCGGCTGGTCTCGACGTTGTACTGAGTGGTGACCATGTAACGGGTGTAATCGGCCCGGCGGGCGATCAGGAAGCCCCACTTGCCCGCTGACCGCGCCGATTCGGCCGCGCGCAGCAGGGTCATTTCCTGCACCAGCGGTTCGGACGGGGTATTGCCGACGTACTCGACCTTGATCGTCCCGTCGGTCTGCGGCGTCGAGCGGAACCCATCGGTGCGATCGATCCCGCCCAGCAGGCTGGTACCCATCGACAGCGCCCCGCCGACCAGCGCGCCCAGGATATTGGGGCGCGACTTGTTGTAATCGATCACCGTGCGCGGCGTTTCCGGGGCAAGCAGCGCAAGCGAGGCCAGGCTGCGCAGCTGGAACCGCGTGGCGGTCTCGGCCTGCTTGGTTGAGCTGGTCAGGTCGATGGCGGGGAGCCGCTCCTTTACCGGCAACGCGGCGTTGAGCGCGGTGAAGACTTCCGCCGTTCCAGCATCCATCGGTAGCGAGCCCGACAGCGCCAGCGCCTTGGCATCCGCCGTGCGGCCTTCAATCTGCGCGATCCGCAGGTCGAGCTGGCGCAGTCGCTGCTCGGCCATGGAGACGATCGGATCGCTCGGCGGCGCGGGTGGCGGCGGTCCGCCGGTTGCCACCGCGACTTGCGCTGGCGTGACAGGGGCCGGAGCCGCGCTGGCCGCAGCCGGGGTGGCTGGCGTCGGTGCTGCAGCTACCGGAGCGGGGGTAAGTGGCGCTGGAGTGAGGGGCGGCGGGGTAGCGGCGCGGATCGCCTCAAGCTTGGCCTTGCGATCGGCCGCCTTCTCGGCCAGCGCATCGCGGAAGCGTTTGGCCCCGACAAGATCGCCTGTCGCGGCGCGGGCGTTGGCAATGGCAAAGCCCGACAGCATCGCATTGAGCGCAGCGACCGGATAGCCGCTGGAGAACCCGGCCCGCGCCACCTGCGGATCGGGGAAATCGAGCTTCACGTCGACCGCCGGGGCCAGCCGCAAGACGGTCGCGTGATTGCCGCGCCGGGCTTCGTCCTGCAGCGCGCGGTGGCCCATTTCCGGGTCGAGCCGGAGGATTTCGCCCCACGGCGAGGCGGCGCCAGCGGTCTGCGGCGCGGCGGCAAGGATCGCCGCCGAGACGTTCTGCAACCGCAGCGAATAGGGCCGCACATCGCGCGCCGCCGCGGCCAGATTGACGGCCTCATCCCACTTTTCCTGCTGGGCCAGCGCAATCGCCCGCAGCAGCTTGAGCGAGGCCCCCATGCTGCGCTGGTAGAACGGATCGGCGGCGCGATCGGCCAGCGCGGCTTCGGCGGCATCAAGATCGAGCAGCGCCAGATCGACCTTCCCGCTCTGCAGATGGGATGCGCCGCGAGCGCGCAGCAGGTGCGCCTTGCGCAGCACCTGAGTCGGCAGCAGGCGCGGGCTGGCCAAGGCGCGGGTGCAGGCAGCCACTCGGCCGTTGTCGGCCATGATCCCGCGCACCGCGCCCAGCAGTGCCGGACTAAGCCGCGCGCCCAGCCCGAAGTTGTCGAAGCGCGAAACGCTCGCCTCGCCGCGCATGCCGTCGTCCTGCTTGCCGGGGTGGATCCGCCCGTCGCAGTCGGAAAAGTCCTGCTTGTCATTGGCCAGCGCTGGTGCGGTCAGCAGCAGCGCGGCGGTGCAGATCATGTGCTTCACGGATCGATCCTCCCCGAATGCCTCGGGGATAGCCCATTGGTGCGATTAGACAATCGCCGAGTTCAGCGCGGCGCGATCGTCAGGCGCGGTCGGCCGGTTTCCAGCTTGTCGAGCACGATCGACCAGCTGGCCGCCCGGTCAGTCGCAAAAGTGATATCATCGCCCGGGGCGCCCAGCCGCAGGGTACCACCGCCGGGCTTGAGCGCTGCGTTATCGGCCTGGCCCAGCGCGAGCAGGTCCCAATCCGCCGTCGCCAGCTTGAACTGGTGGCGTCCGGCGGGAAGCTGCACCTCGGCTACATAGCGAGCACCTTCGCGGCGCAGCGGCAGGCTGGTGCCCCAGCCGTTCATCGTCCCGCGCAGGTAGAGCGGCGTATCGGCGGGCAGACTTGCCAGAGCGCGCGGTGCGCGCGCGCTCCAGCCATAGCGCTGGGCGGCGGCGCGGATGACCTCGTCGGCCAGCTCGAAGCCGCGGAAGTCATTGGCCATGACCACGATCCCGTCGCCGCTTTCGGCGTGGATGAAGGCACGGGTGAACATGCCCCAGCGGGTGCCGTCATGCCCAAAGCTGAAGCTTGGCCCCTGCCCCTTGAGCGCGAGGCCGAGGCCCCAGCTCCCGGCCTGCACCTTGGCCATCTCGCGGGCGGCAGCTTGCGGCAGCAGACTCTGGTCGCTGCCGTTGTAACTGGCGCGCAGCGCGATCAGCAGGCGGGCGACGTCGGACGGGGTGGACCACATGCCGCCAGCCGCCAGCTCGGACACGTTGTAGAACCGGTCGGCAAAGGGTTTGCCCAAATGATGGCCCGCAGCCGTCGCCTCGAGCAGCGGCGAGGCCGGCGGCTGGGCAAAGGTCGAGCGGGTCATCCCGGCGCGTTGCAACACATCGCGCTGGGCCAGCGCGGCGAAGGGCTCGCCGGTCATGTCCTCGAGCGCGGCCTGGACCACCAGGTAGCCGCCGTTGGAATAGTCCCAGGTCCCCGGCTTGCCGGTGACGCGGACCGGCTGGCCTTTGACGCCCTGGCCAGTCAGGATCGCCAGCAGCGACGGTCCGGCAGCGCTGGGCGGATAGCCGGTCGAATCCGGATTGGAGACCCCGGCTGAGTGCGAGAGCAAGCGCCGCAACGTCGCCCGTTCCTTGGGATAGGCGGGGCTCCCCGGCAGCTGCCAGCGGGCCAGTGCCCAGTTGATATCGGCATCGAGCGGATGCTTGTTCGCGCTGACCGCCTGCATCGCGAGCGTGGCGGTGACGACCTTGCTGAACGAAGCAGCCTGGAACAGCGTGTCACCGGTGACCGGGGCGCAAGTGCCCATGTCGGCGATGCCCCAGCCGCGGGCCAGCACGATCTTGCCGCCACGGATCACCGCGACGCTGACGCCCGGCACTTGCAGCGCCTGCATCCGCTTGGCCAATTGCTGCGGCTTGGTCTCGGTCCCGGTCCAGGCCGGGAGCAGGCCCTTGGCGAGCGCCTTGGCCTCGGCATCATTGGGACCGCCGACCGTGTCCTTGGGCGGCTTGCAGGCCTTGGCCGCGCCCAGCGGCGGCAGGCCCGCGGGCAGATCCTGGGCCAGCGCCGGTGTGGTCAGCAGCGCGGCGGCGAGCGCGAGGGCGGTGAGGCGGCTCATCGTTTCTGCTTGTCCTTGGCGCGCTGGAAGGCCGGGCGGCGGCTGAGCCGGTCGAGATAGGCCAGGGCCGGTTCGGGGACCTGTTCTTCAAGGCCAATCGACAGCGCCAGCATCACCGCATAGCCCAGCGAGACATCGGCCATGGTAAAGCGCCCGGCGCAGGCGAATTCCGGGCCCATCAGCTTCAGCGCATTGTGGAGCCGTGCGCCGAACCACTGGGCATAGTCCGCCGCCGCTTCGAGGCAGCGGCCGGGTTCGAGCCGGGTGTAACGCAGATGGATCGTCTGCGGGAAAGTGAGCGTCGCCTCGCCCATTACTAGGAAGTTCATGTAGCTGGGATAGTCCGGCTCGTCGGGCGCCAGCGCCAGATCGGACGGGCCGAAGCGGGTCGCCAGCACGTGCGGGATCGCGGCGCTTTCGGTCATCAGCTGGCCGTCAATCAAGCAGGCCGGAACCGTGCCCAAGGGATTGACGTCGCGGTAGCCTTCAAAGCGGGCGCGCGGCGGGAACGGCATCAGCGTCAGCTCGTAAGGCAGACCCAGTTCCTCCAGCGCCCAGAGTGCGCGGAACGAGCGCGCATCGGCGCAGTGGTAAAGGTGAATGCGCGGCTGGCTCATTACTTGATCGCTCCGACTGCGGCGCACTTGGCGCTCGATTCGCTGGCATCGCCGCCAAGGTAGGCTACCGCGATGAAGCCCCCCACCACAACGGCTACGAATCCGGCGGTGGCAAGGCCCAGGTACTTGTCGATGAAGGCCTTGATCGGCGCCCCGAACATCCGGAACAGCACGCCCACGATCATGAAGCTGATCGAGCGGCTGACGATGCTGGCCAGGATGAAGGGCACCAGCGGCATGGCAATGAACCCGGCGGTGATGGTCAGCAGCTTGAACGGGATCGGGGTCGCCCCCTTGATCATGATGATCTCCGCGCCGAATTCACGCAGATAGCAGGCTGCCTTGGGGAAGCTTTCGGACAAGCCGAGCAGGGCGAGCATCTGCGTGCCGACGGTGTCGTAAAGCGCATAGCCGATCCCATAACCGAGCAGCCCGCCGAGCACCGAGGCGAAGGTCGCGATCATGGCGAACCGGATCGCCTTTTTCGGCTCGGCCAGGCACATCAGCCCCAGCAGCGGATGCGGCGGGATCGGGAAAAAGCTTGCCTCGACAAAGGCGAACAGCGCCAGCCACCATTCGGCGTGCGGATGCGCGGCCTTCGCCATGGTCCAGTCGTACAGACGGCGCAGCATTGGATTCCCCCTCCGGCTGCGGGTTTAGGGGGACGGAGGCTAAGCGGCAAGCTCCGCTCGTCTATAACCATATCGGTTCTTTGTGCTTGACATTGTAACGCTGTTTCGGTACATATTGGGAACATCGCGATAGACCGATTCGCCGCCACCGGCACCGGCCACCTCGCCCCCATCACAGGACCAAGCCATGCCGGATAAGCCCAAGTCCGGGCCTGCGCCGCTGCGCAAGCTCCGCCTGACCGACTGGTCGCGCCTTTTCCTGGCCGAACTGGCGGCCACATCAAACGTCAGCGCCGCCGCCCGCAAGGCCGGCGTCTGCACCAGCACCGCCTATGAAGCGCGTCGCCAGTCGGCCGAGTTCAACCGGGCCTGGGCCCAGGCGCTGTGCGAAGGGTACGACCTGCTTGAAATGGACCTGCTGCGCCGCCTGCGCGAGGGCGAGGTCAAGCCCGCCGCCGGGGCCAAGCGCGGCGTGCGGACCTATGACAATGCCACGGCGCTGCGGCTGCTGGCCGCACACCGCGATGCCACCGCCCGGCACCGTGCGGTGCGGACCCGCGAGGAATCCGATGCGATCGTCCAGTCGATCAACGCCAAGCTGGAGAAGATGCGCCAGCGCCGCATCGCCGCCGCGGACGAATGACCGACCAGGCGCAGATCGACCACCTGATGGCGCAGCCCGAGGCCAAGCGCCTCGCCTGGCTGCGCCGCCTGTCATTCGAAGAGCGGGAGGAATTCAATCATGTCTGGCCGCTGTGGGCCCGCGCGGCGCAATTGCCCCCGCCGGGTGA
This sequence comes from Novosphingobium sp., assembly GCA_015657645.1. GTDB lineage: Bacteria > Pseudomonadota > Alphaproteobacteria > Sphingomonadales > Sphingomonadaceae > Novosphingobium. The sequence goes on from JACDQK010000058.1 coordinate 7,246, forward strand.
CTGGCAGCTGTGGCTGATCCTGGCCGGGCGCGGTTTCGGCAAGACCCGCGCCGGGGCCGAATGGATCCGTGACATTGCCGAACGCGATCCCGCGGCGCGCATTGCGCTGGTCGGGGCCTCGCTGGGCGAAGTGCGCTCGGTGATGGTCGAAGGCGAAAGCGGACTGCTTTCCATCGGCTTGCCGGGCCAGCGCCCGCAGTTCGAACCCTCGCTTCGCCGGCTGGTCTGGCCCACTGGCGCCATGGCCACGCTCTATTCGGCGGGCGAACCTGAATCGCTGCGCGGGCCCCAACACAGCCACTCCTGGTGTGACGAGGTCGCCAAGTGGGATAATGCCTCGGCCCGGGCGGAACGCACCTGGGACAACCTGCTGTTCGGCCTGCGCCTGGGTGAGCAGCCGCGCGCGCTGGCCACGACCACGCCGCGCGCCGTGCCGCTGCTCAAACGGATGCTGGCCAGCGATCCCGCCACCCTGGCAGTCTGCCACGGCAGTACCGAGGCCAACCGCGACAACCTGCCGGCCCGGTTCGTGTCCGGCATCCGCAAGTTATACGGCAAGTCCGCGCTCGGCCGGCAGGAGCTTGATGGCGAGTTGCTCGAAGATCTCGACGGCGCGCTGTGGACCCGCGCTCTGCTGGAGGCAGCCCGCGAACCGGCGGCCTCCAGCCCTGCCGTCCGCACGGTCGTGGCAGTCGATCCACCCGCCTCGGCGGGTGGGGATGAATGCGGCATCGTGGTTTGCGCGCTGGGCGAGGATGGCCTCGCCTGGGTGCTGGCCGATGCCTCGGTTGCCAAGGCCAGCCCCGAACAATGGGCCCGCGCCGTTGCCAGGACCGCCGCCGCCTGGTCCGCCGACCGGGTGGTCGCCGAAGCCAATCAGGGCGGCGCGATGGTCGAATCTGTCCTGCGCGCGGCCGAAGTGACCCTGCCGCTCCGCCTGGTCCACGCCAGCAAGGGCAAAGTCGCCCGCGCCGAACCGGTCGCCGCGCTGTATGAGGCTGGCCGAGTTCGCCACGCCGGGCAGTTCCCGGCGCTGGAAGACCAGCTCTGCGGGCTTATTGCGGGCGGCAGCTACAACGGCCCGGGTCGGTCGCCCGATCGCGCCGATGCGCTGGTCTGGGCGCTGACGGAGCTGGCGTTGCGGGCGAAGGTGCAGCCTAGGGTTTGGCTGGGGTGACGCCAAGTTTAGAAGATTGCCTTGCCGTGAGCGCGACGACGAAGATGCTCCATCAAATCCCACCGGTCGGAGCCCGGAAACTGGACCTCCCAATAGTTCCAGCCATTCAGACTGGTGCTACGGCCATCCTTAGTTTTCGCGAGCGCGCTTGCAGCCTCGGAGAGCGAGTTGAACTTAGTCCCGTTAACGACAAGCGCCCCATCCAGGAACGTACCCTCGTAGCGCTGGCTTCCGCGACCGTATTCCATGCGGGCACGTGAGCCATGCGGCACAACGACACCGTCGTCAGACCAAGGCCTCCCATTAGAAGCTGCTGGGTCCGTCAACACCGAACTTGGGTCGGTTTCCGGCAGCTTCAGCAACCGCCTCAATGCAGCCAGCGGCTTCTCACTGAAGCTCCGACGCTCTGCCTCGATGAGCTTGTAAACTTCAAAGTCGATTTCGATTGTGGTCGTTTCCATCATTCTTCTCCTTAATGCCGATTTCTCTACTTTACTCCTTTTACTCCTGTCAACAGTAAATTGAGAAGGTGGTTCGCGGCTCTGCTTCGAAAGGCCCCTCCATGTCCTTCCTTCAGACCCTGGCCGCCGCCTTCAAGGGCGGCGCGTCGGCGCGCGTGCCGTTGGCGCGCACTTTCACTTCGCCCTGGTTGTTTGCCGAGGGCTCGGCGCGGGCGCCGTTTGAGTACAATGGCGCGGTCAAGCGGGCCTATGTCGACAATCCGGTGGCGCAGCGCGCGGTGCGGCTGGTGGCCGAGGGGATTGGCGGGGCGCCCTTACTGCCGACTGACGAGCGGCTGGCCGCGCTGGTCCGCGCGACTTCGGCCGGGCAAGCCCTGCTGGAAACGCTGGCCGCGCAGCTGCTGCTCCATGGCAATGCCTATGTTCAGGTGGTCAAGGACGGCACGGGCCGCCCAGCCGAGCTGTTCGCGCTGCGGCCCGAGCGAGTTTCGGTGATCGCGGGCGAGGATGGCTGGCCCGCCGCCTATGCCTACCGCGTGGGTGAGCGAAGCCTGACGATTCCGGTGCTGGACGAGGATGCCAGCCCCAACCTGATCCACATCCGCCATTTCCATCCGGGCGATGATCACTATGGCGCCGGCTGCCTGGCCGCCGCCGATCAGGCCGTGGCCGTGCACAATGCCGCATCGGACTGGAACCGCGCGCTGCTGGAGAACGCGGCGCGGCCATCGGGCGCGCTGGTCTATGATCCAGGCGACGGGGGCGGCCTCAGTGCCGATCAGTTCGAGCGACTGAAGAGCGAACTCAGCGCCGCCTATTCGGGCATGGCCAATGCCGGGCGGCCGCTGCTGCTAGAAGGCGGGCTAAAATGGCAGGCGCTCAGCCTTTCCCCCGCCGACATGGACTTTGCCGGGCTCAAGGCCGCCGCCGCGCGTGACATCGCCCTGGCCTTTGGCGTGCCGCCGATGCTGCTCGGTCTGCCCGGGGACGCGACCTATGCCAAATACCGCGAGGCCAATCGCGCGCTGTGGCGGCTGACCCTGCTGCCGCTGGCGAGCAAGATCCTCTCGGCGATCGGCGAGGGGCTGGAAACGTGGTTCCCCCAGGCCGCGCTGGCAATCGATCTCGATCGGGTCCCGGCCCTCGCCGAAGACCGCGAGCGCCTGTGGAGCCAGGTCAGCGCTGCCGACTTCCTCTCGGCCGACGAAAAGCGCGCCATGCTGGGCCTCGCCGTTTCGGAGAACAAACCATGAACCGTGACGAGATGCTGGCCCGCCTGCTCGCCCAGGCGGCGGATGAAGGCGCGGACCTCGTCACACTGCGCGCGGTGATCGAGGAGGCAAGCGAGCTGGGGGCCGAGCGCGTGCTGGCCCGGATGGGCCTCGACGATGCCAATGCCCACAATGACCTCAGCGAACTGCGCGAGCTGCTGCAGGCCTGGCGCGATGCCAAGACCAGCGCCTGGAAGGCCGCGGTCGGCTGGGCGGTGCGCGGCTGCCTGGCGCTGGTGCTGATCGGGATTGCCTTCAAGCTCGGCGCGACGGGGCTGCTGAAATGATGCGCTTTGCCGGTTACGCCGCCCTGTTCGACCGGCGCGATGCCGGGCGCGACACGATCCGCCGCGGCGCCTTTGCCCGCACGCTCAAGGAACGCGCCGAACCGCTGCCGCTGTTCTGGCAGCACCACCCCGACCAGCGGATCGGCTGGATCGAGCAAGTGGGCGAGGATGAACGCGGGCTGCGTGTGGTCGCCTCGATCGACAACCCCGATGGCGGGGCCGCTGCCGCGCTCAAGGCGGGCCGGGTGACCGGCCTGTCCTTCGGCTACCGCGCCCGCGATTTCACCCGCACGGCCGAAGGGCGCGAGCTGACCGAGGTTGATCTGTTCGAGGTCAGCCTGGTCACTCACCCGATGCAGCACGGCGCGCGGGTGCATCTGCTCAAGAATTCCTCCCCCGTGGGGGAGGGGGACCATGCGCAGCATGGTGGAGGGGCAGGCGCGGCAAAGCGCACCCCTCGACGTTCTGATCCCTCGCCTGTGCCCCTCCACCACCTGCGGTGGTCCCCCTCCCCGTGCCGGGGAGGATTTTCAAATGAAAGGTAAGTGCCCCATGGATGTTGAAGTCACCCCCGATCCGCTGGATGCCTCGTTCGATCTCGTCGCCCGGCAGGATGCCGCCGAGGCCGCGCTGGGCGAACTGCGCGGCGATGTTGATGAAGTGAAGAGCCGGCTCGAAAAAGTCAGCCGCGCCGCTGCCCGTCCGGCGCTCTCGGGTGCCGGCATGGCCAGCCCGGAGCTCAAGGGGTTCGTCGATGGCTACCTGCGCCAGGGCCGCGAGACCGAATTGAAGGCCGTGACCGGTACCGTTGCCGCCGATGGCGGCTTTGCCGTCCCGCGTGAGATCGATGCGATGATCGCGGCCCAACTCAAGACCATCAGCCCGATCCGTTCGATCGCGCAGGTGGTCCAGGTCGGCACCGCGGGTTACCGCAAGCTCGTCACCTCCAGCGGCACGGCCTCGGGCTGGGTCAGCGAAACCGCCGCTCGGCCGGAAACGACCACGCCCAAGTTCAACGAAATCATCCCGCCGATGGGCGAGCTCTATGCCAATCCGGCGGCGAGCCAGGCGATGATCGACGATGCCGCCTTCAACCTCGAAGGCTGGCTGGCGAACGAGATCGCGACCGAGTTCGCACGGGCCGAGGGCCTGGCTTTCGTCAACGGCAACGGCACCAACCAGCCGCGCGGCTTCCTCCAGGCGCCGACCGCGCTGACGGCGGATGCCACCCGCCCCTTCGGCACGCTGCAACATATCGTCAGCGGCAATGCCAGCGGGTTCGATACGGCCCCGGAAATGAAGCTGATCGACATGGTCCATGCGCTTAAGTCCGGCCACCGCCAGGGCGCGGCTTTCGTCATGAACTCCAAGACCATGGCCGCGGTCCGCAAGTTCAAGGCGGCCGATGGCACCTTCCTGTGGCAGCCGGGTGTGCTCGAAGGCCAGCCTTCGCGCCTGCTGGGCTATCCGGTGGTCGAGGCCGAGGACATGCCGGATATCGCCGCCAACGCCTTCCCGATCGCGCTCGGCAACTTCAAGAACGGCTACCTGATCGCCGAACGTCGCACGACCACGATCCTGCGCGATCCCTTCACCAACAAGCCCTACGTCAACTTCTACGCCACCAAGCGCGTGGGCGGGCAGGTGCTGGACAGCGACGCGATCAAGCTGCTGCGGATCAGCCTGTAACCGGACTGGCGGGCGAGCCCCTTCCCCGGCTCGCCCGCCCGCACCCGCGCCGCGCCCCTCTCCCCGGCGCGGGTGCACCCTTTTTCCTCCCAGACGGAGACCGCCCATGAAGCGGGCCATTATCACGCCCTATGCGCTGGCCCCGGCGGCGCTGACTGAACTCAAGGACTGGCTGGAGATCTCCAACCCCGCCGATGACACCCAGCTCACCGCGCTGCTGCGCGCCGCGATCGAGCACTGCGAAGACTTCACCGGCCTGATGCCGCTGGAGCAGACCTGCGAGGAAGTGCTGCCGGTCCAGTCGGGCTGGCAAGTCCTTACCACGCGCCCGGTCCAAGCGCTTACCCAGGTCCAGGGCATCCCGGCCGAGGGTGCGCGCTTTGCCCTGGCGGTCGACGCCTATGCGATCGACCTGACCGCCGATGGCGCGGGCCGGGTGCGGGTGATCAGCCCCGGTGCGGCCGGGCGGGTGGCCGTGCGCTACACCGCCGGGCTCGCCGCCAGCTGGACCGCCCTGCCCGACGCGCTGCGCCACGGCATTCTGCGCCTCGCCGCCAGCCAGTACCGGGCCCGCGAAAGCGATGGTCTGGCCGCTGCTCTGCCACCCGCCGCCGTTGCCGCGCTGTGGCGGTCGTGGCGGCGGATGAAGCTCGCCTGATGGCGCTCGACCGCCTGTTCGCGGCGCTCGAAACCGCCGCCACCCGCCTCGCTGAAGCGCGCGCGGAGGAGCTGGCTTTGGCGCGGCGCGATTCCGCGCGCCGCTGGCGCTCCGCCCGGCTGGTCTGGCCGCTGTTCACGAAAGGATCACGCTGATGGAAGTGCCGCTGCGCGCCGCGCTGATCGTCTGGCTGGCTGCCGATCCGGCGCTGGCGGGAACTCTCAATGCCGTGGTCGAGGAAGCACCCAGCCGCACGGCCACGCCCTGGCTGGCAATCGCCGCCAGCGCCAGTGCCGACTGGAGCACCAAGGAACAAGCGGGCCGCGAGGTCCGCGTCGCGCTGGAGCTGCATTGCCGGGGCGATCGACCCGATACGGCGGCCACGCTGGTCGCGGCAATCGAGAGCCGCATCGCCGCCCTGCCTGCCGCCCAGACCGGCTTTCGCGTCGTCACCACCCAGTTCCTGCGCGCCCGCGCCGAACAGCGCCCCGCCAATACCCGCGCCATCCTGCTCGAATACCGTTTCCGAGTCTTGTCCGACTGACCTCGGATCGCATCACCGGCCCATGACGGATGTCATGGGCGCACCCAAACAAGGAGAAACCCTATGACCGCCCAGAAAGGCAGCGCTTTCCTGCTCAAGATTTCCGATGGCGCGACCCCCGCCGTTTACCGCACCGTTGCGGGTCTCCGCACCACCCAGCTGTCGATCACCGGCGATACCGTCGTGATCACCAGCAAGGAAAGCGGCGGCTGGCGCGAACTGCTTTCCGGCGCGGGCGTGCGATCGGTCTCGGTCAGCGCTGCGGGGATCTTCCTCGGCTCCGCGGCCGAGGCCCAGGTCCGTGCTAATGCCATGTCCGGCACGATCGACGACTACGAACTGAGCTTCGAAGGCGGCGAAAAGCTGCAGGGAAAGTTCCTGGTCCAGCGGCTCGACTATGCTGGCGATTTCAATGGCGAGCGCAATTACACGCTCGCACTTGAAAGCTCCGGCCCGGTGACGCCGGCATGAGCCACGGCGCCAACGCGCAAGCGAACCAATGGCGCGGCGAGGCCTTGCTGGAGCTGGACGGACAGGACCATGTCCTGCGCCCCAGCTTCGCCGCACTGGTCGCCGCCGAAGAAGAGTTGGGTCCGCTGTTCACGCTGGTCGAGCGCGCAGCAGCGGGCGCGCTGCGCCTCACCGAACTGGCCGCGCTTTACTGGCACTGCCTGTCCAGCCGCGAGGGGCTGGAGCGCGATGCCTTTGCAGAGGCGCTGGTCACCGCCGGCCTCGCCCGCGCCACCAAGCCGCTGCGCGGCCTGCTCGCCCAGGTCCTGCAGGGCCGCGCGGACCCGGCATGACCGACAGCTTTGGCCGCTCGGCCCAATTGCTGGCCGGACACATGGCCCGTCTGCTGGGCTGGCGGCCGGACGAGTTCTGGCGTGCCACCCCGGCCGAAGTGGTCGCCGTGCTTGGCCCGCCCGATGCCGCCGCCCGCCCGCTGGACCGGGCCACATTCGATTCGCTGATGGAGCGCGACCATGACCGATCCTGTTGACAGCCTGGTGGTGGATGTCCGCGCCAACACCCAGGGCTTTGCCGCCGATATGGCCGCCATGCGCGGCAGCTTCGAAGGCACCTTGCTCGACGGGTTTGGCCGCGCCGGCGACGTGCTGGAACGCGGCCTGCTCGGCGCAATCCGCAAAGGCAGCTTGGGCTTCGAAGACCTGCGCCGCGTTGCGCTGGGCGTGCTTGACCAGATCGCTGCCTCGGCGATCGATTCGCTGTTCGGCTCATTCGGCGGCGGGGGCGGCGGCCAGGGCGGACTGATGAACCTGGGCGGCCTGATCGGCTCGCTGTTCGGCCTGCCCGGCCGCGCCACTGGCGGTCCGGTCAGCCCTGGCCGCGGCTATGTCGTGGGTGAGCGCGGGCCCGAACTGTTCGTGCCGACCAGCGCCGGACGGGTGGAGGCTGGCATTCCGACGCGCGGCCGCGATGTCCGCGTCGCCATCACCATTGCCGCCCCGCAAGGCACTTCCGCCCCGCAGGCCCTGCAACGCTCCAGCCGCCAGGTCGCGAGCGCCGCGCGCTGAGCGAGCTCTGAAAGGACTAGATCGATGGCTTTCTGGCTCGCCACAAAGCGCGAAGGGCAGGATAGCGACTGGATCCAGCGCTTCGATCCGCGCTTCTGGACCGTCGATTTCCCGCGCCCGATGATGGCGGCGCTGACCACCCCGGCGGCCGATGCACTGCGAGTGGACTGCGCCTTTTTGACGCAAGGCGACCTGGCGGGCCTGATCTGGGACAGCACTGACCGCTGGGACCACCCGCTGCTAAGCTATGCGACCGACCGCGATTATTCGCGCACCACGCTGTCATTCCGCTGGCGTTCGGGCGGGCTGATCGCGCTTGACGCGGTCAACGGTCCGACCCTGACGATCGAGGGCAAAGATGCGGCTGGAGCCGCGCAGACCTGGTTCGTCCGGCTCTGGGCCTATGCCACCGGCACGCCCGAAGACGCGCAGGTCACCCTGCCCTTTTCCGCGCTCAATGCCGGGTGGGAGGGCAATGGCGATCCGGTCCATCCCGCCGCGATCGAGCGGATGTTCATTTCGCTCACCCCGCCGGGTCATGTGCCCGGCAGCACGACCGCCCTGCCAGCGCCAGTCGAAGGCTGGGCCGAACTTTCGGCGATCCGCTGCGATGGCGCGCGGGCCATGCTCGAGATCGGTGATGTGATCGTGCCGCCGCACGGGATCGCCATGGCGAGCGGTTATGACGATGCCTACAATCAGGCCCCGGCCCGCTTGATCCGCACCGCGCGCCAGCTCGGCTATCGCGGCAGCCTGCTGCACTATCTGGGTATGAGCCACTTCATGCGGCTCTCCATGAGCGGGGCGGACCCGCAGGTGATAACCAGCGGCGACCCGCTCTGCACCCCAGCGCGGGCCTGGCATGCCGAATGGCTGGCCCTGGCCAAGGCGGCAGGGTTCAGCCCGATTCTCTCGCTGTCCTACGAATTGTTCGCGCAGTACTGCCCGGCGACCTGGCAGCAACGCGCCAGCAATGGCGATCCGGCCCGGACCGGCTGGGTGCCGCCATCGGCCCTGCTTTCGCCCGCCAGCGCCCCGGCCATGGCCTGGCTACAAGGCGTGGGCGCAGCTTTTACCGGGATGATGAAAGCAGCGGGCCTGCCAGTCCGGTTTCAGGTCGGTGAGCCGTGGTGGTGGGTCATGGCCGATGGCCGCCCCTGCCTCTACGACGATGCTGCCAAGGTGGCCTTCGGCGGCAATCCGGTGGTGATCGCGGACCTGCGCGCTAATCTGAGCGCAGCCCAGAAAGCGCTGCTCAATCAGGCCGGCGCCTTGCTCGCCAGCTCGACGCTGGCCTTGCGCGATGCGGTGCGGACTGCCGCCAGCCCAGGCACGGCCGAGGTCCTGCTGCTGCCCTTCCTGCCGACCGTCCTCGATCCCGCCACGCCCGAAGCGCGCCGCGCCAATCTGCCGCTCGGCTGGGCCAGCCCGGCCTTCGACCGGCTGCAGATCGAGGACTATGACTGGCTGACTGCTGGGGCTGATGCCGCCCGCCGCGCTGGGTACGCCCTGGCGGAAAGCCGGCTAGGCTATCCGCCCGCGCAAACCGACTATCTCGCCGGCTTCGTCCTCTTGCCCGAGCAGCGCGAGCAATGGCGCCTGATCGATGCCGGGCTCGACGAAGCGGCCGAGCGCGAGGCCCACGAGCGGTTCGTCTGGGCCATGCCGCAGATCTGCCGCGACGGCTTCACCCGCCTGCCCCCTTCCAGCGACGAGGATGCCATGCTGCCCTTCGATGACATTGCCTATCCGCTCGCGCTTGGCCGCGATGCCACGGTGGTTCCGGAATTCTCGACCAGCGTCGCCACGACCGCGTCGGGCTATGAGCGCCGCAACAGCCTGTGGTCCGACGCACGGCTGCGCTTCGATGTCGGTCCGGGCATCCGCTCCGAGGCAGAGCTGGGCGTGCTGCTGTCCTTCTTCCGCGCCCGGCGCGGCGCGGCGCGCGGGTTTCGCCTGCGCGACCCGACCGACTTCAGCTCCAACGCAATGACCGGCGTGCCGGCTGCGACCGACCAGCTGCTCGGCATCGGCGACGGGCTCCGCTCCAGCTTCCCGCTGGTCAAGCGCTATGGCAGCGGCGAGGCCGAGCAGGTCCGGCGGATCACCCGGCCCGAGGAAGCGAGTGTTACGGTCAGCATCAACGGTGCGGCCGCGACTGGCTGGACCCTGGCGGCAGGCGGCGTGATCAGCTTTGCCCAGCCGCCGGCCACGGGCGCAGTGGTGCGCGCAGGCTTCCGCTTTGACGTGCCGGTGCGCTTTGCCGAAGACCGGCTGGAGATCGCCGGGGCCGACTTTGCGGCGGGCGAAGCGCCCTCGGTGCCGATCGTCGAGCTACGCGAGGACAGCCAGTGAGCCGGGTCTGGTTCGACAGCCCGCTTGAAACGGTGGCGCCGTTCTGGCGGATCCTGCGCCGCGACGGGGTGGCGCTCGGCTTTACCGCGCATGACCGCGACCTGTGGTTCGAGGGGATCAGTCACCGCGCCACGCCGGGCATGGTCCCTTCCGCGATCCGCCGCAGCGCCGATCTGGAAGCTGATAGCGCCGAGGTCGAGGGCGCGCTCAGCCACGATGCGCTGAGCGCCGAGGACCTGGCATTGGGCCGGTTTGACGGCGCAAGCGTCCTCATCGGGCTGGTCGATTGGGAGAGCCTGGAGAGCCACGTGCTCTATCGCGGCAGCGTGGGGAGTATCGCTGAGGAAGCCGGGCGGTTCACCGCCGTGCTGCAATCGCGCAAGGCCGAACTGCTGTTCGATCCGGTGCCGCGCACCAGTCCGACCTGCCGCGCCGCCTTCTGTGGACCCGGTTGCACGCTTTCGCCGGCGCGCTTTACCCATGCGGTGCACATCACGGCGCACAACCAGGTGGCCAATGCGGTTACAGTGACTGCGCCCGTGCCGCTGAGCCTGCTGTCCGGCGGTACGCTGCGCTGGCTCGACGGGCCCTACGCCGGCCAGAGCGCCGGGATCATCGCGCCGGGGCCGGACGGCCTCGTGCTCGACCGGCCGCTCGACCGCGCCATTCCGGCCGGGACTGCCGCCCTGGCGCGCGAGGGCTGCGACCGCACGCTAGCGACCTGCGCCGCGCGCTTCGGCAATGCAATCAACTTCCAGGGCGAACCGTTCCTGCCCGGCAACGATCAACTGGCGCGCTACGCCAGCCCGGCGCAGTGACCGGCGAGGATCTGGCCCGCTCCGCCGCGCGGCTGGTTGGCAGCCCGTGGCGACTGCATGGCCGCGATCCGGCCACCGGGCTCGACTGCATTGGCCTGCTGGCCGCTGCGCTGGACCGGATCGGCCGGCCGATTGCACTGCCGACCGGCTATCCGCTGCGGCTGCGCAAGCTTGCAGGGTGGATGCCCGATCCGACAGCGCTGGGTTTCGTAGCCGTGACCGGCGCTCTTGAGCCAGGCGATGTTGTGCTGCTCCAGCCCGGTCTGGACCAGATTCACCTCGCAATCGCGGCCGCAGGTGGCGGCTGGATCCATGCCCATGCCGGGCTGCGCCGGGTCGTCCATCAATCGGTGCTGCCAGCCGGCCCCATCCTGGGTCAGTGGCGCCTTATCTCAAGCATAAAGGTATGATCGCATGGCAACGCTTGTCTTCAGCGCAATCGGCAGCCTGCTGGGCGGACCGCTGGGCGGCTCGATCGGGGCTTTGGCCGGGCGGCAGATCGATGCCTTGCTGTTCAAGCCGGCCGCCCGCGAAGGGCCGCGCCTGACCGAGCTGACGTTGTCGGCTTCCAGCTATGGCCTGACCGTCCCGCGTCAGCATGGCCGGGTGCGGACTGGCGGCCAGGTGATCTGGGCGACCGACCTGGTCGAAGCCAGGAACCGTCAGGGCAATGGCAAGGGCCGCCCGGCGACCATCAGCTATACCTATTCCGCCTCCTTCGCCGTTGCGGTTTCCAGCCGCCCGATCGAGGGGATTGGCCGGATCTGGGCCGATGGTAAGCTGTTGCGCGGGGCGGCAGGAGACCTAAAGATCGGCGGGACCATGCGAGTCCATACCGGCCATGGCGATCAGCCGGCCGACCCGCTGCTGGCTGCGGCCGAAGGCGGGGCCTGCCCGGCCTATCGCGGCCTCGCCTATGTCGTGTTCGAGGATTTGCAGCTGGCCGAATACGGCAATCGCATTCCGGCGCTTAGCTTTGAAATCTTTGCCGATTCCGCGCCGCTTTCACTGCAGGCGATGCTCGATCCGGTGGTGCCGGACTGCGATGCCGAAGTGGCGCTGGACGGTCTTGATGGATTGACGATCGAAGGCTCGCCCGCCGATCTGCTGACCCTGCTCGATCCGGTCTATCCGCTCGACTGCGATGCCTGTGATGCACAGCTGACGATCCGGCCAGAGCGCAGCCAGGGTGCCCCACTGGTGCTGCCCGAACCGGCCATTGCCAGTGCCAGCGATGACTTTGGCGGCAAGGCCGGCTTTGCCCGCAACCGCGCGCTGGGCGGCGAGGCACCGCTCAGCGTCCTGCGTCATTACGATCCCGACCGCGATTACCAGCCCGGCGTCCAGCGCGCCAACGGCCCGCCCGCACTTGGCCAGCCGCGCGTGCTGGAACTGCCGGCGACAATTGCCGCACCCGCCGCCCGGCGGTTGGTCGATGCCGCCGCCCGGCGCCGCGCCTGGGCGCGTCATACCCTCGCCTGGCGGGTGACGCAGCTCGATCCGGCGATCCGCCCTGGCACCGTGGTAGCCCTGCCTGGCGAAAGCGGGCAATGGCGCGTCCGCGCCTGGGAGTGGCGGGCCGAGGGCGTCGAACTGAAGCTTGAACGGATTGCCCCGACCGCGCCCGATCCATCAGGCGCAACCGACCCGGGGCGCGTCGGTAGCGATCTCGATCTGCTGTCCCCGCCAACCACGCTGGTGGCATTCGAGCTGCCGTGGGACGGCAACCCGGCGACGCCGCTGCCGCAACTCTACGCTGCTGTTTCCGCCGGAAGTGGCTGGACCGGGGCGAGCTTGCTGGTCGATCAGGGCGACGGCGCCTGGCAGCCACTCGGCACCAGCGGCCGTGGCAAGGCGGTGATCGGCACCGCGCTCGATACTTTGGCCAGCGGATCCCCACTGCTGTTCGATCGAGCTTCCAACGTCACAGTAACACTGTTCGATCCGGCGGCAGAGCTCGGCAATGCAACCCTGCGGCAACTGGCCCAGGGTGCGAACAAGGCCTTGCTCGGCAATGAGCTGATCCAGTTTGCCGAAGCGACCCCGCTGGGCACTGGGCAATGGCGCCTGTCCGGCCTGCTGCGTGGACGTGGTGGCACCGAGCATGCCCTAGGCGCGCACGCGGCGGGTGAGCCCTTCGTCCTGCTCGACAGCCCGCTGACGCTGCTCGACCCCGCGCTGACTGGCCCTCCCGAGCAGGCACTGATCGGTGCGCTCGGTCTGGGCGACAGCGCGCCAGCGACCAGTCCGGTCTGGTTAGCCGGCATCGGCTGGCGGCCGCTGAGCCCCGTCCACGGCCGCACCATCACTCCCTCCGGCGGTGGACTTGAACTGCACTGGACCCGCCGGGCCCGCGGCGGCTGGCGCTGGGAGGATGGGGTTGACCTGCCGCTCAACGAGCAGCGCGAAGCCTATGTGGTCGAGTTTGGTCCCGGCTCGGGTCCGGCAATGTCCCGCTGGGACTGCGATTCACCGCAACTGGTTTTGGCCTCGGGCGAGTGGTCAGCGCTCGTCACAGCCACCCCCGCCGGGGTTTTCACTGTCCGCCAGGTGGGCGACCGCGCCCTATCGTTGCCCCTGGTCATCACCCCCGTCTGATCTTCCAATCCCAGCAGGAGCCAACCGATGCCAGACCCCCTGTTCGACAACCGCACTGCGCGGCTTGACCTGCCTTTGCTATTCGCCGGGCAGGCACAGAAAGAATTGTATCTCAATGAAAGTCTCGCCCGGATCGACGCCTTGCTGCACGGCGCGGTCGAGGCCCAGACCGCCACCCCACCAGCCACGCCGCTCGAGGGGCAATGCTGGCTGGTGGCGAGCGGGGCGACCGGCGTCTGGAGCGGCCATGCCGACAAGCTGGCCAGCTTCCAGCAAGGGCAATGGTGGTTTCAGGCCCCGCGCGACGGACTGCGGCTGTTCAATCGTGCAACCGGCCAGGAAGTGCTCTATTTCGGGTCCTGGAAGACCCCGGCCAAGCCGGCAGTGCCTAGCGGCGGGACAGTGATCGATACCCAAGCCAGGACTGCCATCGCCGCCCTGATCGACTCACTGGTCGCGGCCGGTGTCTTGCCGACGCCATAACCAAGCGACGAACCGATGCTTTTTCGCGAGGAGACGGCCCGAAATAGCGACATTATTGCAACAGCTGAGCGCTTTGACCGCTTGCGCGCGCTATTCGATGCAGTTAGACACCATCGAACTCGGTGGTTCAATCCTGTTAAAAGGGGAAAACGATAATGCGGAAACTGGTCATTGGGATGGCGCTTGCCTCCTCGGCCCTCGCGACGCCTGCACTGGCACGCGACGATTCTTGGTACGTCGAAGCTGATGCCGGTGGCATGATCGTCGAAGACATCAAGAACTTCACTGGCCGGAACAACGAAGGGTCGCTGGATCTGAAGACCGGCTACGACTTCGGTGGTATCGTCGGTTACGACTTTGGCGGCTTCCGCCTCGAAGCCGAAGCCAGCTATCGCCGTGCCGAAGAAAAGGCCTTCTCGACCGTCACTTCGCGCTACAGCGACGCCAATGTTGGCGGCGGTGCTGAAGCGCTTAGCTTCATGGTCAACGGCCTGCTCGATTTCGGTCCCGATGATGGCCTGCAAGGCTTCGTCGGCGCTGGCGTCGGCGTCGGCCGCGTCAAGAACGCCGTGCTTCTCGGGCCGCCTTCGCCGCTCTCGCTGGTCGATTCGGACACTGGCCTCGCCTGGCAGGCGCTGGCAGGCGTTCGCACCCCGCTCAGCGACAACATCGACGTTGGTCTGAAGTATCGCTTCTTCAACCAGGATCACAACGACCTGGTGAACACGGCTGGTCAGAACATCCGTACCCGCTTCCGTTCGCACTCGCTGCTCCTGACGCTGGGCTACAACTTCGGTGGCGCCGAGCCGGCTCCGCCGCCGCCGCGCCGCCGCC
>JACDQK010000059.1 GCA_015657645.1 Novosphingobium sp.
AGCGACGCCTTCGATCGTGCCAGTGGCCCGAATTGTGGAACCCGCGGGGCCATCTCGTTGAACACCGGGCCCGTCTGCCGTCGCAAAGAACTCAAGCGTCAGCACCCCGACATAGTCGAGCGCCTCTGCCACCTTCGCGGCCAGCTCGCGCGCGGCTGGCACTTGCGCGGCCACCTCGGCGCTGGCCGGGACGGTCGACCGCGCCAGGATTCCGCCTTCGTGAACGTTTTCGGCACTGTCCCAGAACACCACGGTGCCATCCTGGCCGCGGCACAGGATCACGCTGATCAGCGGTGAAGTGGATGAAGCCTTCATAGACCAGTGCCTGCCCGGTCAGCACCACGCCATCGGCATCGTGATCGGCCATGATCCGCCACTGGCCCTTGCCATCATAGCCATCGCGTCGGGTCTTGAGGATGCCGGGCGAGCCGATCCTATCAAGCGCCTGGCTCAGGTCTTCGGGGGTGTCGATCGCCAACCACGGCGCAGGCTTGCCGCCCAGACCTTCGACAAAGCGCTTCTCGCTGACCCGGTCCTGGGCGATCTCCAGCGCATTGAGGTTTGGCAGCAACTTGTCCCGCAAGCCGCCCAGCGCCGCGACGGGCACATTCTCGAATTCATAGGTCACCACCGCGCAGTCGGCGGCAAACTCGGCAAGGGCGGCGGCATCGTGCCAGTCGGCCCGGGTGTGGGCCGCGCAGACATCGGCGGCGATGAATTCGACTTCAGGCGAGTAGACATGGCAACGGTAGCCCAGCCGCGCGGCGGCCATGGCCAGCATCCGGCCCAGCTGGCCGCCCCCGAGAATGCCAATTGTTTCGCCCGGGGGAATCATCGGTGCCTCAGCTCGGTCGCTCGGCCACGCCGGCGCTCTGCGCGGCGCGGAAGGCCTTGATCTTCTCGGCCAGCGTCGGGTCGGTCGTGGCCAGGATCGCGGCGGCCAGCAGACCGGCATTGGTCGCGCCGGCCTCGCCAATCGCCAGGGTGCCAACCGGGATCCCGGCTGGCATCTGCACGATCGAAAGCAGGCTGTCCTGCCCCGACAACGCCTTGGACTGGACCGGCACGCCCAGCACCGGCAGGTGCGTCATGCTGGCGACCATGCCCGGCAGATGCGCCGCGCCGCCGGCCCCGGCGATGATCACCTTGAAGCCGGCGTCGGCCGCACCTTCGGCAAAGGCGACCAGCCGCTGCGGGGTGCGGTGGGCCGAAACGATCCGCGCGTCATAGGCCACGCCCAGCTTGTCGAGCGCATCGGCGGCGCACTTCATCGTCGACCAGTCGGACTGGCTGCCCATGACGATCGCGACAGGTGCGCTCATTTCACCGCTCCACCAGGTAATAGCGCTCAAGCGCGGTCAGCTTGTCGTCCAGCTCATAGACGATCGGCTGGCCGGTCGGTATTTCCAGACCCGTGATGTCTGCATCGGAAATGCCCGAGAGATGCTTGACCAGCGCGCGCAGCGAATTGCCGTGAGCGGCCACGAGGACCACTTCGCCGGCCTTGAGCTGCGGAGCGATCGCCGCCTCGTAATAGGGCAGGACGCGGGCGATGGTGTCCTTGAGGCTCTCGGTCGAAGGAATGGCGATCCCGGCATAGCGCGGATCGGTCTTGAGATCGAACTCCGAGCCATCTTCCAGCACCGGGGGCGGGATATCGAAGCTGCGGCGCCAGATCTTGACCTGGTCCTCGCCATGCTTCGCCGCGGTCTCGGCCTTGTCGAGCCCGGTCAGCCCGCCATAGTGCCGCTCGTTGAGGCGCCAGTCCTTGGTTTCCGGAATCCAGACGCGCCCAGCGGCTTCCAGCGCCAGGTGCAGGGTGCGAATCGCGCGGGTCTGGAACGAGGTAAAGGCGACCGTCGGCAGCATGCCCTTGGCCTTGAGGAGGGCGCCCGCGGCACGGGCCTCTTCCTCACCTTTGGCGGTCAGGTCGACATCCCACCAGCCAGTGAAGCGGTTTTCGAGGTTCCACTGGGACTGGCCATGACGGACGAGAATCAGGCGCGGCAAGGGCTTGGCTCCGCAATTGTCTTAGGAGCACCCGCCCCTAGCGAGGGTCCGGCTCTTTGGGAAGGGGCGGATTGCCCTCCGAAAGCGCCCGTGCCTGCTCCTTGCGGCGGCGCAGGTTTTCCCTGAGCTTCGCGGCGAGGCGCTCTTCGCGCGAGAGGTTCGCTTCTTTACCCATCGGCAATCGGTGCTGCGCTATCAGGCTCACGCTTGACAAAGCAAGGGGGCACGGCCAATAGCGCGCCCCTGCCCGGACCGGCCTTGCCGCGACGGACTATCCGAATGGTTGGCTGCTGTAGCTCAGTGGTAGAGCGCATCCTTGGTAAGGCTGAGGTCGGGAGTTCAATCCTCCCCAGCAGCACCATTCGAACCTTCCGACAATATTAGCACCGGCGGCCAATCGTGCCGTTGACGAAGCTGCGGGCCCAGTCCTGGCTTGCGGCGCGCTCATTGGCCAGGTCGGCGGGGTCGAGGTTGCGCAGCCGCAGCAGCTGGTCCTGCGCCAGAGGTCGTTCGAAAATCAGACCCAATCGCCCCTGCGCGCACCAGGCGACATCGGCAAAGAGCTCAAGTCTTGCCAGTCTGAGGATGCAGGACGCGCCTTGGCGCAGCGTGAATGGCGAGGAGACCCGCGCGCCGGTGGCTGAAATGTTCTCAAGCACGGCCGAGCCCTGGCCATCAAGCGTGATCAGTTCGGCAGGTAGCCGTAAGCGCAGGCGCGAGCTGGCGCGGCGGCCGCAATTGGCAGGGTGATGGGGTTGTTCGGCGCCCATCTCCCGCGCATGCCCCAGGCATGGCCAATGCGGCGTTTGGGCTGCCTAGGCATTTGCCCCTAGCTGGCGCGCAAGTCGGCCCATTCGGGGTGGCGCTTGAACTGCGCGGCGACATAGCTGCAGACCGGATCGATCGTGAATCCCTGCTCGCGCGCATCGGCAATCAACGCCTCGACCAGCTTGCCGGCCACGCCCTGTCCGCCGATTTCGCGCGGCACCAGCGTGTGTTCGGCGGCGCGGACAGTGCCGCGCTGCACCCAGGTCAGCCGGCCAATCGCGGTCTCTCCGGGCAAGTGAGCATGGTACTCACCGACCCGGTCCGAACCGTGGCGGGTTATAGTCACTTCGGCCATGATCGTTTCCTGATGCTTGACGCCGGGCAATGCGGCCATAAGGCGCAGATATGGCCATGCAGTTCCTCTCCGACAATGCCGCCTCGGTTCATCCTGCGCTGTGGCGGGCGATGCAGGCGGCAGACGCCCCCGATTCGCCCTATGATGGCGATGCGCTGAGCCAGCGGCTCGATGCGGCCTTTGGCGAAGTGTTCGGGCGCGACTGTGCCGTGCTGTGGGCGGCGACCGGGACTTCGGCCAATTGCCTGGCGCTAGCCAGTATGGTCCATCCGCATGGCGGGGTGGTCTGCCACCGCGAAGCCCATATCGAGGTCGACGAGGGCGGCGCGCCGGGCTTCTACCTCCACGGCGCCAAGCTGCTGCTGGCCGAGGGCGAGGGGGCGAAGCTGACGCCGCAGACCATCGCGGCGGTGATCGATCCGATCCGCAATGACGTGCATCAGGTTCAGCCGCATGCTGTTTCGATCACCCAGGCGAGCGAATATGGCCGGGCTTATCAGCCAGCCGAGATGGCCGCGATTGGCGCCTATTGTGCCGAGCGCGGCCTCCCGCTCCACGTCGATGGCGCGCGGTTCGGCAACGCGGTTGCCTTTCTCGGCTGCTCGCCGTGGGAAGCCTGCCAGGGCGCGGCGGCGCTCAGCTTCGGCATGATCAAGAACGGCGGGATGAGCGCGGAGGCGCTGGTCTTCTTCGACACCGGGCTCGCCGATGTCGCCCGCTATCGCCGCAAGCGCGCCGGGCACTTGCAATCGAAAGGCCGGTATCTCGCCGCGCAGCTGCTTGCCATGCTTGAGGGCGATCTTTGGCTGGAAAATGCCGCCCATGCCAATGCCGCCGCGCAGGAACTGGCCAGTGCGGCGCAGGACCGGCTGCTTCACCCGGTCGAGGCCAACGAAGTCTTCTTGCGCCTGACCACGCCAGAGCGCGAGGCACTGCGCGCGCAAGGCTTCTCATTCTATGACTGGGGCGATGAGGCCGCGCGGCTGGTCACCGCCTGGAACAGCAAGACCGAACATGTAACGGCCCTGGCCCGCGCGATCGCTGCCCTATGAGTGCTGGGCTGTGAGCGGGGTGACGCTGACGCCGCGCTCGATCGCGGCGTTCATCTTTCTGGCGCTGGTCTGGGGTTCGACCTGGCTGGTTATCAAGGACCAGATCAGCGAAGTCCCTTCAGCCTGGTCGGTGGTCTGGCGCTTTGTCCTCGCGGCGACCGCGATGGCGGCCTTCGCCCTGCTGCGGCGCGAGCGGATGCGGCTGACCGGGCGCGAAATGGCCGTGGCCGTGGCCATGGGGTTCTTTCAGTTCAGCCTCAATTTCCAGCTGATCTATCAGTCGGAACATTACCTGACCTCGGGCCTGGTCGCCGTGGTTTTCGCCCTGATGATCGTGCCGAACGCGATCCTCGCGCGGCTGGTGCTGGGAGCGGCGCTGACCGGGCGGTTCCTGGCCGGATCGGCGATTGCGCTGGCCGGCATCGCGCTGCTGATGCTTCACGAATACCGGATTGCCCCGCCGAACAGCGGGGTGACGACCGGAGTGCTGCTGGTGACCGGCGCAATCTTCTCTGTCTCGATCGGCAACCTGCTGCAGGCGACGCAGACCGCGCGCGCCGTGCCGGTGGTCTCGCTGATGGCCTGGGGGATGATCTGGGGCGTGGTGGCAAGCGGAGCCTATGCGATCGTCTCCGTCGGTGCGCCGGTGCTCGATCCGCGTCCGGCCTATCTGGCGGGGATTGCCTACCTCGGCCTGGTCGGCTCGGCGCTGACTTTCCCGCTTTATTCGCAACTGATCCGCGACTGGGGACCGGGCCCGGCCGCCTATAATGGCGTCGCCGTGCCGGTCGTGGCGATGATTCTTTCGACCCTGTTCGAAGGCTACCAGTGGAGCCTGCTGGCAGGTGGCGGCGCGGTGCTGGCCATGGCCGGACTGCTGGTTGCCCTATCGGGCCGCAAGCCGGCAGCTGGCTAGTCCCTCGCGGTAGGACGGGTAGCGCGGGCTCCAGCCCAGCACCCGCTTCGCCTTGCCATTCGCGACGCGGCGGTTCTCGGCATAGAAGGCGCGGGCCATGGGCGAGAGGCCGGCCTCGTCGAGCGATAGCAACGGCGGCTGGGGCAAGCCGAGCAGGGCGCAGGCATGCTCGATCACTTCGTTCTGGCTGCACGGCCGGTCGTCGCTGATGTTGTAAGCGCCCGCCGGAGCATCGAGCGCGAGCACAGCAGCGCTGACGATGTCATCGACATGGACCCGGCTGAACACCTGGTCCGCCAGGTCGATCCGGTGGGCCTTGCCTTCGCGCACTCGGTCGAGCGCCGAGCGGCCCGGGCCGTAGATGCCGGGCAAGCGCAGCACCCGCGCGCCGCGCGCCAGCCACTCGCCATCGGCCTCGGCCCGGGCGGTGCGGCGGCCGGTGCCGGTCGGTGCGCTTTCATCGACCCAGGCCCCGGCGGTATCGCCATAGACCCCGGTCGAGGAGAGATAGGTCAGCCGTTTTCCCGCCAGCGCATCGCCATAGGTCAGCAGCACCGCATCGCCGTCCGCTCCGGGCGGGACCGAGGACAGCACCTGATCGGCATCGGCCAGCGCCATGCGGACCGATCCGGCATCGTCAAACCGCAGCGTCCCGGCGCTGCCGGTCGAGACCACTTCCCACCCGCGCGCCGCCATCACGCTGGCGAGGCGGGCGGCGGTGTAACCCAGGCCGAAGATGAACAGGCGCGGCACAAATCCTCCACTAGAATTCATTCGTCACCCTGAACTTGTTTCAGGGCCCATCTCGCCAGCAAGGCATTGGCTCGTTCGTCTGACTGGACCCACGCCTTTGCTGCTGAACACTTCCCGGTCATGCGGCACGATGGGTGCTGAAACAAGTTCAGCATGACGATGATTTGTGTAGCGGAGAGGGGAGCGGGCAAACTAGAGAAGAAGCCATGGACGCCATCACCGCACCCCCCCGCCGCCCCGCCCGTGATCCGCCGCGAGGATTATCAGCCGCCCGCCTGGCTGGTCCCCGAAATCGCGCTCGCCTTCAATCTGGGTCTCGAACAGACCCGCGTCGTCGCCACGCTCAAGGTGCGGCGCAATGGACCGGGCGGCACCTTGCGGCTCAATGGCGATGGCATTGCCGCGGAAGCGGTCCTGGTCGATGGCGAGCCGAGCAATGCCTGGCGGATGGACGGCGCCGATCTGCTGATCGATCTGCCGGGCGAAAGCCATGAGGTCGCGATCGCCACGCTGATCAATCCCGCCGCCAATACCCAACTGATGGGCCTCTACGCCTCGAACGGGATGCTCTGCACCCAGTGCGAGGCCGAGGGCTTCCGCCGGATTACCTTCTTCCCTGACCGGCCCGATGTACTCTCGGTCTATACCGTGCACATGGAGGGGCCCAAGGCGCTGTTTCCGGTGCTGCTGTCCAACGGCAACTGCATCGCGGCGGGCGAGGGTCAGGGCGCGGGCATGCACCACGCCACCTGGCACGATCCCTGGCCCAAGCCGAGTTACCTCTTCGCGCTGGTCGCGGGCGATCTGGTCGCCAATCACGATACCTTCACGACGATGAGCGGCCGCCAGGTCGATCTCAACATCTGGGTTCGTGAAGGCGATCAGGACCGTACGCACCACGCGATGAAGGCGCTCAAGGATTCGATGCGCTGGGACGAGGAGGTATTTGGCCGCGAATACGATCTTGACCTGTTCAACATCGTCGCCGTCGCGGACTTCAACATGGGGGCGATGGAGAACAAGGGGCTCAACGTCTTCAACACCCGCTACATCCTGGCCGATCCCGACACCGCGACCGACATGGACTATGACGGGATCGAGGGCGTGGTGGCCCACGAATACTTCCACAACTGGTCGGGCAACCGCGTGACCTGCCGCGACTGGTTCCAGCTGAGCCTGAAAGAAGGCTTCACCGTGCTGCGCGACCAGCTGTTCAGCCAGGACATGGGCAGCGAGAGCGTCAAACGGATCGAGGACGTGCGCGTGCTGCGCTCGGCCCAGTTCCCCGAAGATTCGGGCCCATTGGCGCACCCGATCCGCCCTGATGCCTATCAGGAGATCTCCAACTTCTATACCGCCACGGTCTATAACAAGGGCGCCGAAGTGATCCGCATGATGCGGACCCTGGTGGGGCCGGAGCGGTTCCGCAATGGCTGCGACCTGTACTTTGACCGCCACGATGGCGAGGCGGCGACCTGCGAGGATTTCGTCAAGGCAATCGAGGACGGGGCGGGCATCGACCTGGCCCAGTTCCGCCTGTGGTACAGTCAGGCCGGCACGCCAAAGGTCACCGCAAGGCTGGCCCATGAGGGCGAGACCGCCCGCCTGACCCTGTCGCAGGAAGTGCCGCCGACGCCAGGCCAGCCGGTCAAGCAGCCGATGGTGATTCCACTGCGGATCGCCCTGTTCGACCGGAAAACCGGGAAACACCATGGTGAACAAATAGTTACGCTGAGCGAACCTCAAGTTGAGTTGAGCTTCCCTGGATTCACTGAAAAGCCGGTGCTGTCGCTGGGCCGCGGCTTCTCGGCGCCGGTCAATGTCGACATCGACAGCGCGGCGGCCGATCTGCTGTTCCTGGCGGCCAATGATGACGATCCTTTTGCCCGTTACGAGGCGCTGCAGCAGCTGGTGGTCCAGCATCTGGTGGCGGCCATCAGCGGCGGCATGTTGTGCGATGCCGAACGCCAGACCGGGCGCGAAGCGATCGGGCGCGCGCTGGCGGCGGTGATCGCCGATCCGGCGCTGGATGACCTGATGCGCGGCGAGCTGATGGCGCTGCCGGGCGAGACTTACCTCGCCGAACAGTTCGAAGCGGCCGACCCCGGTGCGATCCGGGCTGAACGCGAAGGGCTGAAGGCCTGGCTCGGCGCGGAACTTAAGGACGCGCTGACCGGGCTCCACGCCCGCGCCAGCGCCGTGCCCTACAGCCTCTCGGCTGAGGCGCGAGGGGCCCGCAAGGTCAAGACCCAGGCACTGGTCTATCTGGCAGCGGGGGTTCCGACCCTGGCGGCGGAGTTGGCGACGGCCCAATTCGACGCGGCCGACAACATGACCGATCGTCAGGGCGCGGCGCTGGTCTTGGCCGGGCTCGACACCCCGCTGCGCGAGGCCAAGCTCGCCGCCTTCTACCAGCGCTTGCCGGCATGCCCTGGTGATCGACAAGTGGTTCTCGTTCCAGGCGGGCTCACTCCATCCGCGTGTGCTGGATCAAGTCGCGGCGCTGGCGAGCCATCCGGACTTCACAATGAACAACCCCAACCGGGTTCGTGCACTATACATGGCGCTGGCCGGCAACCTCGGTGCCTTCCATGCCGCCGATGGTCGGGGCTACCGGATGATTGCCGACCTGATCCTCGCGCTCGACCCGCTCAATCCGCAGACAGCGGCGCGGTTTGTAGCCCCGCTCGGGCGCTGGCGCCGGATCGAACC
>JACDQK010000060.1 GCA_015657645.1 Novosphingobium sp.
GGCGACATCTTCGTCACGGCCGCAACACTTGACGAGACCGCGCGATTTCCGACCGGACAAGGTGCCGTGCTGCAGTTTGCCGCGGACTGGTCACCCAAGGCGCGGATTGAAACCGGACAGACCGGGCTGATTTCCGCGCTCTGCCTTGACATGACCGGCAGGCTCCACGCGCTTGATCCGCAGGCGCGCAAGATCACCAGCATTGGCCCGGACGGTCACCCATTGGCGCAGTTCGGGCAGCTGCCTGAGCGCGCCTATGGCTCGATGATCGCACTTCCTGACGGCGATTTCCTGTTGGGCGAGCACATGGTTGGCGCGATCCCGGGCTTTTCCGGAGACGGTAAGGTTTATCGCGTGGCTGCCGATGGAACCGTGCTGGCAGCATACGATACCGAAACCAACGGCGGCATGGGCGGCTTCCTGGGCGTGACCCACATGGCGCTGTCGGCCGATGGGCGCACCCTGTTCCACACCAGTGAAACCGGGCCTCATATCTATGCCCACGACCTGGCGGACAATCGCCAGCTCGGCGCGGTCTATACCCGCACCGATCCGCCGCCCATGGTGTTCGGCCTGGCCATACTGGACAGCGGCCGGCTGCTGGTAGCTTGCGGCAGCGAGCTGCGCCTGGTCGATCCCGATGCCGGCACGGCAACCACTGTGCCCATGCCCGAAGGACGCGGCTGGGCTGTACCAATCAAGCGGGGAGAAGCCGGAACGTCCGGCAACGAGCAGCTGTGGGTGCTCGATTTCTTTGGCGGCCGGGTCGCCACCATCGACGCCGATACCGGCGCGGTGGCAGATCTGCGCGAACTGGGTCTGGCCAAGTGCCTGACCGGGATCGCCCAGGTACCGGCGTGATATTTCAAGGATGAAACAATGATCATCAACCAGTGGTACGTGGCCGAAGAAGTCGCAAACATTACCGACAGCCCGAAGCGCGTGAAGCTGCTGGGCTTTGACTTCGTGCTGTTCCGCGATGAGACCGGCGCGATCAACTGTCTTTCGGACGTCTGCGTACACCGCGGCGCTTCGCTGGGTGCAGGCCGGGTCGAAAAGGGTTGCGTCGAGTGCCCCTATCACGGCTGGACCTTCAACGGGAAAGGTGATGTCACCAAGATCCCGTCGCTGCCCGAAGGGACCAAGGTGCCGGCTCGCGCCCGGGTGGACAGCTATCCGGTTCAGGAAAAGTACGGCTGGGTCTGGGTGTTCCTGGGCGACCTGCCGGAGGCTGAGCGGCCGCAGCTGCCCGCTTTCCCCGAATTCGACGATACCGAGAACTGGCGCTGCATCCGCGGCGAATGGCTGTGGCAGGCGGACTATGTCCGGGTCGTGGAAAACGGACTGGACTTTGCCCACGCCCCCTTCGTGCACCCCAGCTTCGGCGACCGCGATCGCGCCGTGATCCACGATTTCGAGATCGAGGCAGACGAATGGTCGGCCACGGCCAAGGTCACCTATATCCCGCCGCTGCCGCGCGGGATCTGGCGCTATATCCGCAAGGAACGCACCCCGGTTGAGGCGAAGCCGAGCTTCCATTGTTCAGGCGCGACCATGCGGCTCGACGTCTGGCTCAGCCCGACCTGGCGGATGGTGATCTTCGACGTGAACACCCCGGTCGATGAGAACACCACGATCACCCGCTGGATCATGGCGCGCAGCTTCTTCCGCCAGAAGATTTTCGATGGTGACAGCCGCAAGCGCACTCTCAAGATCTTCCAGCAGGACACTGTCATTGTTGAGGAAATCTGCCCGGAGCTGGTGCCGATCGACCTGCGCGAGGAGTTTTCGGTCAAGTCCGACGGCTTGATGAACGCCTTCCGCTTCAAGCGGCGTGAGCTGGTCCAGCGCGGCTGGGCGCTTGATATCCAGGCGCTTCAGGCGCTCGAGGGCCGCCGGGCAGTGGTGATCCCCAGCCCGACCCGGCGCGAGGAGCAGGGCCGCAACTTCGTGCTCAAGACCGCGCCCCTGCTGCCAGGTGACGCCGTGCCAGAAGCGGTTGCGGCGGAGTAACGGATGACCGCCACGGCCCAGCCAACGCGGCAACTCGCCGCCCTGTTCCTGATCACGTTCATCAACCTGGTCGGGTTCGGGGTGGTCCTGCCTGTATTCCCGTTCTTCGGATCCATGGTCCAGGCCAGCCCCGGCGAAACGACCCTGGCCATGGCTGCCTATTCGCTGGGCCAGTTCATCGGCGCACCACTGTGGGGCAAACTGTCCGACAAATACGGCCGCCGCCCGATCCTGATCGCCAGCCTGGTCGGCGCGATCCTGTCCTACCTGATCCTGGCCTATTCGCGCGATATCGTGACGCTGGGGGCCTCGCGGCTGTTTGGCGGGTTGATGGCCGGCAATATCGCCGCCGCCTTTGCCTATGTCGGCGACATTACCTCG
Source organism: Novosphingobium sp. (assembly GCA_015657645.1). Lineage (GTDB taxonomy): Bacteria > Pseudomonadota > Alphaproteobacteria > Sphingomonadales > Sphingomonadaceae > Novosphingobium. The sequence goes on from JACDQK010000060.1 coordinate 2,395, forward strand.
CCCGAGCAGCGGCCCAAGGCGATGGGCATGATCGGAGCGGCCTTTGGCCTGGGCTTCATCTTCGGCCCAGCGATCGGCGGCTTGCTGGCTGGCAATCATCCTGACCTCTCCGACTTTGCCACGGTTGGATTCGCCTCGGCCGGGATCACTGCTGTGGCGGCCGTGGCGGCGTTCTTCCTGCTGCCCGAAAGCCTGACGGCCGAGCGCCGGGCCGAAGCCCATACCAGCCGCAGCGACATGAAGCTCGGCGAGGTATTGAGCGCCAAGCCGGTGATCTGGGCACTGATGGCCTTGACCCTGCTGGTGATCGGTTCTGCCGCCATGATGGAGACGACACTGGCCTTCTTCGCCCATGACAGCTTCGGCTGGGGGCCTAGCGATGTGGGCCTATCCTTCGGCGCTGTCGGGCTGATCTCTGCTCTGCTCCAGGGCGGCGCGGCAGGCCCGCTTGCCCGGCGCTTTGGCAGCGGCCCGCTGGCCGTGGCGGGTGTCTGTTTTCATGCCGCCGGGCTCGGCCTTCTGGCGATAGCCGGATCAAGCGCAGTGATGATCGCCGGCCTGGCGGTCATGGCGATCGGCCTGGGCCTGTTCAATCCGGCATTCCAGACACTCACCTCCGACCAGACCAACGATGGCGATCGCGGGCTGGTGATGGGACTTACGCAGGGCGCTTCCAGCCTTGGCCGTGTGATCGGCCCGGCGGTTTCGGGCACGATCTATGCCGGCATCGGCCATCGTGCTCCGTTTGGCATCGGTGCGGTGATCATGGTGGCGGCGATCGGCGTCGCGCTCATCGTCGCCACCGCAGGCCGTGGTCGCGCGGCAAAACAGGGGTAAGCATATGATCAGGGCATTCTTCAAGTGGACCGGCATTGCCTTGCTGGCGCTGATCGCAGTCAGCCTGATCGGCTACCTGACCAACAAGACCTATATGGACCGGTACCTGCGCATGGCAGTTAGCCAGGCGCGCGGGCTGTCGCAACAGGCCGAATGGTACGATCCGGTCGATAAGGTCCCCAGCGCGGAAGCCGCTCCCTTGCCCGTCGCACCCGAAGCCGCACGAACGATCGATCTGGCCGCACTGAAAGCCGCGCGCGACTATGCCGCCTCGAAGGATTCCTATGGGTTCGTGGTCTGGCAGGGCGGCAGCATCCAGGAGGCAAGCTACTTCCAGGGCTTCGACCGGAATCGCCTGATCGCTTCCAAATCGATGGCCAAGATGGTGGTGGGGCTCGTGATCGGCCGAGCGATCGAACAGGGCCACATCAAGTCGGTTGATCAACCCGTGTCGGACTTCATCACCGAATGGCGGGGCACGCCCAAGGCCAAGTCCACGATCCGGCAGTTCCTCCAGAATTCCAGCGGCATCTCGCGCTTCGACTATTCGAACAACTGGCCATGGAGCCAGACCATGCGCGAGTACATCGGCGAGCATCACGAAGACTTGCTGATCAACGAGACCGAATACCAGTATGAGCCTGGCACCGAGTACGATTACTCGATGATCACCAGCGACATGCTGGCCATCGTGATCGAGCGGGCGACGAAGCAGCGCTATGCCGATTACGTGGGCAAGAACCTGCTGCAGCCGATCGGCGCGCAGGGCGGCACGGTCTATATCAACCGCCCCGGCGGCGTGGCTCATTCGGGCTGCTGCATGATGCTGCCGGCAGAAAGCTTTATCCGGCTTGGCGTGCTGATGGCACAGGACGGCGTGTGGGACGGCCAGCAGATCCTGCCCAAGGGCTGGGTGCGCGAGACGATCACGCCGTCACCCGCGAACCCCAAGTGGGGCCTGCACATGTGGATTGGCCAGCCCTATCAGCAACGCGTGCGGTTCTTCCCCGAACGCTCGCAGGCGATCGGCGTGCTGCACTCCGAACCCTATGCCGCCGACGACCTGTTCCTGTGGGACGGCAGCGGCAACCAGGCGATGTGGATCGTACCGTCAAAGAACCTGGTGGTTCTGCGCTTTGGCAACACGCCCAAGCCCAAGTATGGCCAGCCGGGCGAATGGGATAACAGCAAGATCCCGAACCTGGTAATCCGCGGGCTGAAACCCGATGCACCGCAAGGAAAGCCGATCCCATGAACCGTCTGCTGGCCGCCTCGCTCACTCTGACCCTGCCGTTGCTGCTCGGCGCGGGCGAGGCCGGATCGCTGACCATCACCGTCAGCGGCATCCGCAACACCAACGGCACGCTGATCGCCTGCGTCTGGCGCGACAAGGCCGGGTTCCCGACTTGCCAGAAGAGCAAGACCACGAACCGGCAGACCCTGAAGATCAACGGCGGAACGATGACCGTGCGGTTTAACGGCTTGCCCCCGGGAACCTACGCCGCCTCGGTCCAGCATGACGAGGACGGCGACGGCAAGCTCAAGACCAACTTCATCGGCATGCCCAAGGAAGGCGTTGGCATTTCCAACAACCCCGGCGGCATTCCCAGCTGGAAGAAGTCGCTGGTGACGGTGGGCAATGGCACCGCCATCGCCATTACCATGCGCTACCTATAGCCCGGCAAAGCCTCTCGGCCCGGGCTGGCATCAAGCCGCGCCCAGCGCCCTTTCCTGGCGGAGTTGCCACCAGGCCAGCAAGGCCACCGCACCGTTAAGCAGGCCGACCAGGAAGAACGGTGCCCAGGGGCCAACCCGGTCAAACAGCAGGCCACCGATCCCGGTCAGCACCAGGATGCCCAGCGCCCCGCAGAAGTTGAACAGGCCGATCACCGAGGCCCGGACCTCCTCCGGCGCTTCCTTGCCGATCACGGTCTGCGCGCCCAGGAAGGCGCTGATCTGGCCAATGCCGAGCAGGACGAAGAACGGGATGGCGGCTGGCAGCAAGGGATCCTCGACCAGGATCAGCGCGCAATAGCCAATCAGCCCCAGCGCCATGGTCACTGCCAGCGACTTCATCCGCGCCATCCGGTCAAGCGGCACGGCGATCACCGCCGGCCAAAGCAGCGCGGTCGATTGGGCGATCACGAACGGGATCGAGCCCTTGGCCGCCGCTTCGGCCGGGCTGAACCCATCGGCAATCGCCGCCTGATTGCCCCAGGCAATCGCAAACAGGCCGACGATGGCAATATCCCCCCGCGCTACGAAGGCCGCAGCGTAAGAGATGGCGATCCGCCGATTGCTGCGTGCAGCGCCCAGCCCTTCGGCCAGCAGCTTGGTCACCGGCTTCTTGGCATCGACCGAGGCCGGAACACCTGGCTTCAGGGTCAGCCACAAGACCAGTGCCGAAACGGCCGCAACCGCGGCCACCACGCCCAGCGCGCTCTGCCCGGCTTCAACCGGAGTGGCCCCGCCCTGGGCAAAGTAAGCCGGCAGCTTGCCGAGGAAGATCGCGACGACAACAACGCCCAGTCCATTCAGGAAGCCGCACATCGCGGTCAGCTTGCCGCGGTCGTTCACCACGGCGTAGTCCGAGATGATTGTCGCAAACATGCCCGTCGCGGCACCGATACCGAAGGCATAGAGCACCCGGTAGAACACCAGTTCAGCCATCGTTTCGCCATAGGCGTAAGCTCCATAGGCGACGGCCAGCAGGACCAGACCAAGGCTGTAGACCACCCGCCGCCCGATCTTGTCGGCCAGCGCGCCAAACAGCGCGAAACCGATCAGCAACGCCAGTTCCTGGGCTACGGCCAGCGTCCCCAGCGCAGTGCCCTGGGCCGCTTGGGGAATGCCAAGGTTGTTGGTCAGCACATAGGGGGTCAGCACGGCGATGCCGGTCGCCAGACCGATGGTTACGAAGCTGGCATACATCAACCCCCAAGCATGGCGCTTGGCAACGCCGGGCTGAAGAGTTGCCGGTCCGAAGCGAACTGAGCCGGACGTAGCCATTGTCGGTATCCCCTGATTGTTACCCGGCCTTTCCATAGAAAAGGGACCACTCGGTCAATACAGTCTATCGTACCTGCAACGGCTTGACCGGCAGGCGGATAGAGCGGCATCTTCCCCGCCGAACCGCCGCGCCGATGGCATGGATGGCTTCAGCCGATTGGACGGGATGGGACCCGCAAAGGATTATCGCCGATGGACATGGTCAATACCTTCCAGCAGCACGAACACGCTGCCCTGCCCCGCGCCAACCACGATGAGCGCGCGCGGCAGGAATTCACCAAGAGCCTCAAGCAATTCGTCCAGCAGGGGCTGCTCCCCGGCCTGACCCCGGTCTACCAGCACCGCGCCGCCAAGGCGTTCGAAAAGGAAAACGGCAAGGCGCCGGCGGACCGCTGGGACATCCGCAAGGCGATGGTCAAGGACCTCTACTTCCAGCACTATGCCGCGACCAACCGGATCGCGCAGGAACTGCTGTGGGAAGCGGTGATCGGCTCGGTTGAGCGGCAATTGCCAGAACTTGAAAAGGCGATTGCCGAGCTGACCGCCAGCAACGCCGCGCCGCTGGAAAGCGATCCCGCCTTCCCGGTGCCGCGCTATGTCTCGGCGCTGGATATTCACTGCATGCCGGGCGGCTATGCCAGCGAGATCGACGGCAAGGATATCGCCCAGGGCGCGATCTATGACCGCGGGGTCTATCTCTATGCGATGGGCTACATGGGCCCGGACAACGACGACATGGGCCGCTCGGTCTGCAACTATATCAAGCGGCGGATGCCCGGCTTCGCGCCCAAGCGGATCCTCGACATGGGCTGCACCGTGGGCCACTCGACCGTGCCGTTCAAGGAGCAGTTCCCCGATGCCGAAGTGATCGGGATCGACGTGGGAGGGCCCTGCGTGCGCTATGCCCATGCCCGCGCCAAGGCGCTTGGGCATGACGTCAGCTTCATGCAGCGCAGCGCCGAGGACACCGGGTTCGAAGCCGGCAGCTTTGACCTGGTGGTCAGCCACATCCTGCTGCACGAAACCAGCGGCCAGGCGATGCCGCGGATCTTCCGCGAATGCCACCGGTTGCTGAAGCCCGGCGGTCTGATGATCCACGCCGACTTGCCGCCGTTTGACCTGATGGACCCGTTCACCCAGTTCATCCTCGATAACGAGACCTACTATAACAACGAGCCGTTCTGGGGCGCGATGCGCGACAAGGACCAGATCGGCATGGCCCGTGATGCCGGCTTCCCGGCCGAGACGATCCGCTTTGACACCGCGCCGATGGCGATCATGGAATTCGCCGGCGCCGACACGACCTATACCGAGGACGCCGCCGAAGCCCTGGCCGAGCGCGAGTTCACCGCCGGCGAATATGCCCCCGGCGGCGGCTGGGAAGTCCTGATCGCGCAGAAGGGGATGGCAGCATGAGGCAGCTTCAACGCAACGCCCGCGGCAAGCGTCCGCAGTTCTACGACACCCCCGGCATGGACGAAGCCATGTCGATGATCATGGTCCTGGCCAATGAGCTGTCCGTGGTGCGCGACCGGCTCGACACGGTCGAAAAGGTCGCGGCGGCCAAGGGCATCATGCTCGATGCCGAGATCGAAGCCTATGAGCCAGACCAGGCGACGCTGGAAGCGCGCGAGCTGCGCCGTCAGGATTTCCTCGCCCGGCTGTTCTATGTCGCGCGCAAGGAAGCCGCCGAACTCGCCACACAGGACACCGCCGAGCGCTATTCCAAGGCCCTCGACGATATCGCGGTGAATTGATGGGCCTGATCGAAAACCTGACTCAGTCGCTCGGCGCCGACAATGTCCTGACCAGTGAGGCTGACCGGCTGTTCTACGGCCATGACGTGTTCCGCGCCGGGGAGCTGCCGGCCGCCGTGGTCCGCCCCGGCTCGGTCAAAGAGCTGCAGGCGATCGTCCGCGCGGCTTACGAAAGCGGCACGCCGCTGGTCACGCGCGGCGGCGGGGCCAGCTATACTGATGCCTTTGCCCAACGCCGCGCCGAAGGGATCACGATCGACAGCAGCCGGCTGAAAAGATCGAGATCGACGAGACGCGGGCGACCGTGACGGTCGAGCCGGGGTGACCTGGGCCGAACTGCGCGAGGCAGTGCTGGCGCGGGGGTTCAAGACGCGGTTCTGGGGCTCCTATTCGGGCCTCCACGCCAATGTCGGCGGCGGCATGTCGATGAACGCGATCAGCCACGGCCAGGGCTGCGCGGGGGATGCGGCCATCTCGTTCGATATCATCACCGGCACCGGCGAACTGCTGCGCACCGGCAGCGCGCTGTCGGACAAGTCCGTGCCCTTCTCGCGCCATTATGGCCCCGATCTGACCGGGCTGTTCACTGGCGATTGCGGGGTGATGGGCGTCAAGGCGCGGATCACCTTGCCGCTGGTTAAGGCCCGCCCTGCCTTTGCCACGGCCAGCTTCTCCTTTCCCAGCTTCGAGGCGCTGCATGGCGCCTTCCGCGCGGTCGGGATCGAGGACATCTGCGAGGAGAACTTCGGCCTCAACGAAGTGCTTCAGCAAGGCCAGCTCGGCAAGGCCGATACCGCCGCCAAGGTCGAGATGGCCGGCAAGATCGTCAAGCAATCGGGCATGCTGAAGGGCGCGGCCAAGCTCGCCAAGATGGCCTTCGCCGGTGAAAAGGAAATCGCCGCTGCCAGCCATGCCGGCCACTTCATCGTCGAAGGGATCGATCAGGCCGAGGCCAATGGCCGGATCGCGCTGGTCAAGCGGCTCTGCGGCGAATTCGGGACCGAGATTCCCAATTCGGTACCCGAAGTGGTCCGCGCCATGCCCTTCGCCCCGTTCCACAATGTGCTGGGGCCAAAGGGTGAGCGCTGGCTGCCGTGCCACGCGCAATTGGCGCACGATCGGGCCGTGCCATTCCACCACGCGCTCCAGGCACTGCTGGCCGAGGAAGCCGACTGCATGGCCCGCCACGGCATCGTTGTCGGCGGCATGTTCATGGCCGTAGGCTCGACCGCCTCGTCTATGAGCCGGCCTTCTACTGGCCCGATGCGCAGAATGCCTATCACCAGCGGATCGTCGATCCCGATTATCTGGCCGGCCTGCCAACCTATCCCCGCTCAGCAGAGAACGAGGCCGAGGCGCTGCGGATCAAGGGCCGGATCGTCGATCTGATGCACCAGTTTGGCGGCATCCATTTCCAGATCGGCAAGGTCTATCCCTATGATCAGGACCACAACCCGCCGCACTGGGCTGCGCTCAAGGCACTGAAGGCGCAGCTGGACCCCAAGGGGATCCTCAATCCCGGCAACCTGGGGCTCTAGGCGCTCAGCACTTCGATCGCGACGCGTTCCGAGCTTTCCAGCGCCGCTTCCAGTCCGCGTGCGCCGGTGGCGGTGTGTTCGCCGGCGAAGTGCACCCGGCCGGCGGGCTGGGCCATGGTCGCGTGAAGGTCGCGGATCTGGCCAGGCATGAACACCGCCCAGGCGCCGGTCGAATACTCGTCCGCCCCCCATGAGTGGTAGTGAACCGCCTTGACCGCGCCCTTGGCGGCCGGGCGGAGCTGTTCGAGCGTCTGGACGACCGAGGCCATGGCGGCATCGCGGCCCATCCGGTCCCAGGCCATGGCCAGTTCGCCGCGGGCCTGGAACAGCAGGCCGGTCACCTCGGTATCGGTCGCGCCGAATAATTGCGGATAGATCGTGCCAAGCGGCGAATTGGTCCACATCCCCGGCCCCAGCTTGTCCTCTTCCCAGAACGGGCGGCTGACCGTGGCGAAGATATTGGCGAGCTGCTGGTATGGCACGGTCGCAATCGCCCGCGCCTGCGGTTCGGGTAGGCCGGGCCAGAAGGCGATGCGGCGCATCACGCCCAGCGGCAGCGCACAAACCACACGGCGCGCTGCATGGTCGATCCATCGGCGCAATAGACCGTGGCATGGGCATCGCCGCTGTCCACGCCGACCACCCGCTTGCCGGTGATCAGATCGCCCTTGAGCAGCTTGGCCATGCCGATCGGCAGGTTCGCGTTACCACCCTTGACCGCCAACTGGCGCGTGCCGGCGGCGATCTGGCCTTTCACGAAGCCATCGTTCCATTGCAACATCAGCGCCGAAACGTCCCAGGCCGAATTGCCATAGGCCGGGGCCGTATCGTTGACGAGCCGGATCGCTGCGTCGCTCAGGCCATGCTGCTTGAGGAAGGCGTGCAGCGAAATGTCGTGCACCGCACTTTCAGGCAGGTGCCATTGGGTCCAGTCGGCCAGCGGGGTGTGCTGCGCCACCAGTCTTGGCACCACTTCCCACGGCATCATCGCCTTGAGCGGTGCGGGCAGCGGATTGCCCTCGAAGGCCGTCCAGGTCTCACGCGTGAAGTTTCGGCCATTCAGGAAAAACGCTTGCGGCGGGGCCTTGCGGAACCGCGCGCCAACCTCGATCAGCTCCACCCCGGCGCGCTGGGCCGCATCGATCCCGCGGCCATAGCCTTCGCCCATGGTGTTGAAGCCCATTTCGGGAGTGCCAGGCTGATCGAACAGGGTGTGGACCCGCCCGCCGACGCGGCTGCGCCCTTCGAGCAGGGCCACCTTCTGCCCCTCAGCCTCCAGCAGCAGCGCGGTGTTAAGGCCGCTCATTCCGGCGCCGATCACGATCGTATCGAGCATGGCCGGAGCTACGACCTTCGGCTTCGGCTTGGCTCCGGCGGAAACGGCAATCCCGGCGGCACCAAGGCCCAGGGCGAAGGAACGGCGGGACAGCTGCATCATCGGATCTCCTTGCCTGCGCACTCTGCCTCCTGGCGGCGCAAAGGCAATGGCAAAGCGTGGCTATTCGCCTGTCGATCATCCGGGAGCGGCGTTGCCCCAAGCCGGTTGCCGCGCCTAGGGTGCGCCGCGGAGAAATCGAAGGGTTGGTTTGCCATGTTGTCGCGTCTGTTACCTGCACTTGCCTTGATCGCCGCCGCGCCGCTGGGCGCCCAAACCGCCCCGGCCGGCGATCCGGTCAAGGGCTCACGCCAGTTCCTGCAATGCAAGGCCTGCCACACCGTGACCGACAAGGGCGCACATACGGTCGGGCCGAACCTGTGGGGCGTGTCCGGCGCTAAGGCCGGCAGCAAGCCTGGCTTCACCTATTCGCAGGCGCTGACCAAGGCCGGGATCACCTGGACGCCGCAGCAGCTTGATGCCTTCCTGGCCCGCCCCAACGGCAAGGTGCCGGGGACAAAGATGGTCTATGCCGGTCTGCCCAACCCGCAGGCCCGCAAGGATGTGATCGCCTATCTTGCCACGCTGAAGAAGCGCTGAGCCGATGCTGGCGCGCCTGATCCTGCTGCCGCTCGCGCTGTTGCTGATGGGCAATGCCCCGGCGGTGTCCCCCTGGCTCAGCCTCGACCAACTCAAGGCCAAGTATCAGGACAGCCAGAGCCGCTATGCAACAATCGCGGGCCTGAAGATCCATTACAAGGACGAAGGGCTGAAACGCGCCGATGCCCCGGTGCTGCTGCTGGTTCATGGCTCGTCCAGCACGCTCAAGACCTGGGACGGGATGGTCCCGCTGCTCAAGGCGCATTACCGGGTGATCCGCTATGACGTCGCGGGCCTCGGCCTGTCGGACGATGTCCCTGACAGCGTGGTCGCCTCAACTGCCCCGGCCGATGTCGCCGAAGCGCTGCTGACCCAGCTGGGAGTCAAGAAGGCGACCGTTGTGGGCGTCTCGAGCGGCGGCACATTGGGCGTGTTCCTGGCCGCGAAACGCCCCGACCTGGTCGAGCGCCTGGTGATCACCAACGCGCCGTCTGATCCGGTCGACACTTCGCACCTGGTGCCGACGCCGGAGTGGGCCGCCGCCCAGGCGCGGGCCAAGGCCAATGGCTATCAGGATGCCGATTTCTGGAGCCAGTTCCTCTCGTTCTTCGCCGGTGACGGCAAGCGGATTGACCAGCCGACGCGGCTGCATTTCTATGACTTCAACCGCCGCACCCCGCACAAGAACTTCATCGCCATGATCGCCAAGGTCGGCGATGCCCCCAAGGCGCGGGCCGCCATGGCAGCGGTCAAGGTGCCGACCCTGCTGATCTGGGGCGGCAGCGATGCCCTGCTGCCGAACAGTGCCGGACGGACGCTTTACAACTATCTGGCCGGCGCCGAACCGGCGCTGGTCTACCTGCCCGATGTCGGCCACTTTCCCCCGATCGAGACGCCGGAGCGCTTCACGCGCGTCATGCGCGCCTGGATCGAGGCCGGGGTGCCTAGCCGCAAATGACCCTGCGCCGGGCCTATGTCGATGGCCCTTATGGCCAGCTGCACTTGCGGATTGCCGGCCACGGCACACCGCTGATCCTGCTCCACCAGTCACCGCTCAGCGGAGACCAGTTCAGTGCCGTGCTGCCGCTGCTGGCTGAGGCGGGCTTCTGCGCCGTGGCGATGGATACGCCCGGTTTCGGCGATTCCGCCCGGCCTGCTGAACCCGTCGGGATTGCCGGTTATGCCGATGCCGTGCCAGCCGTGCTGGCCGCCATGAGCTGGGATAAAGCGCATGTACTGGGCCACCACACCGGCGCCTCGATCGCCGCCAGCCTTGCCGCGCGCCGCCCGGAACTGATCGACCGGCTGATCCTTAATGGCGTGGCCCTGTTATCAGACGAGGAGCGCGCCCACTTCGCGCAGTTCCGCTTTGCCCCGCTTGAGCCGCAGGCCGACGGCAGCCATTTGCTGGCCGCCTGGAACCAGCGACTGGCCGCCTCGCCCGGCTGGACAAACCTGGAGGCGATGCACCGCTATGTCACTGCGCTGCTCGCCAACCCGGCCCATTACTTCTGGGGCTTCGAGGCCGCCTTTGCCCATGACATGGCGGCCGACCTCATGGCGATCACCGCGCCGACGCTGATCTTCAGCAATACCGGAGAGGACCTCTACGCCGCATCGCAGCGCGCCCATGCGCTGCGCCCGGACTTTGCCTTTGCGGCGCTCGATGGCGGCACCCACGACATCATTGATGAGCAGCCCGAGGCCTGGGCCGCGGCCGTGACAGCTTTCCTGCGCGGCTGACAA
>JACDQK010000061.1 GCA_015657645.1 Novosphingobium sp.
GAACACGTCATGGCCGAGGACCGCGATGCGGAACTGAGCCGGGTCTACCTCGCCTTCGACAAGATGCGTGAACAGATCGACCGGATGGCCAGCCAGGCCGAATTCGGGTTGGCGGCGAGCATGAGGAAGTGCTCGAGACCTACAAGATGTTCGCTTACGACGAAGGCTGGAGCCGCCGGATCATCGAGGCGATCGACTCTGGGCTGACCGCCGAGGCCGCGATCGAACGCGTCCAGCAGCGCACTCGGATGCGGATGCGGCAGATCGACGATCCCTTGCTGGCCGACCGGATGCACGATCTGGAGGACCTCTCCAACCGGCTGCTGCGGATCGTTTCGGGCCAGATGGGCACGGCGGCGACCATGGGACTCAAGCAGGACGCAATCCTGATCGCCCGCAACCTCGGCCCGGCGAGCTGCTGGAATATGACAAGCGCCGGCTGAAGGGCGTGGTACTGGAGGAAGGCTCGCTGACCGCCCACGTGGTGATCGTGCGCGGGCCATGGGCATTCCGGTGCTGGGCCGGGTCCGCTCCCTGCGCGGCGCGATCCGCGATGGCGATCTGCTGCTGCTTGATGCCGATGGCGGGCATGTCACGGCGCGGCCCTTGCCGGCGGTGGTCGATGCCTTCGAAGCGCGCTTTGCCAAGAGCAAGGAGCGCCAGGCCGCCTATGCCAAGCTCCGCGATGTCGAACCGTTCACTCGCTGCGGCACCCGCATCACGGTGATGATGAATGCCGGCCTGCGCGATGACATGCCGGGCCTGGCGCTGACCGGGGCCGACGGGGTCGGGCTGTTCCGCACCGAATTCCAGTTCCTGGTTTCGGCGACGCTGCCGGCGCGCGAGCGCCAGACCCGGCTTTATCGCGATGTGCTCGATGCCGCGGGCGACAAGCCGGTGGTGTTCCGCACTGTCGACATTGGCGGGGACAAGGTTCTGCCCTACCTGCGACATAACGGCGGCGAGACCGAGGAAAACCCGGCGATGGGCTGGCGCGCGCTGCGGGTCGCGCTTGAACGCGGCGGGCTGCTCAAGGTTCAGGCGCGCTCGCTGCTCGAGGCGGCGGGAGGACGGACGCTCAACGTCATGTTCCCGATGGTGACCGAGCCGTGGGAATTCGATGCCGCGCGCGATGTGTTCGAAAGCCAGCTGGCCTACCTCAAGAGCCAGAAGAAGCTGCTGCCCGAAGCGATCCGCTATGGCGCCATGCTCGAAGTGCCGGCCCTGGCCGAACAGCTTGACGTGCTGGCGCCGAAACTGTCGTTCCTGTCGATCGGCACCAACGATCTGACCCAGTTCCTGTTCGCCGCCGATCGCGCCAACCCCAAGCTGGCCGAGCGTTATGACTGGCTGAGCCCGGCGATCCTGCGTTTCCTGAAGCGCGTGCTGCAGGGCGTGGCCGGGCACACTGTCGATGTCACAGTCTGCGGCGAAATGGGTGGCCGCCGCCTCGAGGCGCTGGCCTTGCTCGGGATCGGCATCCGCCGCCTCTCGATCACCCCGGCCAGCGTCGGCCCGATCAAGGAACTGGTCCGCAAGATCGATCTGGACGAGATCAGCACGGCGATGAACGGCTGGCTGATGGCCCCGCCACCGTCGCTGCGACAAGCGCTGATCGAATGGGCCGAGCAGCGCGGGATCGACTGCGACTGACCCCGTTTGCCGCAGATAGTCGCCGGACTGTCGCTCTGTTTCTTGCCGCCCCGGTAATTTCCGTTGACTTGCCGGTGCAAACCGGGATGGTCCGCCGGGCGGGGCACAGATCGCAAAGACAGTACTGCTGCCGGGGTCGAAATGATTGAAAATGAAGAGCAAGCAGCGGAGCTTCCGCTGGAAGGCGTTGGAGCGCAACTGGCGCGCGCGCGTCAGGCTGCGGGCAAGTCGCTGGCCGATATTGCCCGGGTCACCAAGATTTCAGAACGGCAGCTCGCGGCGATCGAGGCCGGCAATTATGCTGCCCTGCCATCGCGTACTTATGCTGTTGGTTTCACGCGGACTTATGCCA
>JACDQK010000007.1 GCA_015657645.1 Novosphingobium sp.
GGCGTAGGCCATCTTGGTGCCGGGAACCATCTTCATCGGACCTGCCAGCCACTTGTCCAGCGTGGCATCATCCCAGGTCAGGCCCGAAGCCTTGAGCTTTTCGGAAAAGGCATAGCCCGGAATATCGCCCGCCTTGGTGCCATAGACGGCGTGGAGGCTCGGCCCGATCCCGTGCTTGCCGGGCTCGACCGAATGGCAGGCCACGCACTGGGCATAGGCGGCGGGCTTGCCGTCTGCCGCGGCGACTGCGGCAGCCGGGGCCGCGCTGGTCCCCGTATCGGCGGCCGGCGCCTCGTCCTGCTTGGCCCCGCCGCAACCGGCCAGCGCCAATGCCAGGGCCATCGTTCCGGCCAGCTTATACCCCTTGCGCATCGTCATTATCTCCTTGCCCTCAGTCATGCCCTGGTAGCGGGCCTTGGCTGCACCATAATCTCTTGCTCCGCCGCCCGGTAGTACTCTTGCTGCACTATCCATTGCGCGGACTGCACGAGCCCGGCCTAGCGCCTGGCATGCCAGGCGGCAATGGATTTGTCCGGACAACTTTCGTTGCACTGAGGCCACGGCGCAGTTGAAAAGCGGCGACAATCGGACAAACCGTTTGGTTGCTTGCCACGCCCGGCTTATCCGGCCCGGCTGATGTCGACACAACGCATCCTTTCCCCCTGGCGCACCGAACTGGGCGCGACGCTGCGGCTGGCGGTGCCCTTGGCGGCTGCCAACCTGCTGCAGATGCTGGTCTATGCGATCGACGTGATCTTCGTCGCCCGGCTGGGTGAGGAATCGCTCGCCGCCGCCTCGCTGGCGACCACGCTGTTCGGGCTGATGTTGTGGTGCTTCTCGGGCCTGACCGGGGCTTGCGCGCCCTTGATCGCGGCCGAGCTGGGCCGCCGCCGCCACGCGGTGCGCGAGGTCCGCCGGACCGTGCGGATGGCCTTGTGGATGGCAGTCCTGTGCGGCCTGGCTGGCATGGCAGTCTGCCTGTGGGGTGAAGAATTGCTGCTGCTCTCCGGGCAGGACCCCGAGGTTGCGCGCCTCGCCGGACAGTTCCTGGCGATCCTGCTCTGGGCCATGGTGCCCAACGTGATGGCGACCGTGCTGCGCAATTTCGTCTCGGCACTCGGCCGCCCGTTCTTCGCGACCGCGATCACGGGCCTCGCCATCGTCGTCAACGCAGTCGGCAACTACATCTTCGTCTTCGGCCATTTCGGCGCGCCGGCGCTCGGGCTCGATGGTTCGGCGATCTCCAGCGTGATCACCGCCTTTGCCATGCTGGCGGCCTATGTCCTGGCGATCCAGAGCGACCGCCGCCTGCGCCGCTATCACCTGTTCGGTCGCTGGTGGCGGGCCGAGTGGCAGCGGTTCCGCGATGTCGCCCGGATCGGCACGCCAATCGCGCTGATCATCCTGGCCGAGGGCGGGCTGTTCTCCAGCGCTGCCTTCCTGATGGGGCGGATTGGCCAGGCCGAACTCGCCGGGCATACGGTCGCGCTGCAAGTGGCGGCGCTGGCCTTCCAGATCCCCTTCGGGATCGGCCAGGCCGCGACGATCCGCGTCGGCTATCACTTCGGCGCGGGCGACCGGGTGGCGATTGGGGGGGCCGGCAAGGCGGCGCTGATCCTGGCAGTGAGCTACATGATCCTGCCCGCCGCGGTGATGATCCTGGCGCCGCTGTTCGTGCTGCAGCTCTATGTCGATCCGGCCGATCCGGCCAATGCGGCGATGGTTGGCCACGCGGTTGGCTTCCTGGCGATCGCCGCCGCCTTCCAGCTGTTCGACGGGCTCCAGGCGGTCCTCGCCGGGGCGCTGCGCGGCCTGCAAGACACCCGCATACCGATGCAGCTGGCGCTGTTCGGCTATTGGCTGATCGGCTTTGCCACTTCAGTCGTGCTCGGCTTCTTCACCCCGCTGGCTGGCACCGGCGTCTGGCTGGGCCTGGCGGTCGGGCTGGTCGTAGTCTCGGCGCTACTGGCCTGGCGCTGGCTGCAGCGCGAGCGGCTGGGACTGCTGCCCGCCTGACACGATTCAATTCGCGCAATTTTTTCCGCTGTCGCCGGGGTTGACGACTCTCCGCCCCCCACCCATATGCGCCTCGCTGGCACTCTCCAGGGGGGAGTGCCAATTGACATCGTATCAACGCAAAAGGGAGTATCCCATGGCATTCCGTCCGCTGCACGATCGTGTGCTCGTGCGCCGCGTAGAGGCTGAAGAAAAGAC
>JACDQK010000062.1 GCA_015657645.1 Novosphingobium sp.
ACCGTCCGCAAGACCGTCAAGGACATCGGGTTACGCGCAGAGCGGCTTCCACTGGAGCAGTTCGAATTCATCAACCATCTGCACGGCCAGTCGGCGCATATCGCCCAGGGCGTGGACGCCAATGCCAACAAGGATGGAAGGCGCGGGCGACCAGGGCATCATGTTCGGTTACGCCACCGACGAGACGCCCGATCTGATGCCGGCGACGCTCTATTACAGCCACAAGATCCTGGAAAAGATGGCCGAGGATCGCCACTCGGGCGCGGCCCCGTTCCTGGAGCCTGACGCCAAGAGCCAGGTGACCCTGCGCTATGAAGGCAGCCTGCCGGTCGCCGCGACCGCCGTGGTCGTCAGCACCCAGCACGCGCCGGGCTATGACGAGGGCGACAAGGAAGCCGAGCTGCACGCCTATGTGAAGCGCGTGATCGCCGACGTGATCCCGCCGGTGCTGCTGCGCGAAACCGAATACTTCATCAACCCGACCGGCAGCTTCGAAATCGGCGGCCCCGATGGCGATGCCGGCCTGACCGGGCGCAAGATCATTGTCGACACCTATGGCGGCGCGGCCCCGCACGGCG
The DNA here is from genome assembly GCA_015657645.1 of Novosphingobium sp. Taxonomy (GTDB): domain Bacteria; phylum Pseudomonadota; class Alphaproteobacteria; order Sphingomonadales; family Sphingomonadaceae; genus Novosphingobium. The sequence goes on from JACDQK010000062.1 coordinate 579, forward strand.
GCGGCGCCTTCTCGGGCAAGGACCCGACCAAGGTTGACCGCTCGGCCGCCTATATCAGCCGCTACTTGGCCAAGAACGTTGTCGCCGCGGGCCTCGCCACGCGCTGCACGATCCAGCTGGCCTATGCGATCGGCGTGTCGAAGCCGCTCTCGCTCTATGTCGATACGCATGAGACCGGCACCGTGGGCGATGACAAGATCGAAGCCGCGATCCTCGGCCTGCCCAAGCTGGGCGGTCTGACCCCGCGCAGCATCCGCACCCACCTTGGCCTCAACAAGCCGATCTACCAGCCGACCGCGGCCTATGGCCATTTCGGCCGCAAGGCCGAGGGTGACTTCTTCCCGTGGGAACGCACCGACCTGGTCGACGATCTCAAGGCCGCGCTGGGCTAAGCCGACTGCGGGGCGCGGGCCATGGCCCGCCGCACTGTCTATCTGCATGGGCTACCCGGCTCGCCAGCGGAATTGTCGCTGGCTGGGCCGGATAGTGCGTGGCGCGATCCGGCGCCGGTCTTCGCCCCAGACCGCAATGCCATGGCGGAGGGCCTGCCAGAGCTGGCCCGGCAGATCGCGGCTTGGGCGGGCAACGAGCCGATTGACCTGATCGGCTTCTCGCTCGGCGGCGCGGCGGCCTTGCGGCTGGCGCCGCTGCTGGGGGCACAAATCACCCGGATTGACCTGATCGCTCCGGCCGCGCCGCTGTCGCTGGGGGACTTCCTGCCCGACATGGCGGGCGGTGCGCTGTTCGGCATGGCGCGCGATCGCCCCGCCCTGTTCGCGCTGGTTTGCCGCGTACAGGCGCTGGCCGCGCGGCTGGCCCCGGCGCTGCTGGTCAAGGCCCTGCTCGCCGATACGCGCGGCGGGGACGCCGAACTGGCGCGTCAGCCGGAATTCCGCGCGCTGCTGGCCGCGATCCTGCGCCAGACTTTTGCCACCGGCGCCGCCGCCTACCGCGCCGAGATTGCCGGCTATGTCAGCGATTGGGCAAGCACGCTTGATGCGGTCACTCAGCCGGTCACGATCTGGCAGGGCCATCAGGACAACTGGGTCCCGCCGCAGATGTCCCGCGCGCTGGCTGCCCGGCTTCCGGCAGGGGCGCGGCTAGAGCTGCAGCCCGGGCTATCGCACTATTCCGCGCTGCAGAGCTTTCTGACCCGGTTCAGCCCTGGCGATAGTCGGCCGTAATCACCCCGGCGGCGGCGAGTTCGGCTTCGTGCATTTCCTCGCGCCAGTGCTCGGCGAGCGCCTGGGCTTCCCAGTCGAGCATCGCCGGGTGGGCCAGCACGTGGTCGACCCAGGCCTGCCCCTTGCCGACGTCCAGCCCATAAGTGCGGATGCGGAAGGCGACGGGGGCGTAAAAGGCATCAACCGCGCTGAACTCTGCGCCCGCCAGCCACGGTCCGCCGAACCGGGCGAGGCCTTCCTCGAAGATCTCGCGCACCCGGGTGACATTGCGCTTGAGGCCTTCGCTCATTGGCTTGGGCGTCACCCGCACGCCGACGTTCATGGTGCAATCGTTGCGCAGGTGGCCGAAGCCGCCGTGCATTTCGCAGACCGCGCCCATGGCGAAGATCCGGGCTTCGGGATCGCTTGGCCAGACGCCTTCATGCCGGTCGGCCAGATAGAGCGCGATGCCCAGCGAATCCGGCACCTTGCGCGCGCCGTCGATCAGCAGCGGCACTTGCCCTGTGGGGGAGAAGGCGCGGAAGTCCTCGTAATTGTCGGGCTTGGTGAAGGGTTCGAACCGCTCGGCAAAGGGGATGCCCAGCGCCTTCATCAGCAGCCAGGGCGCAGCGACCAGCTGGAATAGTTCCGGTTGGCGGTGATCAGGGTGTAGCTCATTGGCTTTGACTAGCCGGGTCAGGCCGGTTGGGGCAACCCGCCTCCTTCATCCGGCCACTGCGCCATCCGCGCCCGGCCGGAATCGAAGAACAGCGCGGGCAGCTTGTAGAGCATCAGCACCTTGTGAATGCACCAGTCGGCCGCGCGTTCGTTCCAGCGGGCGGTGGCGCGGCCCTGGCGTTCGAGCCAGCGCTGATAGGGCAGGAAGTGATCGGGCTCGTCGCGGTGCACGATCTGGAAGATCTTCTTCATCACCGGATCGGACATGATCAGGCGGTTCCGCAGGATAACCTCGACCTGGCGGTAGCCGCGCTGCTCGGTCAGCATGATTACCCGGCAGAGCCGTTCGAATTCGTCCGGGCGAGTGACGATGCGGTGGGTGTCGAGCTCCTCGATCGTGCAGCGGAACACCCATTGGATAAAGCGGTCGATATGGCCGACGCCGCGGTCGACGACCAAGGGCATCCGCCCCTGCCGTTCGAACCAGCGGCGGAACATCACGTAATGGGTGCGCTCATCGGCGCGGTGCTTGGCGATCTCGGCCTGGAATTCCGGCTCATCCGGGCAGCGCTCGCGGACCGCTTCGAGCACGCGGTCCAGCGAGGTGTAGCCGCGAAACTCGTTGTAGAGATAGATGGACGCCAGGACGTCGAGATAGCGCTCCCGGAAGGCCTGGCGGAGCCCCATCTAACCGAGCATGCCGTTAAGCTCGCCCACGGCTTCGACGAATTCTTCGCGGAAGTCCTGAACCACGCCCTTGGCGCTGCGGACCTGATCGATCAGGCCGACGCCCTGGCCGACGAAGTAGCTTACCAGATCGCGCGCTGCCTCGTTGCCATTGACCACCGACTTCTCGATCCGCTGGAAGGCCGGTTCGGAGACCATGCCCATCAGCGGCATCGGCAGCGGGCCCGGGCCCTGGGCGCTGTCCCAGGCTTCGTGCCAGGCGGTCTTGAGCTGGCGGGCCGGCTTGCCGGTGCGGCTGCGGCTGCGCACGGTATCGCGGCTGCGCGCGGCGACCATCTTGTCGCGGAAGGCCTCGCTGGTCTCGCTCTCGGTGGTGGCGAGCCAGACCGAGCCGGTCCAGGCGCCCTGCGCGCCGGCCGCCATCATGCCCGCCATCTGCGCCCCGGTCATGATCCCGCCGGCGGCCAGCACCGGAATGTCATAGCCGGCGCCCTTCAGCGCACGGACCACTTCGGGAATAAGCACCAGGGTCGAAACCTCGCCGCAGTGGCCGCCGGCCTCGGTGCCTTGCGCCACGATGATGTCGACGCCCGCTGCTGCCTGGCGCAGCGCGTGCTCCTTGGCCCCGACAAGCGCGGCAACCGGCACGCCGCGCTTCTTGCCTTCTTCGATCATGCGGGGCGGGGCGATGCCCAAGGCATTGGCGATCAGCTTGATCGGGTGGCGGAAGGCGACTTCCATCTGGGCATAGCCGTTCTCTGGAGTGATCCCGGCGCGGCCCTCGTAACGGACCACCTCCTGCGGAGACACGTCAACGCCGTACTGGCCGAGTAGTTCCGAAGTGAACTTGCGGTGCTGCTCTGAAATCGCGGCGGCGCGCTGTTCGTTGTCCTGGAATTCGGCGACGCGCGGGTCGACAATCTCGGGCACCAGCACGTCCACGCCATAGGGCGCGCCGTCGATATGCGCGTCGATCCAGGCCAGCTCTTCCTCAAGCTGTTCGGGGGTGAAGCGGGTCGCCCCAAGCACGCCGAACCCGCCAGCCTTGCTGACCGCCACCACCACGTCGCGGCAGTGGCTGAAGGCAAACAGCGGAAACTCGCATCCGGTCAGGCGGCAAACGGCATTGTTCATGATTCTCTCCCTCGTCGGGAGCGATCATTACGCGCCGGACGGTCCCTCGCAAGACCTGCTTAATTGAACGATTAAGACTCGTAATGCGCCGTCGTCTTCGCCGCCACTTCTTCCGCCGTCACGCCCGGAGCCAGCTCGATCAACTTGAACGGGCTGGCATGATCGGGGCGCTGGAAGACGGCGAGATCGGTGATCACTATGTCGACCACGTTGCGCCCGGTCAGCGGCAGGGTGCATTCGGGGATGAACTTCGGCGTGCCGTCCTTGGCGCAGTGTTCCATGACGACGATGATCTTCTTGACCCCGGCGACGAGGTCCATCGCCCCGCCCATGCCCTTGATCATCTTGCCGGGCACCATCCAGTTGGCGATGTCGCCCTTTTCGGACACTTCCATCCCGCCCAGCACGGTCAGGTCGATCTTGCCGCCGCGGATCATGGCGAAGGACTGGGCCGAATCGAAATAGGCCGAGTGCGGCAGCTCGCTGATCGTCTGCTTGCCGGCGTTGACCAGGTCGGCATCGACCTCGTCCTCGGTCGGGAAGGGGCCGATCCCCAGCATGCCATTTTCCGATTGCAGCGTCACGGTGATCCCGGTGGGGACGTGGTTGGCGACCAGCGTGGGGATGCCGATCCCCAGGTTCACATAGTAACCGTCGCGCAGCTCCTGCGCGGCGCGGGCGGCCATCTGGTCGCGGCTCCAGCCCTGGGCGATTCCATCATGCTTGGTCATCAGCCGACATCCGTGGTGCGAGTGGTACGGAATTCGATCTTCTTGTCATAAGGACTGCCGACGATCAGCCGCTGGACATAGACGCCGGGCAGGTGGATCGCGTCGGCATCAAGCTCGCCGGGCTGCACCAGTTCCTCAACCTCGACCAGGCAGACCTTGCCGCAGGTCGCCGCCGGCACGTTGAAGTTGCGCGCAGTCTTGCGGAACACGACGTTGCCGGTGGTGTCGGCCTTCCACGCCTTGACCAGGGCCAGGTCAGCCACGATCCCGCGCTCGAGGATATATTCCTCGCCGTCGAAGACCTTGGCTTCCTTGCCCTCGGCCACCAGCGTGCCGACACCGGTCTTGGTGTAGAAGCCGGGGATCCCCGCCCCGCCGGCGCGCATCCGCTCGGCGAGCGTCCCTTGCGGGCAGAATTCGACTTCGAGCTCGCCCGAAAGGTACTGGCGCTCGAACTCCTTGTTCTCACCGACGTAGCTCGAGACCATCTTCTTCACCTGCCGCGTGCGCAGCAGCTTGCCGATGCCTTCGTTGTCGATCCCGGCGTTGTTGGAATAGAAGGTCAGGCCGGTGACGCCGCTGTCCCGGACCGCATCGAGCAGGCGTTCAGGAATGCCGCAGAGGCCGAAGCCGCCGCAAGCGATATGCAGGTCGTTCTTGAGCAGGCCATCAAGCGCGGCGGCTGCATTGGGATAAAGCTTGTTCATTCCCGCTCCCTGTCTGGAAAGACCGGTTTCCGCTAGGGAAATCGAGCGACCCGCGCAATTGCATGCCGCGCCGTTGCACTTGCGCGGAATGCACCCGTCAGGCGGTGAGGTCCAGCCCCAGCAGCGCGCCGAGATCGGCCAGGGCCTGTTCGCCGCTGGTCACCTTGATCGCCGCCATGCCGAGCTGCGCCGCCGGCTTGCAGTTGATCCCCAGGTCATCGAGGTAGACGCAAACGTCCGGACCCAGCCCCAGGTGATCGCACATCATCTGGTAGATCCGCGGATCGGGCTTGCGCACCCCGGCCTTGGAGCTTTCGATCACGTGTTCGAAGCGGGCGAAGACCTGCTCGTAAGCATCCTTGGCATCGCCGCTGCGAGCCATACCGGCGCCGTGGCCGGCCGGCACGTTGTTGGTGATGCAGGCCAGGCGGTAGTTCGCGTCCTTCAACCGGTCGAGCGCGGTGACCATCGCCGGACGAATCGAGCCGGAGAGCACCGCGAGGACGGAGGCCCCGTCGAGCACATGTCCGGCCGCCAGGGCTTCGGCGGCGAACTTGTCGTTGAATTCGGCCGCGCTGATTGCGGCACGCTCGAACAGCGCCCAGGCATTGCTGTCCGGGTTGATGGCATTGACGCTGCGGACAAAGTCGCGCGGCAGGCCGCGTTCTTCCTCCAGCCGGTTGAAGGCCTCGAACGGGCTGGCGGTGATTACCCCGCCGAAATCAAAGATAACGGCCTCGAAATTGCCTGCCATGGTGCCAAATCCCCTGCTCACCGGTTTACCCCGCACTGGCCGATGGAATTGCGCAGCGCAAGCGCGCCGATTTGACCGGGATCATGGACGGCCCCCGGCAATCGGCCCAGACCGAACAAGCAGAAGGAGAGAAGCGATGCGTTCTATTCTGGTTCAAGGCGGCCGCGATGCTGGCATGGGTGCGCGGCTTGATACGGCGATGGACCTTGCTCGGGTCCATGACGGGCATCTGACCGTGCTGGTCGATACACCGGTCGACAAATACGTCACGGTCGATCCCTATGGCGGCGCAATCCTGGCGCGCGAGGCGCTGGAAACCGCGCTCAAGGAAGACGATGCCCTGGCTGCTGCCTTTGGCGAGCGGCTGGCGCGCGACGATGTCCGCTATAATGTCGCCCAATCGGAACTGCCGCAGATCGATGCCCTGGCGCGCTGCGGCGATCTGGCGGATCTGGTGGTGGTCTCGCGCAGCGGCGGCCTCGCCGGGGATCTGGCACTCAGCGCATCCTGTCCGGTACTGGCCTTGCCCGACGATGTCCCGCTGAAGCTGCCGCTGGGCACAGTCTGCATCGCCTGGGATGGCGGTACCGAAGCGGCGCGGGCGCTGAAGGCGGCCGTGCCCTTGCTGGCGGGCGCCAGCGATGTGCGGGTGCTGACCGTTGCGGTCGATGCGCCCAAGGGCTTCCCGCCAACCGAGGCACTGCGCTATCTCGCCCGCCACGGCATCAAGGCCGAGCTGACCGAACTGGCCCGCGCTAACTCGGTCGAAGAGACACTGGCGAACGAAGCGGCGCGGGTGGGCGCACAGCTGGTGGTGATGGGGGCCTATAGCCACAGCCGCCTGCGCGAGTTCCTGTTCGGCGGGGTGACGCGGTTCTTCCTCGACGAATTGACCGCACCGCCGCTGCTGATCGCCCATTGATCCGTGCTGCGGCGCAACATTAAAGCGGAGAAAGGCCCAGCGGCGCAACCTGTCATTTATGCGGGGGTGCGGCAAAAGTGCCTGAAATCAGGGGCCTTGCTGCAAACTGAACGTGTGTTGCAAATTACGCAACACAATGTGCCCTTTTCGCACTTGCACAAAATGCGGCACTGCACCATTAAAGCCTGCCTTTCAGGCATCCTCTCCCAAAACTTTCAAAGGCCCGGTCGGCAACGACCGGGCCTCTCTTTTTTGTTCAGGTCGCGCCGCGCCCGGCCGTGACCCAACCCTTTGCAATCCGGTCCGGAGTTCCTAGCTTAACCCTGTCCGGCCCATCGGGGCCCGCAAGCAGGATGGGACCCATGGCCGACCAGGATCCAGCAAGCGAAGCGGCAGAAGCCGCGACCCGCGCCGTGCGGCTGCAAGTCGCCGCCGCGCGCCAGGAAGAAAGTGGCCAGGGCATTGCCCGCCTGCCCAAGGCGACGATGGGCAAGCTTGGCATTACCGAAGGCGATATCGTCTCGATCGAGGGCAAGCGCTCGACCGCGGCCGCGCGGTGCTGGCCTACCCGGAGGACGAAGGGCTGGAAGTGATCCGGCTCGACGGGCTGCAGCGCGCCAATGCCGGCGTCGGTTCGGGCGATCACGTCCAGGTCGATCGCGCCGAAAGCCGCCCGGCCGCGCGCGTGGTCTTTGCTCCGGCCCAGCAGGACATGCGTCTGCAGGGGCCAGGCCAGGCGCTCAAGCGCAACTTCTTCGGTCGGCCGCTGGTGGCGGGCGATCTGGTGGCCACCACCGGTCAGACGCCCGTGCGCGACATGCCGCCCGAGGTGGCGCGGATGCTCAATGCCCCGGCCTTTGCCCTCACCCAGATCCGCCTGACCGTCGTCTCGACCAGCCCCAAGGGCATCGTCCACATTGACGAGAATACCGAGGTCGAGCTGCGCGAGGAGTATGAGGAAGCGCGCGGCAGCCGCGGTGAGGTCAATTATGACGACGTTGGCGGCATGGGCGATACGATCCAGCAGCTGCGCGAGATGGTCGAACTGCCGCTGCGCTATCCCGAACTGTTTACCCGGCTTGGCGTCGATCCGCCCAAGGGCGTGCTGCTGCACGGCCCGCCGGGGACCGGCAAGACCCGGCTGGCGCGGGCAGTTGCCAATGAAAGCGAAGCCAGCTTCTTCACCATCAACGGGCCCGAGATCATGGGCTCGGCCTATGGCGAGAGCGAGCGGCGGCTGCGCGAAGTGTTCGAGGAAGCGGCCAAGTCCTCGCCCTCGATCGTCTTCATTGACGAGATCGATTCGATCGCGCCCAAGCGCTCCGGGTCGCCAGGCGAAGCGGAAAAGCGGCTGGTCGCCCAGCTGCTGACGCTGATGGACGGGCTCCATGCCCGCTCGCACATCGTCGTGATCGCAGCGACCAACCGGCCGGATGCGCTCGATGAGGCGCTGCGCCGCCCGGGCCGCTTCGACCGCGAGATCGTGATCGGCGTGCCCGATGAAAGCGGTCGGCGCGAGGTGCTGGGCATCCACACCCGCGGTATGCCGCTGGGCGAGGGCGTCGACCTGGATGAGCTGGCACGGACCACGCACGGCTTTGTCGGCGCCGATATTGCCGCGCTCGCCCGCGAAGCTGCGATCGAGGCGGTGCGGCGGATCATGCCGCAGCTTGACCTTGAGGCGCAGACCATTCCCGCCGAAGTTCTGGAAGACCTTTGCGTCACGCGCGAAGACTTTCTGGCGGCACTGAAGCGCGTCCAGCCCTCGGCGATGCGCGAGGTGATGGTCCAGGTGCCGAACATCGGCTGGGCCGATATCGGCGGAGCGGACGAGGCGCAGGAGAAGCTCAAGGAAGGGATCGAGCTGCCGCTCAAACATCCCGAGGCCTTCCGCCGCCTCGGCATCCGCCCAGCCAAGGGCTTCCTGCTTTATGGCCCGCCCGGGACCGGCAAGACCCTGCTGGCCAAGGCGGTCGCCAAAGAGAGCGAGGCCAACTTCATCTCGGTCAAGAGCTCGGACCTGCTCTCCAAGTGGTATGGGGAGAGCGAGCAGCAGCTTTCGCGGCTGTTCGCCCGCGCCCGCCAGGTCGCCCCTTGCGTGATCTTCATCGATGAGATCGACAGCCTGGTCCCGGCGCGCGGCAGCAGCGGCAACGAGCCGCAGGTCACCGCGCGGGTGGTCAACACCATGCTGGCCGAAATGGACGGGATGGAGGAACTGGCCTCGGTCGTGCTTATTGGTGCAACCAACCGCCCCGGCCTGGTCGATCCGGCGCTGCTGCGTCCGGGCCGGCTCGATGAGCTGGTCTATGTCGGCACCCCCGATGCCAAGGGCCGCGAGCACATCCTGAAGATCCACACCGGCAAGATGCCGCTGGCCAGCGACGTCGATCTCGGCGCGGTTGCCCGCGAGGCCGAGCGCTTTACCGGAGCGGACCTGGAAGACGTGGTGCGCCGCGCCGGCCTTAACGCGATCCGCCGCGCGGGCGCAGATGCCGCCGAAGTGACCGGAGCGGATTTCCGCGAGGCCCTGGCCGATTCGCGCGCCACCGTCTCGGCCGAGATGGAAGCCGAATACCTCAAGATGAAGGGCGAGCTCAAAAAGCGTGCCGCCGAGGTAACTTCGACCCAGATCGGCTTCCTGGCCCCCGGGATGGTTCAGCCGATCCGTGAGAAGAAGCACGACAGCTAAGTTTAGACTGGCGTTGCTCCGCTGCCGCGACCGCCGCGCAGGGCATATTCCTGCGTGCCGCGGTGGAGCACGTCGTCGACGTCGATCACCGCCGAATTGGCATAGGTGAAGCCGGGGCTCAGGGCGCGGTAGAGCCGGTCGAAGTCGCGATCGACGGTGTCGTGATAGAGCTCGCCGAAGTTCTCGATCACGAAATAGGTCGGCTGCAGATCGTCGATCACATAGTCGGTGCGCATCACCCGGTCGACGTTGAGCATGATCCGGTTGGGGCTCTGCGCTTCGACCGAAAAGACCGTTTCGGCCGGGCCGGAGAGAATACCAGCGCCATAGGCGCGCAGGCCTTGCGGCTCGAGGATCAGGCCGAACTCGACCGTATACCAATAGAGCGCACCCAGCGACTTCAGGCGGTTATAGCGCATCGCCTTCCACCCGGCGCGGCCGTATTCCTGCATGTAATCGGCAAAGACCGGGTCGGTCAGCATCGGCACGTGGCCGAACACATCGTGGAACACGTCGGGTTCCTGGATGTAGTCAAAGGTCTCGCGCGTGCGGATGAAATTGCCGGCCGGGAAGCGGCGGTTGGCGAGGTGCCAGAAGAATACGTGATCGGGGATCAGCATCGGCACCGGTACGACCGACCAGCCGGTCAGGCCGCTCAGTTCCTCCGATAGCCGCGCAAAGTCCGGCACGCCGCCACGGCCCAGGTCCAGTCGCTCCAGCCCGGCCAGGAAAGCACTGGCCGCGCGGCCGGGCAGGACCTGTATTTGCCGGGCATAGAGCTCGTCCCAGATCGCATGCTCTTCCGCAGTGTATTGGCGCTGGGCCGGCTCCAACCAGTCCTCCCCGACATGGGCCGGGCGCTGCAGCGGCGCGGTGAACACCTCCGGCCCCGGATCGGGCAGCCGGGTAAACTCGGTTTCGGATGGGGCCGGACGGGTCAACATGGTTTCGAATGAAACTTCTATCATGTTGGCGGGCCGCGATCCAGTCCATTGCAGCAAGTGATTGCGCCCGAACCGAATGTGGCGCAGCCTTGGCGAATCGGGGAATCGACATGGCCAAGAAGCTGAAGCGTAATGACTATGAAGAGCTCCTGGAGCCGATGGCCGAGGAGCTGGTGGCGATGTCGCGCTGGGTTGCGGCGACCGGCGCGCGTATCGTCGTGCTGCTTGAAGGGCGCGACACGGCCGGCAAGGGCGGCGCGATCAAGGCGCTCTCGGCCCATCTCAATCCCCGCCAATGCCGGGTCGTGGCCTTGCCCAAGCCCAGCGAGGTCGAGGCGACGCAGTGGTATTTCCAGCGCTATGTCAGCCATCTCCCCTCGGCCGGAGAAATCGTTCTGTTCGACCGGTCGTGGTATAACCGCGCCGGGGTCGAGCGGGTGATGGGTTTTGCCAAGCCGGCGCAGGTCTCGGCCTTCCTCAAGGCCGCGCCGCGGTTCGAGCGGATGCTGGTTGATGACGGCGTCCTGCTGTTCAAATATTGGCTCGGCTGCGATCAGGCCCAGCAGGAGCAGCGCCTGGCCGAACGGCTGGCCGATCCGCTCAAGCGCTGGAAGCTCTCGCCGATCGATCTGGCCTCACGCGACAAGTACGATGCCTATACTCGGGCGCGCGAGGCGATGTTGCGCGCCACCCATACCCCGCAGGCGCCCTGGACCATCGTCGATTTCAACGACCAGAAGCGCGGGCGGCTGACCCTGATTCGCGACTTCCTCGATCGCCTGCCCGATACCCGGCTCGATCCGCCTGAAATTGCGATTCCGCCGCTGGATCGCGAACCAGCCAAGGAAACATACGGGGTTCTGGAGCCATTGCGGCCGTTCAAGCCCCAAGCATAGCCTTGACTTTCGGCTTTGGCTGACGCAATGGGCCGGGCCTTGAGGGCGGCGCGCGATGTGCCGCCTTGCCAGTTTTAGCGGCCTAGCGGCCGATTCGTTGAAAGAACAGGACGCACCGCCATGGCGAAGCCCGCAACCGTCAAGATCCGGCTGGTTTCCACCGCCGACACCGGCTTCTTCTACGTGACGAAGAAGAACCCGCGCAACACCACCGAAAAGATGGTGTTCAACAAGTACGACCCGGTCGTGCGCAAGCACGTCGAGTTCAAGGAAGCCAAGATCAAGTAAGGTTCACTGGCGGTTCAAAGCGGCGCTGCTACAAGCCCGGGCATGAACCTCAGACTGACCTTCGGATCGCTTGCAAGTGCCGCCGTTTCGGCGGCGCTTGTCGTTTCTGCTCCCGTTCCCGCCGCGGCGCAGGATTCGGCGGACCTCGCCAGCGCGGTCACGGCACTGCGCGCCATCTCGACCATGCGCGCCGATTTCGTCCAGGCCGATGCCCGTGGGCAGCAGGTCAGGGGCGTGCTGACGCTCAAGCGCCCGGGCCGGATCCGCTTCCAGTATGAAAAAGGCGTGCCGATGTTGGTCGTCTCCGACGGCAGCGCGCTGACCTTCGTCGATTACGAAGTCCGCCAGGTTCAACGCTGGCCGATCAAGAGCAGCCCGCTCGGCGCGCTGCTTGATCCGAGCCGCGATGTCGGCAAGTTTGGCCGGGTCATGCCGACCGGCAGCGACCGGATCGTCAGCATCGAAGTGCGCGACAAGGCGCGGCCCGAATATGGCGTGATCACCCTGGTCTTCACCCGCAAGGGTGATGCCCCCGGCGGCTCGAACTGTCGAGCTGGGCCGCGCTCGACTCGCAGAAGCGGCGGACCATCGTCACCCTGTCGAATCAGCAATATGGGGTGCCGGTTGCAGACAACGCCTTCCGCTTCAACGATCCGCGCGGGCCCGTTCGTCGATGACAGTCAACGGTCCGTCGTGGACCGTGCCCAGACTGCGACAAATGGCGACAATTCCCTGACGATTGTTCATGGGCGAGCAAGCCGAAACGGCCTAGAACGGTTGTCGACGGCGCGGTTTGAGACGGGTTTCCCCCCTGTTGCCTAAGTCTCCTGTAGGCCGCACCGTCAAAGCGTGACGAACGCACCAAGGAACCCTCGGTCCAATGCCCCCGGACCGAGGGTTTTCCTTTGTCTTGGGCCGGATTGACTGAAGCCGGGCTGCGAATGGCACCGGCCTGCGCTTCCGGTGCTCACGACCTTCAAGGTCGCTGCGCGCCGGTTCTCGTCCAGCACCATTCTCGCTCCGGCTTGAGCCAATCCGATCCCAAGCCAACCCGCGCCTAGCGCAAGGGGTGTTGCGACAGCGGGATTCGGCACTAAAGCCCGTGGCATGGTTTCGATTGCCACCTGGAACATCAATTCCGTCCGTCTGCGCGCCGATCAGGTGGTGCGGTTCCTGCAGGAGCAGGGGCCGGACGTGCTTTGCCTGCAAGAGATCAAGTGCGCCGAGCACCTGTTCCCGCATGAGGTGTTCGAGGCAGCCGGCTATACCCACCGCGTGGTGCACGGCCAGAAAGGCTATCACGGCGTTGCTACGGTCAGCCGGATTCCGCTGCGCGAGTTCGGGCGGCATGACTGGCAGGACAATGGCGAGGCCCGGCATATCGGGGTCGAGCTGCTCGGGCCGGGGCAGGGCCTGCTGCTGGAGAATGTCTACATTCCGGCCGGCGGCGATATTCCCGACCGCGAGGCCAATCCCAAGTTCGGCCAGAAGCTCGATTTCCTCGGGCGGATGACGCGCTGGGCGGACAAGCTTGACCGGCCGACGCTGATCGTCGGCGATTTCAACATCGCCCCGCTGGACTGCGACGTTTACGATCACAAGGCGCTGCTCAAGGTGGTCAGCCACACGGCAATCGAGATCGAGGCGCTGTATCGCTTCCGCGATGCCCACGGCTGGGTCGATCTCGGCCGCAAGCACATCCCGGCGCCGACACGGAACTGGTCCTGGTGGTCCTACCGCACCTATTGGCAGGAAAAGGATCGCGGCCGCCGGCTCGATCACATGTGGGCCTCGCCCGATCTCGCCGCGCAATCGGTCAGCCACCGCTTTGTCGAGGAAACCCGCCGCTGGGAGCAGCCGAGCGACCATGTGCCGCTGATCACGGAGTTTGCCCTTTGAGGGCGACCCGCCGTGTTGCCCTGGCGCTCGATGCCCTGCGCCACGGCTGGCCGATCGAGGTCGATGGCGTGCTGCGCCTGCTGCCGGCGGAAACCGGTTTTGGCCCGGAAACGAGCGCCCCGCGCCTGCTGATCTCGGCCGCGCGGGCGATCACCCTCAAGCTGGCCAACCAGCGCGAGGCCGCCGTACCCGAGGCGCCGGTGCTGATCCGCGGGGCCGAACCCTTCACGCTACCTGCGGCGCGGGTGCTGGCTGATCCGGCCGAAGACCTGAACTGGCCGATGAAGGGCCCGTTCCTGGCCGAGCATATCGACCACCAGCGCGCCGCGGAAACGGCGCTGTCGCTGGCGCGGCTGGCGGGGATCCTGCCAGCCTTCCTGGTCGATCCGGATGGGGCGGGTGAGGCGCAGGCGGTCTCCTCGGGCGATCTCGCCGAGTTCACCGATCCGCGCCACCTCGCCATTGCCACCCGCGCGCGGCTGCCGGTCGCGGCGGCGGAGGATGCCGAGATCGTCGCCTTCCGCTCGGCCGACGATCTGCGTGAGCATGTCGCGCTGGTGATCGGCCAGCAGAATTCCGATCGACCGCCGCTGGTCCGGCTCCATTCCGAATGCCTGACCGGTGATATCCTCGGCAGCCTGAAATGCGATTGCGGGCCGCAGCTCGATGCCGCGCTGCGCGCCATGGCGGATGAGGCCAAGACCGGCGGCTGGGGCGTGCTGCTCTACCTGCGCCAGGAAGGGCGGGGGATTGGCCTCGTCAACAAGCTGCGCGCCTATCAGCTGCAGGACCAGGGCTTCGATACGGTCGATGCCAACAACCGGCTCGGCCTGCCGACCGAGGCGCGCGACTTCCCGGTCGCGGCGCGGATGCTGCACTTGCTGGGGGTCGGCCCGATCCGGCTGATGACCAATAACCCGGCCAAGGTCGAGGCGCTATCCGCCGCCGGGGTAACCGTGGCCGAGCGGGTGCCGCATCAGTTGCCGCCCAATCCGCACAACGCGCGCTACCTCGATACCAAGCGCGACCGGACGGGCCACCTGCTTTAGCGGCGGTCAGTGCGCTTGAGGCCCGGTGCCAGCCGGTTCACGCCGATCTGCACCGGCTCATCAGTCCAGTTAGCGACGAAGGTGCTGGTCCGGCTGACGCCGGGGGCGAAGCGGGCGTCGTTGTCCTCGATCACCAGGCCAGCCGAGCTGTACTGCCGCCCTTCCGGCGCGACCGTGATGAAGGCGGACCAGTTTTCCTTGTCCTGCCCCTGGACGAACCAGTTGTTGGCGATCCGGCCCGAGGCGCCGCCTGGCAGGTCGATCATGTAATTGGTGCCGCGCCCGCCCGAATCGTCAAAGCTGTTGCCAACGATCTCGACCGAGCGGCTGCGGCTCTTGGCATAGTGCCCGCCGCGGCCCTGTTCGAACCGGCTGCGGGTGATCGAGACCGAGCCATAGTCACCGATATAGACCGAGTGCGCACAGCCACCGGGCCCTTCGCAGGTGCCGAGGCGGGTAAAGGTCGACTTGTCGATGCTGATGCTGGACTTGGTATCGATCCCGCCGAGGATGCCCTGCTGGCTGTCGCGGAACCAGGTCTGCGAGACCTCGAGGTTGCCGAGCTCGATCCGGATGCCGACGCCGTTGAAGTCCGGCACCTTGATGTTGGTGAAGACCAGCCCTTCGACCCGGGCATTGTCGCCGCGCAGCACCAGCACGCCCTTGCCTTCGCAGGCTACGCCATCGAAGATCGCCTGGCCGGGGGTTTCGGCCTGGTAAGTGATCGAGCCGGCCTGCTGCACCGCGCAATCGGCGTGGCGGCCGTTGGCGATCCGGATCGTGCCGATGCCGCCGCCGATTGCCTGGACCGCTTCCTGCAACCGGCCAAAACGCTGGCCGGTTTCGACCACGGTATAGGGCGCGGCGCTTTGCGCACTGGCGAGCGAGACCGGCAGGGCCAGAGTGGCCAGGGCCGAAAGGGCGAGGATCAGGCGGGCGTTCTTGTCCATGGCGGCAACATAGCCCCGGTCCGGTTAAGATCAGGCAAAGGCTGAACTAATCGCGCTTGCCCCAGCGCCATTTCCAGCCGCCCTTGGTGCGCTTGTAGACCAGTGAGAGGAAAGTGGCCGTGGCGGCGACAAACAGTGCGAAGCCGATCGTGCGGACCCGGCCATCGGCCTGTTGATCAAGCCAGGCGACCACGCCGATGACTGCGATATAGGCACCGATCAGGGCCCAGCCCTGCCAGGCGATCGGCAGGCCGGCGCCATATCCGTAGCGCTCTGGAGCGAACCAGGGCTTGGGCTCATCCATCGCTTTTCTCCTTGGGCGGGCGTCCGCGCTTGGGCGGTTCACCTGGTGCAACTTTCACGCCGCGCCGCGCCAGGGCCTCACGCAGCAGCACTTCCATCTGCGCGTTGACCGAGCGCAAGTCAGCCGCGGCGGCCCGCTCCAACGCTGCATAGAGCGCCGGATCGAGCCGCAGGGGGAATGACTTCTTGGCCGGGGCGGACATGGCGTCGGGTCAGTACAGCGTGCCCGTGTTGACCACCGGCTGGGTATCGCGCTCACCGCAGAGCACGACCATCAGGTTGGACACCATTGCCGCCTTGCGCTCGTCGTCGAGCTCGACCACGCCCTTCTCGGACAGCATGGCCAGCGCCATGTCGACCATCCCGACCGCGCCTTCGACCAGAGTCTTGCGCGCTGCTACCACCGCTTCGGCCTGCTGGCGGCGCAGCATCGCCCCGGCGATTTCCTGGGCATAGGCCAGGTGGGTGAAGCCGCATTCGTCCACCGTGATCCCGGCCATGGTCAGCCGCGCGATCAGTTCCTTGCGCAGTTCGACCCCCACCTCGTCATGATTGCCGCGCAGGGTGATCTCGGCATGGGCAAAGTCGTCATAGGGATAGCGCGAGCCGATCGTGCGGACCGCCGCCTCGATCTGGACCATGACGAAGGCCTTGTAGTCATCGACGTCATAGAGCGCCTGGGCCGTATCGACCACGCGCCAGACCACCTGCGCCGCCATCTCGATCGGGTTGCCGCGCAGGTCGTTGACCTTGATCTTGTCGGACACCAGGTTGTTGGCGCGGACCGAGATCTTGGTCTTGCCCATCCACGGCCAGACCCAGCGCAGGCCCTCGTTCCGGTCGGTCCCGCGATAGGCGCCGAACAGCGTGATTGCCGCAGCCTGGTTGGGCTGGATCATGTAGAACCCGCTCGCCAGAACGACGAGCGCCACTGTCATCAGCCCGGTCGAGACGACGAAGCCGAACACTTCGCTGTCTTCGGGCTGGCTACCCGCAAAGCTGACGATCCGCCAGATCGTGAGCACGAGCAGCGCCAGGAAGGTGATGAAGATCAGATAGCCGCTGGTGCTCCAGGCGCGCTTTTCGCGACTGATAGCCATCGGCGTGTGTGTATCGGACATGGTAGTGACCCCTGAAAAACTGATATCACATTAATATCGTGATTCGGAGCGGGGTCAAGCGATTCCGGAGGGGGCGAAAAATCGCACTTGAAATGCGAACGAATCAGTCTTAAAAACAGTCCTGCGGGACCGG
>JACDQK010000063.1 GCA_015657645.1 Novosphingobium sp.
GGCCGGCTGGCTGGGCGGCGTGCTGGAGATGGACGATGTTCACCGCGCCGCACTGCTCCACCCCGGGCCAGTGATCTGGGCCGCGGCGTTGGAGGCGGCGGGCGATGTCGATGCCGATCTGGATGCCGTGCTCGATGGCGCGGTGCGCGGCTATCAGGCGATGATCGCGGTGGGGGCCAGTTTCGATGCGCACCACTATGCCCATTATCACAACACCGCGACGGCCGGCCCGTTCGGCGCGGCGGCGGCGGCGGGATCGGTGCTGGGGCTGGACGAGGGCCAGCTGATCGCCGCGCTCAGCAATGCCGGATCGACCACCGGCGGGCTCTGGCAGATGCGCCATGAGGCCGGAATGACCAAGCAGTGGCACGTCGCCATGGCCGGGAACAACGGCTACTTCGCGGCCTATATGGCTTCGCGCGGGCTGACCGGCACGGCTTCGGTGCTGGACGGGCCGCAGGGACTCTACGCCGCCACCTGCGAGACGCCGAAGCCGCTCGACCTGGGCGAGGGCTGGCGCATCCACGAAGTCAGCTTCAAACCCTGGGCGGCCTGCCGTCATGCCCATCCAGTGATCGACTGCGCGCTGGAACTGCGCGCGCGTGGCGCACTGACCGCGCCGTTCCGGGTCGAAACCTATGCTGACGCCATTGCCTTCTGCGATCGGCCGAACCCGGTGACCGAGGTCGATGCCAAGTTCAGCCTGCAGCACGCCGTGGCGGTGATCGCCAGCGGGCGCGAGGCCAAGCCGGAGGACTTTATGCCCGAGGCCATTGCCGAGCTGGCCCCGCTGCGGGCGCAAGTCTCTGTTGCTGAAGATAAAGCGATTACAGCGCGCTATCCGGCACATTTCGGTGCCCGCGTAAACGGGCTTGAACTGATCGATACCCGCGGCGATCCGGAGCGGCCGGTCGATGAAGCGACGATCCGCGCCAAGGTGCACACGCTGGCGGCCTGGGGCGGACTGCCGCCCGAGGAAGCCGAACGCGCCTGCGCGCTGGCGCTCGAAGGCGATGATGCGGCGGAGATCACCGACCTGCTTGAGGACTGGCTGGGATGAGCGCGACCGCCGATCTCCTCGCCTTTGCTGGTGCGGCGCATAGCCTGCCAAGTGCCGTGCGCGCCGATGCCGTGCGGCTACTGGGCGATACCCTGGCAGTCGGCGCGGCAGGGGCAACCGCGCCGGGAGCCGAGGCGATCCTTAGTGCCGCCCGCGCCATGGGCAGCGGCAGCGATGCCCGCCTGATCGGCACAACCGAGCGCCTGCCCGCGCCGGGTGCGGCCTTCGTCAACGGCTATCGGATCCACTGTCTCGAATGGGACGCGGTGCACGAACCGGCGGTGGTTCATGCCATGAGCGTGGTCACCGCTGCGCTGGGAGCCGCGATTGACCGCAAGGGTGGTTGCGATCCCGAGGAAGCACTGGTCGCGCTGGCGATCGGCGTCGATGTCGCCTCGGGCCTCGGTATCGCTGCGGACTCTGCGCTCAGTTTCTTCCGCCCCGCCACGGCCGGCGTGATCGGCGCGGCGATGGCCGTGGCGCGGATCGATGGTGCGCCGCTGGAGCACGCGCTGGGCTTGGCCTATTCGAGCGCGGCCGGGACGATGCAGGCCCATGTCGAAGGCTCGATCACCCTGCCATTCCAGGTCGCCAATGCCGCCCGCGCGGCGGTGACGGCCAGCGATCTCGCCAAGGCTGGCTTCACTGCGCCGCTCGATCCGCTGGAGGGGCCATTCGGGTACTTCAAGCTGATCGATCAGGGTGACCTCTCGCGCTATACCCGCGATCTAGGGCAGGTCTGGCGGATTGCCGAGATCAGCACCAAGCCGTTCCCCTCTGGCCGCGCCAGCCATGCCGCGCTGGGGGCCTTGCAGGCGCTGGCCGGGCAGGCAGTCGAGCGGATCGAACTCGCTTGTCCGCCGCTGATCCATCGCCTGGTCGGGCGGCCCTATAGCCCAGACATGACCCCGGCCTATGCGCGGCTGTGCCTGCCATTCCTCGCCGCGCTGATGCTGACCGATGGCCGGATCGATCCCCGCCGCTTCACGCCCGAAAACTTCGCCGATCCAGCGCTTGCGGCATTGGCGGGCAAGGTTGCGCTGGTGGCGGATGGCAACCAGGATCCCAATGCCCTGTTCCCGCAGGAATTGCGCGTCACCTTTGCCGACGGAGCCACGCGAGCCATCGCCGTTCCGCACACGCTGGGCAGCCCTGACGCACCGCTGTCGTCGGCCCAGACCCAGGCCAAGCGAGACTTCGCCTGCGAACTCGCGCCGGCCGGGCATGATCCGCGCCTGTTCTCTGACCCCCTGACCTATTTCACGGATCCGACATGAGCTTCCCGACCTATTTCGAGACCTTCGACATCAAGCAGATGCTGGCCGATTACCCGGTCGGGGACGCCTTTACCGCGCGCTATCGCAGCATCAGCCGGGATGAGATCTTTGCGATCCAGGATGCCCAGTTCAAGCGGCTGATGCAGCGCGGCTGGCAGATCCCGTTCTACCAGCGGCTGTGGGGCGCGCAGGGGATCGAGCCGGGCGATATCACGGGGCTGGCCGACATCACCAAGCTGCCGGTCTATGACAAGACCGATCTGATGGCCTCGGTCAACGCTTACCCGCCCTATGGCGATTTCGACGGGCGCGGCGCTGATCCGGTGATATTCCACACCACCAGCGGCACCACCGGCCGCCCGCAGCCGCTGATGTTCGGGCCCAAGGGACGCGAGGTCACCAACCTGCTGGTCGGCCGGATGTACCGCTGGATGGGGCTGAAGCCGGAAGACGTGGTCCATTCGGTCTATGGCCACGGCATGATCAACGGCGGCCACTACATTCGCGAGGCGGTGACGCACTTCACCAATTCGCTGTTCCTTTCCGCCGGGACCGGGATCGAAACCCGCTCG
Source organism: Novosphingobium sp. (assembly GCA_015657645.1). Taxonomy (GTDB): domain Bacteria; phylum Pseudomonadota; class Alphaproteobacteria; order Sphingomonadales; family Sphingomonadaceae; genus Novosphingobium. Next base: position 2,910 of record JACDQK010000063.1, read on the forward strand.
GTCAACCAGGTCAACCTGCTCGCGGACTTCGGCGTGACGGTGATGGTCGGCTTCGTGGATTACATCAGAAAGCTGGCTGAAGTTGCTGAAGCGGAGCAGCTTTTTGACCGGATCAAGCTGCGCATGATCATCGGCCACCTCGGCACCGAGGACCGCGCCGCGACCGAAGCGGCCTGGCACGGGGCCAAGGCCTATGACTGGTACGGGGTCGGCGATACCGGCTCGATCGCCGGGGAAGGGCCGGACCGCGACGGGCTCTATGTCTGGGAAGATGCCCAGTACCTCGAGCTGCTCGATATCGAGAGCGGCACGCCGGTGGCCAGGGGTGATACCGGGGACATGGTCGTCACCTGCCTGTTCAAGGACGACATTGCCCCCTGCATCCGCTTCAACACGCATGACATCACGCATGAACTGGATGGTCGCGGCGAGCTGGGCTTCAAGCGCATCGCCGGGTTCAAGGGCCGCAGCGACAACATGGTCAAGCTGCGCGGGATCAACCTGTTCCCCCACGCCATTGCCGCGCTGATCGAGAACCGGCCGGACCTGACCGGCGAATATGTCTGCCACCTGCGCCGCGATGCCGCGACCCAGCGTGATGACATGGTGGTCACCGTCGAAAGCCGTGGCGGCAGCAATGCTGGCGAGCTGGCCGAAGTGCTCCGGCGCGGGCTGGGCGTGGAAGTGGCGGTGCTGCTTTGCGCGCCGGGTGAGACGGCTGCCGCGACCCAGATCGACACCCGCCAGAAGCCGATCCGCCTGATCGACGAGCGGGGGGTGTGATGCACGATCCCTTTGGCGCCTTCGTCGATCTCGATCCCCGCGCCCATGGCGGCGAGGGACCGTTGGCGGGGATGACTGTAGGGGTGAAATCGAACATCATGGTCGCCGGCCTGCCCTGGACCGGCGGAATGGGCCTCTATCGCAACCGGATCGCCAGCCGCGATGCCGAATGCGTGACCCGGCTGCGCACCGCCGGGGCGGCAATCCTCGGCACGGTCAACATGCATGAGGCGGCACTCGGCGCGCATACCGACAACGTGTTCTATGGCCGGACGCATAATCCGCACCGGCACGACTATACCCCCGGCGGCTCGTCCGGCGGCAGCGGCGCGGCGGTGGCGGCGGGGCTATGCGATCTGGCGCTGGGCACCGATACCATGGGTTCGGTCCGCATCCCGGCGGCCTATTGCGGGGTCTACGGCCTGAAGCCGACAAATGGCGCGATCAGCGAGGATGGCCTCGCCTTTCTGGAGCCAAGCCTCGATTGCATCGGCCCGCTGGCGCGCGATCTCGACGTGCTGGAGCGCGCCTGGAATATCCTCGCGCGCGATCCGGGTGAGGCGCGCCCGTTTCGCCACGCCTGGGTGCTCGGCCGGCAGAGCGAGGTCGAAGTGCAGCCCGCCGTTGCGGCCGGCTTCGAAGCCGCGCGCCGCGCCCTGCCGCTAGCCTGTGAGACGCTCCACCTGCCCGAGCGCCTGACCGATGTGCGCATGGCCGGGCTGATTGCTGCGGGGCACTGGCTGGTGGACGACCTGGGCCCCGAATACCGCGCCAACAACCCCGACCTCTCGGACGAACTCAAGGTCATCCTGGCCATTACCAGCTTGCGCGAGGCCTGCCCCGAGGTGCTGGCCCGCACCCGCGCCGCGCTGCGCGAGGCGATCGGGACCGATACCGTGCTGATCATGCCGACCGCCCCGCAAGTGGCCTTTGCCCACGGCACCCGCGCGCCGTCCAATCAGGCGGACTTTACCTGCCTCGCCAATGTCGCTGGGCTGCCCGCGCTGGCGCTGCCCTCTGGGTGGAGCGAGGACGGCCTGCCGGTCAGCGTACAGCTCGTCGGCCCGCCGGGCAGCGAGCCGGGCCTGATCGCGCTGGCCCGCCAGCTAGATAACCAGTTGCAAGCTTACCGCCGTCCGCCACAATCCGGCATCTGAAGGGAGAGAAACCATGCGCATCGTCTGCCTGTTCAACTTGAAAGAAGGCGCCAGCCGCGAAGCCTATGAAGCCTGGGCGCGTGGCACCGATATTCCCGGCGTCAATGCATTGGGATCGGTGCGCGGCTTCACTGTCCACCGCGCCACGGGCCTGTTCGGCTCGGACGCCAAGCCGCCTTATGATTACATCGAGGTGATCGATATCCACGGGATGGATGCCTTCGTGGCTGACGTTTCCGATCCCGAATTCCAGAAGGTCGCCGCCGGCTTTGGCGAGTTTACCGACAACCCGACCTTTATCCTGACCGAGGACCTCTGATCATGAGCCGGTTCGCGGGCAAGACCATCGTCGTCACCGGCTCGGGCAAGGAAAAGGGCCTGGGGCAGGGCATCCTGCGCCGCTTTGCCGATGAGGGCGCGAACTGCGTCGTCTCGGACCTCAAGATCGATGCCGAGGCCGAGGGCGTGGCCGAGGACCTGCGCGCCCGCGGGGTGAAGGTTGCGACGATTGCCTGCGACGTGTCCGATCCGGCGCAGTGCCAGGCGCTGGTTGACCAGGCGGTTGCGGCATTCGGTTCGGTCGATGTCTTCGTCAACAATGCCGGGATCGGGTTCATGATGAAGCCGATGCTGGAGGTCGATCCCAAGGACTGGGCGACGGTGATCGCGGTCAACCTGTCAGGTGCGTTCTATTGCACCCAGGCGGCCGCCAAGGCGATGATTGCGGGCGGCAAGGGCGGGCGGATCATCAACATCGCCAGCCAGGCTGCCAAGACCGGCTTCCCGCACCTGCCGGCCTATGTCAGCTCGAAGCACGGCATGGTCGGTCTGACCCGGGCGACGGCAGTGGAGCTGGGTGCGCACGGGATCACCGTCAACGCGGTCTGCCCGAACCATGTCACCACCGGGCTGGGCGCGCAGCAGAACGAGTATTTCTCCAAGCTGCTCGGCTTCGACACAGTCGAGGCTTACCTCAAAAACATGGCCGCCAAGAACCCGATGGGCCGCCCCGGCCTGCCGAGCGATACGGCCGCCGCCTGCGCCTGGCTGGCCAGCGATGACGCCTTTTACGTCACCGGCGAGGCGCTCAACGTCTCGGGCGGCGAGGAGATGCATTGATGCGTGAGGAACGGATGGACCTGCCCGGCGGCGCGAAGATGGCGCTGTCGGTGGTCGTCAATGTCGAGGAAGGCAGCGAGCAGACCATTGCCCGCGGCGACAAGGGGATGGAGCCGGTCGACGAGCTGGGCATCTTCATCAAGGCCCCGATCCGCAACTATGCGAACGAGAGCAATTACCTTTACGGGATCAAGGCTGGCGCCCCGCGCGTGGTCAAGCTGCTGAAGCAGTTCGAGATCATGGCGAGCTGGACCGTGGCGGCGCTCAGCCTCGAAAACCATCCCGAGATTGCCGAAGCCATCGTCGAACTGGGCCACGAGCCGGTCAGCCACGGCTGGCGCTGGGTCCACCAGTTCCGCCTCAATGAGGAGCAGGAGCGCGAGTTCATCCGCAAGGCCGTGACCAGCATCGAACAGACCTGCGGCGTGCGCCCCCATGGCTGGCTGTCGCGCTACATGCTGACCGACAACACCCGCCGCCTGCTGATCGAGGAGGGCTTCTCCTATCACATGGACGATTACAGCGGTGACGTGCCGTTCTGGGATCGCGAGACGGTACCCGCCAAGCCGATGGTGATCGTGCCGTACCAGCTCGACAACAACGACATGAAGATGTGGACCGATCCGGCCATGACGCCGGAACAGTGGCTGGCCTACGCCAAGCGCAATTTCGATCAGGTCTATCGCGAGGGCGTGGAGGGCAATCCCAAGATGATGAGCCTGGGCCTCCACCTGCGGATCATCGGCCGCCCGGGCGGATCTGGGCGCTGGAGGAGTTCTTCAAGCACGTCCGCCAGCACGACGGCGTCTGGGTTACGACGCGCAAGGCAATCGCCGATCACTTTGCCGTGACGGTGCCGGCATGACGCTGCGGCTCACCACTGGCGAACACGTTGCCCGCCTGTTCATCGACCGGGCCGACAAGCGCAATGCCTTCAACCAGGCGATGTGGGACCTGCTGCCCGAACTGGTGCTGCAGGCCATGGCCGATCCCGCGGTGCGGCTGCTGACCATCGAATCCGCCCATCCCGGCGTGTTCTGCGCCGGGGCAGACATTGCCGAACTGCTCGCCAACAAGGACGATGCCCAGTGGCGCGCCGCCAACCAGGCCGCGATCAACCGCGCCCAGCACGTGCTGGCCCGCGCGGAAAAGCCGGTGATTGCCTATATCGACGGCGATTGCGTCGGCGGCGGTTGCGGGATCGCGCTGGCGGCGGACATCCGCGTCGCCACCCCGCGCGCGCGGCTGGGGATCACCCCGGCCAAGCTCGGGTTGGTCTATCCGCTGCACGATACCAAGCTGCTGGTCGATCTGGTCGGGCCGGGGCAGGCCAAGCGCATGCTCTACACCGGCATGCTGCTGGATGCGCATGAGGCACTGCGGATCGGGCTGGTGGATGAGATCGCCGACAGCCCCGGCCATCTCGAAGACGTGATCGCCGCCAATTCGCTCCATTCGACCAGCGGCATAAAGCGCTTTGTCCGCCGCGTGCTCGATGGGCAGGCCGATGACGATGCCGAGACCTTGGAGGTCTTCGCGCAGGCCTTCACCGGGCCGGATTTCCTCGAAGGGACGAGCGCCTTCGTCGCCAAGCGCAAGCCGGAGTTCAAGTGATGGCTATTCCCCACGGAGCAATCATGGGCGGGCTGTCGGTCGTGCCCGATGTCTCTGCCGCGCTCGCCGATTACCAGGGCGTGTTGAAGCTCGACCTGGTCCACGAAGGGCCACTTCCCGCGGACCTTGCGCAAAGCTGGGGCTGCCCGGCCAGCGCCGGGGCACGCCATGCGGTGCTTCGGCCCAAGAGCGGTAACCCGTGCTGGATCCGGCTGGTCGAACAGCCGATATCCGGAGTTCAAGCCCACCACCACCTTTGGCTGGGGCGCTTACGAGTTCACGGTCGAGGACGTATTCGGATGGCCCGAGCGGCTGCAGGGTAGCGGCTTCACCATCGTTGGAGAGCCGCGCGAACTGCCGGGGATGGACGCCTTCATCCCGATGCAGGTGCTGGGGACCGGGCGTGAGATGGTCTATCTCAACCAGGTCTTTGACAACATGGCCAACGTCGACCTGCCGCGCGCGCAATCGATCACCGACCGCATCTTCA
>JACDQK010000064.1 GCA_015657645.1 Novosphingobium sp.
GGCAGCACGCCGTTTTCGAGCCAGGGATCAGGCGCGATCGCGCGGCCCAGGGCCTCGCCGATCACCGCCAGGTCGATCGCCTGGCCGCCCAGCCCGCCTTGCTCCTCGCTGACGGCAAGTGCGAGCGAGCCCATTTCTGCCAGCGCCGCCCAGCGTCGCCGATCATAGCCGCCAGGCGCGCTGCGCAGTGCGCGGCGGGCGGGCGAATCCAGATCGCCCGCGAACCGTTCGACCGAGCTGCGGAACAGCTCCTGTTCTTCGGTCAGGTCAAAATTCATGCGGCTCTCGTGAAAGTGATCGGCAGCCGGGTTACGCCGCGCAGCAGGATGTTGGGCAATACGGTAATCTCGCCGCCCTCGGGAATTGCGAAGTTGTCGAGCCGTTCGAGCAGCTCGTCGAAGGCGACGAACATTTCCTTGCGGCTCAGCATGTTGCCCACGCACATGTGCGGTCCCTTGCCAAAGGCGATGTGGGTGCGGGCATTGGTGCGCTCGATGTCGAACTTGTCGGGATCGGGGAACTTGCTGGGATCGCGGTTGGCGGCGGCATAGCGCAGCTGGAGCGTCGCGCCCTTGGGGATCTTCACCCCGCCCAGCTCACTGTCCTCACGCACGATCCGCCACATGCCGGCGCTCGGCGTTTCATAGCGCAGCGCTTCTTCGACCAGGTTGGTGATGGTCTTGGGATCGCGGCCCCCGGCGGCGGCCTTGGCCTTGGCCATCTGCTCCGGATTGCGGATCAGCTGAAGCAGCCCGCCGGCGATGGTCGAGGTGGTGGTTTCGTTCCCGGCGACCATGAACTGCTGCATGATCGAGATGATTTCCTCATCCGTCAGCGGCGTTTCGCCCTCTACCCGGGCCTGGACCAGATCGGTCAGCAGATCGTTGCCGCCATGGGCGCGGCGCTCATCGATCTTGCCCTTCATGTAGTGCTGATACTGGACATAGCTGCGCGCGCATTCCAGCTCACGCTCACGGTCAACCATCTGGCTGAACCGGTCGACCGCGCAGTCGGACCAGTACTTGACCTGCTTGGGGTCGTTATCGAGCCCGATCTGCTGGGCGATCATCGCCACCGGGAGCGGAATCGCGAAGGCCTCGACGAATTCGCATTCACCCTTGTCGGCGATGGATTCGATCAGTTCGATCGACTTGGTCCGCATGTCCTGCTCGATCGCGTTCACGCGCGGGGCAGAGAAGGCCAGGTTGACCAGCTTGCGGTTGCGGGTGTGGATCGGCGCATCGACCGTCAGCAGCGTGCCCGGGCTATCATAGCCCTCGGCCAGGATCGCCTCGATCTCGGGATCGACCGAGCCCATCAGCGAGCTGAAATCGTTCGAGAACTCTTCCGTCCGGCCAGTCGCCTCGGAACACAGGTCGTAGCTGTAGACCACGTAGGTGTTCATTTCCGGCAGGTGCTGGATCGCGGTCCCCGCTTCATGCATCGCGCGGTAATGCGCGAAGGGATCGATCAGCGTTTCCTTGGCAAACATGTGCGTCTGCGCGTTCATTCCAGCATACTCCGGTGAGGATTCCTGAGCCTCGACCCTAGTCCTGCCCTACGCGGGAACGCGATGCTTAGAATTGTTAGGAAGCGGCGGTGAACCGCAGGGCATTGGCCAGAATCTGCCGCATTGCCGGGTTGGCATAGGTGTCCGGCCCGTCGCCGAACTGGAGATAGACCAGGTCGGCCGCACCGGCCGGCTTGACCCAGGCGACGGCCGTGTTGCCGGGGGCGTGGTCCCACCTGGCATTGTCGAACATCCGCCCGGCCACGGCTGCGGCGGCGGAATAGAAATTGTCGCGCGTGAAGTGGTGCTGTGCCCGGATCAGCGGGGTGATATCTTGGTCAAAGATCTCGGCCAGGTAAAGCTCGTCGGTCACCGGGAAGGTCGCAGGGACCCCGGCGGTCACCGGATGGGCGCAGACCACCTCGGCCGTGTAGGCGACATCGTGGCGATAGCCTGAGTCCGGCTTGTCCTGCCCGCGCACCTTGCCCGGCTGGTAAAGGAACCGGCCACCGACGAGCTCGGCCCATTCCGGCCATTCGGCCCAGCCGGCCAGGGCATGGTGCATGGCCACCGCGCCCTTGCCAGCGGCAAATCGGGCCATGATCGCGCGGCGGAAGGCTTCGCTGGGCGCGCGGGTTTCCACCTGGCCATCGGCAAAGGTGTAGCCGGGCATGTCATAGAACAGCAGACCATCAGCCTCGGCCGCGCGGCCTTCGCCCACCAGCTGCTCCGCTTCGGGATGCAGCAGGTGTGTGACGCGCCAGCCGTCAAGACTGTCCAGCAGCGCAGCGAAGGCCGGCTCGTCGTAAGGGTGACCCCCTGAGAGGACCAACAAGTCCCGCATCAGATTTTCAGGATCATCTTGCCCTGGTTGGAGCCGCTGAACAGCCGCATGAAGGCGGAGTAGGCATTCTCGATCCCTTCATCGACATGCTCGTCGATGTTGATCTTCCCCTGCGCGGCCCATTCGCCCATCTTCGCGGCGCCCTCGCCAAAGCGGGCGACGTAGTCCGCCACCAACAGGCCGCGGATCGAGGCGCGCTTGACGATCAAGCGCCACAGGTTGCGCGCGCCGACCGGCTCCTCAGTGTTGTATTCGCTGATCAGGCCGCAGAGGCCAATGCGGGCATTCATGTTGAGGTTCATGAGGCCGGCATCGAGGATGATCCCGCCGACATTCTCGAAGATCACGTCGACGCCGTTCGGCGCCGCCGCGGCGATCTCGGCAGTCAGCGCCGCCTCGTCCTTGCCGCGATAGTCGATCGCCACGTCGAAGCCGTAACGCTCGGTCAGGCGCTTGCACTTTTCCGCACCGCCCGCGATGCCGATGGTCTTGCAGCCGTGGATCTTGGCAAGCTGGCCGACGATCGAACCGACCGCCCCGGCCGCCCCGCTGACCAGCACGGTATCGCCCGGCTTGGGTTCGCAGACTTCGAAAAGGCCGAAATAGGCGGTCATGCCGACCGCGCCGAACAGCGAGAGGTAATTGGTGACGCTTGGCACCAGACCCGGATCAATCGGCTGGGTGAAGCCGCCGACGGTGCCAATCGAATAGTCCTCGATTGCATTGAGGCCCATCACCCACTGGCCGGGCGCGAAGCCTTCGGCCTTGCTCGCCTCGACCACGCCGATCGTGCTGGCGCGGACTGGGGCGCCGAGCGGGATCGGCGGCATGTAGCTATCGGCATCGTCCATCCACCCGCGCATGGCGGGATCAAGCGAGGCATAGTGGTTGCGGATCAGGAACTGCCCATCGGCCAGCTCGGGCAGGGCTTCGGTGACGAGCTCGAAATCATCGGGCACCGGCTCACCCTGCGGGCGGCGCCGCAGCAGGAAACGTCTATTTACGGTCATGGGTAGTCCTTTGTCTGAAGCTCAGGCGGGGGCGATCCGCACCGGAATCGCGCTTTGCAACGCCATGCCGGTAATCGGATCAAAGTCCACCTCGTCGCTGGTCAGGCGATTGGTCGAACCGCCCATTTCGCGCACGTTGTGCTTGCCGGCTTCGCTGTCACCAAAGGCGTGGGCCATCGAAATCAGCCCGCGCCGGACCGGTCGCTGGCTTCGACCACGCCGTGGATCGAGGCATGGGCCGAGGCGATCTCGATAATGTCGCCATCCTTCAGCCGCGCGCGGCCATGTCGTCCGGGTGGATATAGGCCGGATTGGTGGTGACCTTCAGCCCCAGGTTCTTGAGCGGCTGGCCGATCGAGTTGAAGCGATGCTTCGAACGACGCGAGATCAGGCGGAAATCGAACCCGGCGGCGCGGGCCGCATCGGCGCTGTACTTCTCCAGCTGGTGCGGCATGTCACCGGCCGTCAGGGTGAAGCGGTTCTGGGCCGAGGGCTCGCCGGCTTCGACCAGCGGGTGCAGCTCGTCATAGATCACCGCCGCGCCGCCGGCCTTCTGCACATCCTGGCGGACCTGGCTCGGCGGCACCAGGCAACCAGCGGCCATCAGATCGAGGAACACTTCCTTCGGCGGCGGGGCATCGCCGTCCATCGGCAGCGGCCCGCCCATCAGCTGCATCTGGATGCCGAGCTGCTTGGCGAGGTGCCAGAACATCTCGTACTCGTCGATCACGTCGCCCGGCGCCTCGGCCACGGCCTCGGTATAGCGGGCATAGGCGCGCTCGTGCCACCATTCGGACAGGTTGGAGATGTCCTCCCGCTCCAGGCATTGCTTGGGCGCCAGGACCACGTCGGCGCGCTTGGCGCTGGCGCTCATCCACGGGTCGATCTGGACAAACAGTTCCAGGTCATCGAGCGCGCGGCGCATCTTGAGCTGGTTGGGGAAGCCCACTTCGGGATTGCCGCCAACCGAGATCAAGGCGCGAATCTGGCCGGTCCGGGGGTCAGGATTTCGTCCGCCATGACGTTGCAGGGCATTTCGACGCCGAGCTGACCCAGCCCGCGGAAGCGGCTGCGGGCCGAGCCGGGGGCGTCGTAGAGCGGCACCGGATCGCCGACCTGAGCGCGGGTGTTGCCGCGCGGCGAGGTGAACACGCGCGGCGCGCCGGACTTTTCGCCTTCCTGCTTGAAGCGGGCGCAGATCGTGTTGAGGCAGGTCGCAAGGTATTCGGTCAGAGTGCCGTTGCCGGCCATTTCCGGTCCAGTTCCGGTCACCGCGCAGCCCTTGGTGCCGCCCGCGAACATCCGCGCGGCGCGGACCAGCTCGTCCTTGTCGACCCCGGCGCGCTCGGCTGCCACAGCTGGCGGGAACAGCGCGACAGCGGCCTTCAGTTCCTCAAACCCGTCAACGTGCGCGGCGACGAAGTTGCGGTCGTACAGCTCTTCCGAAATGATCACGTTGAGCATGCCAGCCAGCAGCGCCGGATCCTCGCCCGGCTTCACCGGCAGGTAGATGTCGGCCAGCAGGCCCACTTCGGCCAGGCGCGGATCGGCGACGATCAGCTTCAGGCCTTCCTTCTTGCGATCACGGATCCGCTTTGACGGGCTGAACGGCGGCACGCCGCCGACCGGCGCATAGTGCGAAACGATTGGGTTGTTGCCGATGAACAGGGCAACGTCGGCCTCGGAGAAGTTGTTCACCCCGCCTTCCCACTTGCCGTAGCGGGCGGTGGTGAAGACCTTGGCCGCTGATCGAGCGTGACCGAGGTGAAGAAGTGCTTCGATCCCATGGCCTGCGCAAAGCTGTAGGACGCTGCCCAGGCGGCGCTGTTCTGAAAGCCGCCCGAGCCCATGAACACTGCGACGCTGTCCGGCCCGTACTGATCGATGATCCGGCGCAGTTCGCTTGCCACATGGGCCAGGGCCGCCGGCATCGGGGTTTCGTGGAACGCGCCATCATCACCGCGCACCAGTGAGTGGTGCAGGCGGTGCGCCGCATTGTGCGAATCCGGCAGCTCGCGCCCCTTCATGCAGGAATAGCCGCCGTATTCCGGATCGTCCGGATCACCACGCACGGCCTTCACCTTGCCGTCCTCGACATCGACGAGCATGGCGCAGTTAGCGTGGCAGAAACGGCAGAACGTCTTATGGGTAGCGACGGTCATCGCGGTGCTCCAGCGGTTATCCCATCCAATGTAGCCTTTATGCGGCCTAGGCCGGAAATCTGCGCCGGTTACTTTTGCTAGCTGAACCCGCCCGCCGCTTGCGGCACTAGGCCGGGCGGATGGACCCCCGGAGGCACCCCCGATGGCAGTAGCTTTCTTCGATCACCCGTTCCTCAAAGGTCACCACGCACCGCAGCGGTTTGAAGCCGATGCGCCTGACCTGATCATCCACGGCGAACTGCCGCGCGATCTGGCCGGTGTCTTCGTGCGCAACGGGCCGGAGCCGCTCCATCCCCCGCGCGAGGGCGACTATCACTGGTTCGATGGCGACGGCATGGTCTATGCCTTCCAGATCGAGGACGGCCGTGTCGCGATGCGCAACCGCTGGGTCCGGACCGAGAAATTCGAGCTGGAAAAGGCGGCGGGCAAGCGCCTGTTCGGGGTGTTCGGCAATCCGATGACGGCTGACCCTTCGGTCCAGGGCAAGCGTTACAACACCGCCAATACCAATGTGATCATCCACGCCGGCAAGCTGCTGGCGCTGATGGAAGGGGCCCCGGCGGTCGAGCTCGATCCGCGCAGCCTCGATACCCTGGGTGAGCACGATTACGGCGGCACGATCACCACCACCTTCAGCGCCCACCCCAAGGTCGATCACTTCACCGGGGAGCTGATCAACATCGGCGCCTCGATCAACGGCCCGATGGGTGAGCCGGAGATCCGCTATGACGTGATCGGACCCGACGGTTCGGTCCGCAAGGCTGAGCGGATCAAGGTGCCGCATCATGCGCTGATCCACACCTTCTTCGTGACCGAGAACTGGGTGGTCTTCCCGATCATCCCGATCGACAGCGACCTGTCGCGCTACATGTCCGGCGGGCCGATGACCGCCTGGGTCGATGGCCGTCCGACCAAGCTGGCGATCATGCCGCGCAATGGCACGGCCGATGATGTGCGCTGGTTCGAATACGATCCGCGCCACATGTTCCACGAATGCAACGTCTGGGAAGACGAGCAGGGCCGGATCGTGGCTGACGTTGCCGCCGCCAATGGCACCGCGCTGTTCCCCAATCAGGACGGCGTGCGCCGGACCCATGCCGAAACGCTGCAAAGCCTGCGCCGCTGGATCATCGATCCCAAGGCCAACACCGCCTGGATCAAGGAAGAGACGCTGAACGAGCGCGACATCCAGTTCCCCCGGCCGGACGACCGGCTGATGACCCGCGCCTCGCGCCAGGCCTTCGGCAATATCAACCTGCGTTCACGCGATGGCCGGGCTGACGGGATGGACGCTGTGCTGCGGTTCGACACCGCCACCGGGACGGAAGACATCTACCACTTCGGCGATGGCGCATCGGCCGGCGAGCTGATCTTCGCGCCCAGGCTGGGCGGCACGGACGAGGCCGACGGCTATGCCATGACCCTGGTCCACCGCGCCAATGCGCCGGGCAGCGAACTGGCGATCTTCGATGCCAAGAACATTTCCGCCGGGCCGCTCTGCACGGTCGAGATCCCGTTCCGTGTGCCCTCGGGCTTCCACTGCAATTTCTACGCCGCCGACAGCGCGCTTTATCACGGCGCCTATGGCGCTGCCTGACCAGGAGTAACCTTATGCCCACTACCGCTCGCCAATGGCTGCTCAATGGCCACCCCCGTGGCCGCGGGATCGAGGACAGCGATTTCAAGTTCGCCGAAGTCCAGCTGCCTGATCCCGGCCCCGGCGAGATGCTGTTCAAGACCCGCTTCCTGGGCTTTGACCCGGCGCAGAAGGGCTGGATGGAAAACATCGCCGACTATGTCGCGCCGATGGCGATTGGCGAAGTGATGCGCGGCAGCGGCATTGCCGAAGTGATTGCCAGCAATGGCGGCCGCTTCGCCGTGGGCGACATGGTGTTCGGCACGACCGGCTGGACCGACCACTATGTTTCGGACGGCAAGGACCTGACCAAGGTCGAGACCGATCTGCCGCCGACCGCCGTGCTCTCCGTCCTCGGCACCACCGGCGTCACCGCCTATTGCGGACTGTTCAAGGTCGGCAAGCCGGTGGCGGGTGATACCGTGCTGGTCTCCGGCGCGGCCGGGGCGACCGGTTCGATCGTTGGCCAGCTGGCCAAGATCGCCGGCTGCCGCGTGGTCGGGATCGCCGGGGGCAAGGACAAGTGCGAATGGCTGGTCCGCGAGGCGGGCTATGACGCCGCGATCGACTACAAGTCCGGCTCGGTCCGCGACCAGATCAAGGAACACTGCCCGCGCGGGGTCGACGTGATCTTCGACAATGTCGGCGGTTCGATCCTCAACGACATGCTCAGCCAGATTGCGACCGGCGCGCGCGTGGTGATCTGCGGCGGGATCAGCCGGTACGAGACCGGGACGCTGCCCGCAGGTCCGCAGAACTACTTCAACCTGGTATTCCGGCGCGGGACCATGGCGGGCTTCATCGTGCTCGACTGGGCAGCCGAGTTCCCGGCCATTCGCAAGCGGCTGGAAGGCTTCGTCAAGGAAGGCAAGCTGGCCTACCAGGAAGACGTGCAGCACGGGTTCGAGAACGCGCCCGACACCCTGAAGCGGCTGTTCGTGGGCGCCAATCGCGGCAAGCAGTTGCTGGCGCTTTAGGCACCGACTCCCAAAATGCGTCACCCCGGGTCAAGCCCGGGGTGACGTGTTTTGGATTAGAGCTGTTGCTTACCCGAACTTTTCGGTCGGCTTGCCATCATCGCCATAGACCGGCCCTTCGGCATCGACGCGGTACTTGCGGCTGACCGCGCCGATCAGGCCCGACTGGCCGATATGGCCCAGCATCCCGGCATATTGCGGCCCGGCGAAGTGGGCGGCGAGTGAGTCTTCGCTTTCCCATTCCTCGAACACGTTGACCCGGCTCGGGTTGTTGAGGTCCGCGCTCCAGTCATAGTGGATGCAGCCGGGCTGGCTCAGCGCTCCGTCGATCCACGGCTGAGCGGTGCGCAGCGCCTCGTCGCGCTTGGCGGGGTCCAGGTCGATCTGGGCGGAAATGACGATCTTGGCCATTAGTGGCTTGCTCCTTCGGGATTGTATTCGGCAACGATGCGGAACTTGCGGCTGGTGAAGACCCAGGCACCACCCCGGCGGGCCAGCTCATCTTCATAAAGGCCCCCGATCACGCGGGTCTTGCCTTCCTTGGTCAGCATGATTTCCTGGGTCTGGACGCGGCTGGTGGCCTTGTCGCCATCGACCGCGATCATGCAGGGCACGCAGTGAAAGCTGACTGCCTCCAGCCCGCCCATCGCGCCTTTCCACATGCCGACGATGGCTTCCTTGCCGTTCACTTCCATGCCCATCAGGTTCCAATAGGCATCGTCGGCCCAGACCGTGGCCCAGGTTTCGGCATCGGCCCGCACCACGCCATCGGCGTAGGTTCCGTTGAGTTCCTGGATCGCGACGCGATCCTCCAGTGGTCCGCTAAACATTCTGGCCTCTCCTTTGCTCCCGCTATCGGCGGTGAGGGGCAGGCGGGACAATGCCCATTTTTGGGAAGGGCGCGGCTGCGCGTTCAGCGTTAGAACCCGCTCATCACAACAATTGGGAGCGATGCGATGGGCCGGTTGGCAGGCAAGAAGGCGGTGGTTCTGGGCGCCGCATCCAAGGATAACATGGGCCAGACGATTGCCCGCCTGTTCGCACGCGAAGGGGCCGAAGTGATGGTGGCGGGCCGCAAGGAAGGGCCGCTCAAGGAACTCGCGGCCGAGATCGGCGGGCACTATGCCCTCTGCGACATTACCAAGCGGGCTGAAGTCCGGGCAATGGCCGATGCCGCCGTGGCCAAGATGGGCCGGGTCGATGCGGCGATCAACGCCTCAGGCTGGGGCCTGCTCGCCAGCCTGGTTGAGACGACCGAGGAACAGCTCGACCAGATCGTCGACCTGCAGTTCAAGGGCGTGCACCACTTCCTGCAGGCCTTTGTCGAGAAGATGATCGCGCAGCAGCCCAGCGGCGGCTCGCTGATCTCGATCTCGTCGGCCACCACGCAGGCGGTGATCAACAACCACGCCGCCTATATCGGCACCAAGAGCGGCTCCGAAGCGCTGATCCGCTGCGTTGCCAACGATTACGGGCACTACGGGATCAAGGCTAACACGGTCTCCCCGGCCTTTACCGAATCGCCGATGACCGAACAGTCCTTCGCCGTGCCCGGCCTGGTTGATGCCTTCCTGCCGAAGTACCCGCTCGGCCGGCTCAATACCTCCGAGGACGTGGCGAACGCCTGCCTGTGGCTCTGCACCGATGAGGCCTTCCTCACCGGCCAGAACATCCAGCCCAATGGCGGCCTGACCCTGCGCGGCAACCCACAGGCGGGCGACATCGAGCGCTCGGTCGGCGCGGCGATGGCCAAGCTGCAGGGCGGCAGCTGAGCGAAACGATCAGTACTGGGCGGTTCCGCCGTCCACGCTGAACATGGCGCCGGTGATCCCGGCGCCCGCTTCAGACGCCAGCAGCACGGCCACGGCGGCGATTTCCTCGACCTTGTTGGGGCGCTTGATCGCGGCTTCCTGCGCGAAGTGGGCGATCATCTCGTCCAGCGTCATGCCCATCGTCGCGGCGACGGCCGGCCCGTTGTCCTTGATGATGTCGGTGACCACCAGCCCCGGACAGATGCAGTTGGCCGTAATCCCTTCGGTGCCAACCTCGCGCGCCAGTGACTTGGTCATGCCGTTGATGGCGTGCTTGGCGGCGGTATAGGCGGTGAAGATCGGCTTGCCGTGCTTCCCCTCCATCGAAGAGATGTTGATGATCCGCCCGCTCTTTTGCGCCAGCATCGGCTTCAGCGCGCGGCGGGTCGCCCAGAAGGTCGAATAGACGTTCCACTTCATCGCCTGATCGAAGGCCTCGTCGGAGAGGTTGACCATCGGCTGCAGATCGCCCGCGCCGCCGGCATTGTTGACCAGAATGTCGATCCGGCCAAAGTTCGCCACGGTCGCGTCGACAAAGCCTTCGATGTCGGACTGGCTCATCGCATCGCCGGACACGAAGATTGCGCGGTCACCCACGCCCAGTTCGGCCAGGACCTTGGCGCCCTTGTCGGCATTGCGCGCCATCAGCGCCACGCTGGCTCCTTCGGCCAGGAAGGCTTCGGCCATGCCGCGCCCCAGGCCTGCCGTGCCGCCAGTGATTGCCGCAATCTTGCCCTGCAGTTTCATCGCACTCTCCTTTGTCGGCCTGATTAAGGCGGCGGCTTGCCCCGCGCACCTCACCAAAATGAAGGGTGTTCCGCCGCCCTGCGATGGGTCCAAATCGCCGCATGAGCGATTGCGATGTCCTGGTATTGGGTAGCGGCGCTGCGGGGATGACCGCAGCCCTGGCGGCACACGAAGCGGGGGCCAAGGTCCGCCTGCTGGAACGCGGCGAGAAGGTTGGCGGGACTTCGGCCGTTTCGGGCGGGGTGATCTGGGTGGCGAACAACCCCCGGATGCAGGCGGCCGGCATGGCCGACAGCCGGGATGAGGCGCTGGCCTATTTCCGCGCGCTCGATCACGGCGATCTGGTGGACGAGACGCTGGAGGCTTTCGTCGACAAGGGACCGGAGGCGCTGGCCTTTCTGGAAGGCATCGATGCGCTGAAAGTGGCGCTGCTCGATGGCTATCCAGACTATTACCTCGACCGGCCCGGGGCCAAGCCAGGCGGTGGCCGCGCGCTGGACCACGATCTCTTCGCCCTGACCGAACTGGGCGACTGGGCTGGCAGGATCCTCGCCATCGACGAACCCAAGCCGATGATGCTGCGCGAAACGCCCTTGGGCGGCGGTAGCGGTGTTGTCGCGCCGGAGGAGATCGGCCGGCGCATGGCGGCGCAGGAGCGCGGGTTTGGCCAGGCGATGGTCGGGCGGATGCTCAAGGCCTGCCTGGCGCGGGGGATCGAGCCGGAACTGGGCTGCGAAGTCGTGCGGCTGACCCGCGATGGCGGGCGCATTACCGGGGTTGAGCTGGCCGATGGCACGACCATCGCGGCGCGGCATGGCGTGATCGTCGCCACGGGCGGGTTCGAATGGGATGCTGAGCTGCGGCAGGCCTTCCTGCGCGGGCCGGTGACGGCACCAGCCTCACCGCCGACGGCGGCCGGGGCCGGTCTGAAGCTGGCGATGGCTGCCGGCGCCAAGCTTGGCAACATGACCCAGGCCTGGTGGGCACCGACGCTTGCCCCGCCGGGCCGGCAGTGGCCGGGCGGGGAGCAGCGGGCCGAGCCGGTGCTGATCGAGCGGACCGTGCCGCATGGCCTGCTGGTCAACCGCGCCGGGCAGCGCTTCTGCAACGAGGCGGCGAACTATTCGGCGCTGGCCGGGGCCTTCCACGCCTTCGATCCGCAGAGCTACGATTACCTCAACATCCCGGCCTGGCTGGTGTTCGATGCCCAATATGCCGCGCGCTATCCGCTCGGCACCCGCCTGCCGCCCGCGCCGATCCCGGACTGGGTCCCTCGCGCCGATAGCCTGGCCGAACTGGCCGAAGTGATCGGCCTCGATCCGGCCACGCTGGAAGCGACGGTCGAGCGCTTCAACCAGCATGCC
>JACDQK010000065.1 GCA_015657645.1 Novosphingobium sp.
CAACCGGGCGATCTTCTATGAAGGCGGCCAAGCACGCTCGCTCGGCGGGGTGATGGGCCTGCTGCGCGGCAAGGTCGACCGGGCGATGGACCAGCCGGTTGAGGCCCTGCCCTGGTCGACTGCCGCCCTGGTGGCGGAGCGTCAGCCCTTGGCCGCGCTCCCCGCGCCCACCGGCCAGCCGGCGCCGTTCTCGGCCACGCTCGCCAGCACTTTTGCGCTGGGTCAGGGCGGTGACGCCCCGGCCCATGTTCGCGCCGCCTATGGCAAGCTTCGGGCGTTCGGGCTGTGAGCCTGCTGTCCCGCCCGCGTCTCGCCACGGTGGCGCTGCCGGTCGGCATTCTGACGCTGATCTGCCTGATGATCGTGCCGGTCCCGCCGCTGTTGCTCGACGTGTTCTTCGTGCTCAATATCGCGCTGTCGGTCGCCGTGCTGATGGCGGCGATGAACGCGCAGAAGCCGCTCGATTTCTCGTCCTTCCCTTCGGTCCTGCTGTTCGCGACGCTGCTGCGGCTCTCGCTCAACGTCGCCTCGACCCGCGTCGTGCTGGTTCACGGGCATGAGGGCGAGGCGGCGGCCGGCCATGTGATCGAGGCCTTCGGCGCTTTCCTGGTTGGCGGCAATTTTGCAGTCGGGCTGTTCGTCTTCCTGATCCTGGTGATCATCAACATGGTGGTGATCACCAAGGGCGCGGGCCGTGTCTCGGAAGTTTCGGCGCGCTTCACCCTTGATGCCTTGCCCGGCAAGCAGATGGCGATCGACGCCGATCTCGCCGCCGGAATCCTGACCGCTGACGAGGCCAAGGCCCGCCGCCGCGAAGTGGCGACCGAGGCCGATTTCTATGGCTCGATGGACGGCTCCAGCAAGTTCGTGAAGGGCGATGCGATTGCCGCGCTGCTGATCCTGGCGGTCAACATCATCGCGGGCTTCTGCCTCGGCATGATCAGCCACGGGCTGACCGCGGCCGAATCCGCCGAGGTCTATGTGACGCTGGCGGTCGGCGATGCGCTGGTCGCCCAGGTCCCGGCGCTGCTGCTCTCGATTGCCGCCGCCGTGATCGTCACTCGCGTGGCGGACGAGCGTGACGGGCAGGACCGCGACCTTTCGGGCCAGATGGGCGGGCAGCTCGCCAGCCCGCGCACCTGGCTGCCGGTCGCGGTGATCCTGGGGGCGATGGGCCTGATCCCGGCCATGCCGCAGACGATTTTCCTGCCCGCCGCAGTCGGCGCGCTGGCGCTGTGGCGCACGCTCTCGAAGCGTGCCGCGCTGGCCGCCGTGCCGATTGCGCCGATCATCGAGGCGCCCGATCCGGCGCGGATTTCCTTGAGCGAAGTGTCCGACCAGACGCTGGTCACGATCGAGCTGGGTTACGGCCTGGTCCACCTGGTCGACGAGGCGCGCGGGGCGCCGCTGGTCGGGCGGATTACGGGCGTGCGCAAGCAGCTGAGCCAGGCCTTCGGCTTTGTCGTGCCGCAGTTCCGCGTGCGCGACAGCCTCGATCTCGCGCCGCAGGATTACCGGATCGTGCTGGGCGGGGTGCCGCTGGGCGGGGCCTCGGTCCGGCCCGACAAGATCCTGGCGATTGATGTCGGCGAAGTGCGCGAAGGCCATATGCTGGGCGGCGAGGAGACCCGCGATCCCAGCTTCGGCTGTCCGGCGCGGTGGATCGATGCCGCGCAGCGCGACCTGGCGATTGCCGAAGGTTTTCTGACGGTCGACGCCTCCACGGTCATCGCCACCCAGCTCAACCAGCTGCTGGGTGAGCGGCCGGGCGAACTGCTCGGCCCGGATCAGGTCCGCGCGATCCTCGATGCGGTCAAGGAGCACAATGCGGGCCTCGTCGAGGGGATCCATCCGCAGCCGCTCAGCCTTGCCGCGCTGACCCGGGTGCTGCGCGCGCTGCTGGAGGATGGCATCCCAATCAGCCACCCGCTGCCGATCCTCGCCAGCCTGGCCGACGGCGTGCAGATCGCGGCTGATCATGACCGGCTGGTCGAACTGGTCCGCGCCGATCTGGGCAGTCTGATCGTCGGGCGGATCTGCGCGCCGGGTGAGCGCCTGCCGGTGCTGACGCTCGACGCGCAGCTGGAGACGGCGATTGTCCAGGGGCTGAGCGATCCCGCCACCGGCCAGCCGCTGATCGAGCCGGATCTGGCGCGCAATATCGGGGAACATGTCGCCGCGCTGGTGGCCGAGCGTGGGGCCGCTGCGCCGCCGCTCGCCCTGATCGTCCAGCCGCGTGCGCGCCGGGCCTTGGCCGGCCTGCTCAAGCAGCGGGCGCCGTCCTGCCTGGTCCTGTCCATCGCCGAACTGCCGGCCAGCCAACCGATCGAGGTGGTTGCCGTGATTGGTGCGCCCACCCCAGCCCTTCCTGAACCGGAGATTCTTGCCGCATGATCCAGGATCACAACAGCCTGAAGGCCGCGGGGGCCTATCGCTGCGCCACGACCGAGCGGGTCCGCCGCTTCATGCCGATGGTCCGGCGGCTGGCCTGGCACGTCCACGGCTCCGGCCGGGCCGGGATCGAGCTTGAGGACCTGATCCAGGCCGGGCTCGTCGCACTCACTGAGGCGGCGCAGCGCCATGCCGGACCCGGCGAAGACGGATTTGCCGCCTATGCCAAGATCCGCGTGCGCGGGGCGATGGTCGATCTGATCCGCCGCGCCGTGCCGATCTCGCGCGGGGGGATCGAGCGGCGGCGGCAACTGGCTGGGCAGGAGCAGGTGCTGCGCGGGCAGCTGGGGCGCGAGCCGACTGCCGCCGAACTGGCCGAGGGGCTGGGGATCAGCGCCGAGGAGCTGGCGGCCTTGCGCGGCAGCAGTGAGCCCTTGCGGTTCGAGCCGATCGACGCGGTCTATTCCGATCACGACCCGGCCTTTGCCGACGAGCGGCCGGACAGCCACGACATCCTCGAGAGCCAGGAACTGCGCGCGGCGCTGGCCGGAGCGGTGGCGAACCTGCCCGAGCGATTGCAACTGGTGATGCAGCTGTACTTCGTTGAAGAGCTCAACCTGGCGGAGATCGCAGCGACGCTCGATGTCTCTGTGCCGCGGGTGCACCAGCTCAAGGCCCAGGCGCTGGAGCGCCTGCGCGCCGCGCTGGGGGATGAGGTCGATATCGTCTAGCTTGCGCGGGGCGGGCCGGACCTGCAATATGCGCGCATGAGCGCATGTGACACCTGCATCGTCCGTAACCGGGCCATCTGTTCCTCGCTCGATTCCAACGAGTTGGAAATGCTCAATACTATCGGACGCCGCCGCATTCTGGCGCCGGGTGAATCGCTGATCTGGGAAGGCGAAGATTCGGTCCTCGTCGCCAATGTGATCGACGGCGTGCTCAAGCTTTCGACCGGAACCGAGGACGGGCGCGAGCAGATCGTCGGGGTGGTTTACCCGTCAGATTTCATTGGCCGGCCATTTGGATCGACCTCTGGCCACGGCGTGACCGCGCTGACCGAGGCCAAGGTTTGCGTGTTCAGCCGCCGCGATTTCGATGCCTTCGCCCGCGAACACCCGGCGCTCGAACACAAGCTGCTGCAGCGCACGCTGGGCGAACTTGACCGGACCCGGCGCTGGATGCTGCTGCTGGGCCGCAAGTCGGCCGGGGAGCGGGTCTCGAGCTTCCTGATCGAGATGTCGGAACGACTGGTTGAACAGGGCTGCGAAGGCAGCCATGATCAGCCGCTGAAGCGCTTTACCCTGCCGTTCTCGCGCCAGCAGGTGGCGGACGTGCTGGGGCTGACGATCGAAACCGTCAGCCGCCAGTTCACCCGGCTCAAGTCCGAAGGCCTGATCGACCTGCCTTCGCGGCGCGAAGTTGCCATCCTCGACCGCGAAGGACTGGTCGCCGAGGCTGGTTGATTGGTGCGGCCAAGCCATCCGGCTTGGCCTGACATCACCGGCCCACTCCCCCACCCGACCTCCCAGATCCTAGGGTCACCCTATGGGAGGCCGGGTGGGGGAGCGGGCCGGTGATGCTCCCGGTCCGGGTTGCCCCGGACCGGAAAACGACCACTCAAAAGCGGTAGGATACCCCGCCGCTCACTACCCACGGATCAAGCTTGTGCTTGGTGGTCAGCACTTCCGCGCCGGCCGCGTTGAACACGTGCAGGCGGGTGGTCATGAAGTACTTCTTGGCATCGAGGCTGAAACCGAAGCCCTTGTCATTGATCGGAATATCGACCCCGGCCTGAACCGCGACGCCGAAGTGGCTGTCCAGCTTCACGCTGCGGCCGCCCAGCGCCTGGGTCGTCGCGGCCGGCTTTTCATCGATGAAGAAGAACACCGAGGGGCCAACGCCGACGTAGGGTTTGATGCCGCCGGCGTTCAGGTGGTACTTCAGCGTGACCGTGGCTGGCAGGATCAGCACGTGATCGAGGATCGTCGCCCCGGCAATCGCGCCTTCGCCGCCAACGCGGTGCTGGGTCAGACAGCAGATCGTTTCGATCGAGAAGTTCTCCGAAGCGAAATATTCCACCGCCAGGGTCGGCACGACATTGTCATTCGCGCTGGTCTGGCTGCCGGCGGGCAGGCCGATGGTGTTATTCTCCAGCGCGGTGATCTTGCCGTCCGGCAGCACGCCGGTGGCGAGCAGCTTGACCTGGACCTTGCCGTCGGAGCTGCCGGCCTGGGCCGGGCTCGCGGCGAGGATTGCGGCGGCGCCCAGCAGGGCGGAGACAGTCAGTTTCTTCATAATCCCTCATCCGGCGCCGCAGCAGCTGCCCTGTGCAGCAGAGGTGGTTACGGCGCAGGGGAGGCAAATGCGACCGGATCGAACAGCAAACATTGATCCTGCGCAATTTTCGCAAGCAATTCTGCCATTTTCATGCCCGGGGTTGAAATTTGATCCCGGTCAATGCTGCGCTGCAAAACTAGGGCCAGAGCCGTTTCATCTGACATTTCCAGAGAGGGAAGGCTCATGGAATCCATAGTCTCGCGCAGCGGCTGGTGGCTGGCTGCATTGTTTTTCTCGATCTTCGCGATCGGTGCTGCGGCCGACTGGGGCTTTGCGGTGCATATGGGCATCTTTGCCGTGGCGGCATTGGTGGGCCTGGTGATCTCGCTGCGCTCCGCCGACTTCAAGGCGGCGGCCGATGGCCTGCTGAAGGTGCCGCATGACGAGAGCCGTTATGATGACGAGCTGATCCGTTACGGCATGATCGCCACGATGTTCTGGGGCATGGCCGGGTTCCTGGTCGGCCTGATCATCGCGCTGCAGCTAGGCTTCCCGGTGCTCAACCTGGGGCTGGAATGGACCAGCTTTGGCCGACTGCGCCCGCTGCACACCTCGGCTGTCATCTTTGCCTTCGGAGGCACTGCGCTGATTGCGACCTCGTTCTACGTGGTGCAGCGCACCTGCCGGGCGAGGCTGGCCTTCCCCGGCCTCGCCCGTTTTGTATTCTGGGGCTACCAGTTGTTCATCGTCCTGGCCGCGACCGGCTACCTGCTCGGCATCAGCCAGGGCAAGGAATATGCCGAGCCCGAATGGTACGTCGACCTCTGGCTGACGATCGTCTGGGTCGCTTACCTCGTCGTATTCGTCGGGACGCTGGTCAAGCGGACCGAGCCGCACATCTACGTGGCCAACTGGTTCTACCTGTCGTTCATCCTGACCGTGGCCATGCTTCACCTGGTCAACAACGCCAACGTGCCGGTCAGCCTGTTCGGCTCGAAGAGCTATCCGCTGTGGTCGGGCGTGCAGGGCGCGCTGGTCCAGTGGTGGTATGGCCATAACGCCGTGGGCTTCTTCCTGACCGCCGGCTTCCTGGCGATGATGTACTACTTCGTGCCCAAGCAGGCGCAGCGCCCGGTCTATTCGTACCGGCTGTCGATCCTGCACTTCTGGTCGCTGATCTTCCTCTACATCTGGGCGGGTCCGCACCACCTGCACTACACCGCGCTGCCCGACTGGGCGCAGACGCTGGGCATGGTCTTCTCGGTCATGCTGTGGATGCCGAGCTGGGGCGGGATGATCAACGGGCTGATGACGCTCAACGGCGCCTGGGACAAGGTCCGCACCGATCCGATCATCCGCATGATGGTGCTGGCGCTGGCCTTCTACGGCATGAGCACCTTCGAAGGCCCGATGATGTCGATCAAGTCGGTCAACAGCCTGTCGCACTATACCGACTGGACCATCGGCCACGTCCACTCCGGCGCGCTGGGCTGGAACGGCATGATCACCTTCGCCTGCGTCTACTATCTGGTCCCGCGCCTGTGGGATCGTGAGCGGCTCTATTCGCTGAGGATGGTGAACTGGCACTTCTGGCTCGCGACCCTCGGCATCGTTTTCTACGCCTCCTCGATGTGGGTGGCGGGGATCACGCAAGGGCTGATGTGGCGCGAATACGGGGCCGATGGCTACCTGGTGAACTCCTTCGCCGAAACGGTCGCCGCGCTTCACCCGATGTACCTGCTGCGCGCCTTTGGCGGGGGCCTGTTCCTGGTCGGTGCCGGTATCATGACCTTCAACGTCTGGCAGACGATCGTCGGCAATCTCCGCGACGAGGACCCGCTCTACCAGCCGAAGCATGATCCCGCCGCGGACCGTCCGCTTACCGCTGTTCCGGCCGAATAAGGGGGGCCAAGACTATGACTGCACAAGCACCTGATGCCGCCCCCAAGGAAGACTGGCGGCGCCACAAGAAGATGGAGCGCAATGTCGCGCTGTTCGGTCTGGCTGCCTTTGCGGCCGTGACGATCGGCGGGATCGTGGAAATCGCCCCGCTGTTCTGGATCGACAACACGATCGAGAAGGTGGACGGGATGCGTCCCTACACCCCGCTCGAGCAGGCCGGACGCGACATCTATGTCCGCGAGGGCTGCTATGTCTGCCACAGCCAGATGATCCGTCCGTTCCGCGACGAAGTGGAACGCTACGGGCATTACAGCCTGGCGGCGGAATCGATGTACGATCGGCCGTTCCAGTGGGGTTCCAAGCGCACCGGGCCGGATCTGGCGCGGGTTGGCGGGCGCTATTCGGATGAATGGCACGTCCAGCACCTGCAAAACCCGCAGGCGATGGTGCCGGAATCGGTAATGCCGTCCTATTCCTTCCTGGCGACACGCGAGCTCGACGCCGGAGATATGAGCGCCACGCTGACCGCGCTCTACCGGGCCGGCACGCCCTATACCAAGGACCAGATCGCCAAGGCCGATGCTGACCTCAAGCTGCAGGCCGATCCGATGGGTGACGCGGCCGACCTGAACAAGCGCTACCCCAAGGCCCAGGTCCGCGACTTTGACGGCCAGCCTGACAAGCTGACCGAAATGGACGCACTGGTGGCCTACCTGCAGATGCTGGGCACGCTGGTCGATGTGAACGCTGCCGCCGCGCAGGAGGATCTGGCTAAGGAGAAGGGCCGGTGAGCACACACTCCACCTACGACATGCTGCGGCACTTTGCCGACAGCTGGGGGCTGCTGGCCATGATGGTCACCTTCCTCGTGCTCGTGCTCTGGCCGTTCCGGCCGAGCGCCCGCTCCGCCAACGAGGCGGCCAAGACCATGATCTTCAAGGACGACGACGATGGCCAATAAGCGCATCGATGAAGCAACCGGGGTCGAAACCGTTGGCCATAGCTGGGACGGGATCGAGGAACTCAACAACCCGCTGCCGCGCTGGTGGCTGTGGACGCTCTATGCGACGATCATCTTTTCGATCGGCTATGTGATCGTCTATCCGGCCATTCCGATGGTCAACAAGGCCACCGAAGGGCTGTGGGGCTGGTCCAGTCGCGGGCAGCTCGCGAAGGAGATGAAGGCGGAAGAGCAGCGCCGCGCCGGCACCGTGGCCGCGCTCGCCGCCACTCCGATCGAGCAACTGGCCAGCAAGCCTGACCTGATGCGCGCCGCGATTGATGGCGGCCGTGCCGCCTTCCGCGTCAACTGCGTGCAGTGCCACGGTTCGGGCGCAGCCGGCAGCACCGGCTATCCCAACCTGCGCGACGATGACTGGCTGTGGGGCGGCAACATCAAGGAAATCGAGACCACGCTGATCAACGGCATCCGCCATCCGGGCAATGATGCCACGCGGCAGAGCCTGATGCCCAGCTTCGGCAAGGACGGGATCCTGCCGCCGGCCGATCTGGCTGCGGTGACCGATCATGTGTTGTCGCTGACCGGCAAGAGCACGGCCAATGCCCGCGGAGCCCAGTTGTTTGCCGACAACTGCGCCACCTGCCACGGGCCGGACGGCAAGGGCCTGCGCCAGTTCGGCGCACCAAATCTGGCCGATGCGATCTGGCTTTATGGCGGCAAGCGCGAGCAGGTCGAGGCGAGCATTTACAAGGCCCGCGCCGGGGTCATGCCGGCCTGGACCAAGACGCTTGATCCGGTCACGATCAAGATGCTGGCAGCCTATGTCCACTCGTTGGGGGGCGGTGAGGATTTCGTGGCGGCACCGGCGGCAACGCCGGCTGCTGCGGCGGCCGCAACGCCAGCCACAGGGGAGGCCAATGCGCAGCCCTGAGCCTGCGGGCCAAGTGTACTATGAAAAGCGGAAGGCCGTCTTTCCCAAGGTGGTGGACGGCCCCTTCCGCCGTTTCAAGTGGCTGATGCTGGTCGTCACCCTGACGATCTACTACGCCACCCCCTGGCTGCGCTGGGACCGGGGCCCCTATGCCCCGGACCAGGCGGTGCTGGTCGATCTGGCCAATCGCCGCTTCTACATGTTCTCGATCGAAATCTGGCCGCACGAATTCTATTTCGTGGCCGGCTTGCTGATCATGGCCGGGATCGGACTGTTCCTGATCACCAGCGCCTTTGGCCGGGCCTGGTGCGGCTATTCCTGCCCGCAGACGATCTGGACCGACCTGTTCCAGCACGTTGACCGCCTGATTGACGGGGACCGGAATGCCCAGCTCAAGCTGGAAGCCGGGCCGTGGAACGCCACCAAGGTGTTCAAGCGCGGCGTGAAATGGTCGATCTACCTCGCGATCAGTTTCTGGACCGGCGGCGCCTGGATCATGTACTTCGCCGATGCCCCGACGCTGACGGTGGACTTCTGGACCGGCCAGGCCGTGCCGGTGGCCTATGCGACCGTCGCCGTCCTCACCGCCACGACCTTTATCTTTGGCGGCCTCATGCGCGAGCAGGTCTGCATCTACATGTGCCCCTGGCCGCGGATCCAGACCGCGATGCTCGATGAAAAGAGCCTGATCGTCACTTACAAGGACTGGCGCGGCGAACAGCGCGGCTCGGTCAAGGCCAAGGAACGCGAGCCCGACCTGATCGGCGACTGTGTCGATTGCAACCAGTGCGTCGCGGTCTGTCCGACCGGCTATGATATCCGGAACGGGCCGGACATCGCCTGCATCACCTGCGGCCTGTGCATCGATGCCTGTGACAAGGTGATGGACCAGCTCGGCCGGACGCGCGGGCTGATTGACTATGCCACGCTGGAAGACTGCGAGCATGAGCGCGCCGGGGGCGAGCGTCGCTCAATCCTCAAGACCGCCTTGAATTGGCGCACCCTGGCCTATTCCGGGGTCTGGGCGGCGATCGGCGTCGCTCTGCTGTTCGCGCTCGGCACCCGCCAGCGGATCGACCTTAGCGTCGCCAAGGACCGCAACCCGCCTTTTATGCTGCTGTCGAACGGCGAGGTCCGCAACGATTACACGCTCAAGCTGCGTAACATGGAAGCCCGTCCACGGCCGATGTCGGTGACGCTGGAAGGCCTGCCCGGCGCAGCGATGTGGACCGACGAGATGGGCCGTGAACGCGCGTCGCGCGAACTGCAGCTGACCGTGGCGGCCGACCAGACCAAGCCGGTGCGCGTCTACGTCGTCGCGCCGGAAGGGACCGAGGAAGACGAATTCAGCTTCGTCCTGGCCGCGCGCGACCGCGAGGCTGGTGGCGACCGTGTCGAAACCAGATTCGATGCTCCCGACGAGGAAGAGGAAGACGAATGACCGCCGCTATCAGCACAAAAGGCCAGCTCACCGGCCGCAAGGTCACCGCGATCTTCGTGGTGTTCTTCGGGGTGATCATGGTGGTCAATTTCACCATGGCGCACTTCGCCAGCTCGACCTTTGGCGGCGTGGTTGTCAGCAATTCCTATGTCGCCAGCCAGCATTACAACAAGTGGCTCGCGGCGGCCGAAGCGCAGAAGAAACTGGGCTGGAGCGCCACTCTTGCGCGGCTGCCGGATGACCGGGTGGCGGTGCGCTTTGCCGGTGCGCCAGACGGGCTGGTGGTGAGTGCAGTAGCCCGCCATCCGCTGGGCCGCGCGCCCGAACAGGCCCTGGCTTTCGAACGCGCTGCTGACGGCGCTTTCGTTTCGACCAAGGCAATTGCGCCGGGGCGCTGGATGGTGCGGATCGCCGCCGAGGCGGGCGAGGCCAGGTGGCGCGAGGAGCAGGAACTGCGGTGAACGCACCTGTTCGCCTTGCTGACGCGGCGCCGCTGGAATCGACCGTGCTGGTCGTGCCGGGGATGCATTGCGCCGGCTGCATGGGCAAGGTCGAGCGCGCCTTTGCCGGTCTGCCGGGGGTCCATTCCGCCCGCGTCAACCTGACCGCGCGGCAGGTCCGGGTCGAACACGAAGCCGCCGTGCGCGAGCCTGACCTGATGGCGGCGCTGGCCGATGCCGGCTTTGCCAGCCAGCCGCGGGTCGAGGACCTGTCTGCGCCGCCTTCGGCCGTCAAGCCGCTGCTCGCGCCGCTGGCCGTGGCGGCCTTTGCCTGCATGAACGTGATGCTGCTGTCGGTCTCGATCTGGTCGGGGGCGGAAGGCAGCACGCGCGATCTGTTCCACTGGCTCTCGGCGCTGATCGGGGTGCCGGCGATTGCCTATGCCGGCCGCCCGTTCTTCACCTCGGCCTGGGGCGCGCTGAAGAAGCGCAGCACCAACATGGATGTGCCGATCTCGATCGGGGTGACCCTGGCGACCGGCCTCAGCCTCTACGAGACTGCGACCAGCGGGCATGAGGCCTGGTTCGACGGCACGCTGATGCTGCTGCTGTTCCTGCTGGCGGGCCGGGTGCTCGATGCGATGATGCGTGACCGCGCCCGGGCTGGGGTCGATGCCCTGCTGCGCCAGGCCGCGCCGGGGGCGATGGTGGTGGGCAAGGACGGCTCGGCCCAATGGATCGCCGCGCGCGATCTGGTCGCCGGCACGGTCATGCGCGTCGCCGCCGGGGAACGGCTGGCGGCGGATGGGACGATTGCGAACGGCCAGAGCCGGTTCGATCGCTCGCTGCTGACCGGCGAAAGCGCGCCGGTGGCGATGCTTGTGGGCGACACCGTTCATGCGGGCACGCTCAATCTCGATGCGCCGGTTGACGTAACGGTCACGGCCGCCGGGTCGGACACTTCGCTGGCCGAAATCGCGCGGCTGATGGAGGCGGCGGGGCAAGTCCGTTCGCGCTATGTCCGGATCGCCGACCGGGCCTCGCGGCTCTATGCGCCGGCCGTGCACACGCTGGCAGCGCTGACGCTGGCGGGCTGGCTGCTGGCCAGCGCCGGGCTGCATCAGTCGCTGGTGATTGCGATTGCCGTGCTGATCATCACCTGCCCCTGCGCGCTCGGCCTCGCCGTGCCGGTGGCGCAGGTCGTGGCCAGCGGAGCGCTGATGCGCGCCGGGATCATGGTCAAGGACGGGGCGGCGCTGGAGCGGCTCGCCTCCATTGACCGCGCGCTGCTCGATAAGACCGGCACGCTGACGCTCGGCCGCCCGCTGCCCGATCCGGCCAGCCTCGCCGCGCTCGATCCCGATGAGGCGGCAGTGGCCCTGGCGCTCGCCACGCACAGCCGCCACCCGCTGTCGCGGGCACTGGCCGAGGCGCTGGGCAATCACCGCGCTGCGGACCTGCAGGACGTCAGCGAAGAGGCTGGACGCGGCGTCAGCGCCACCTGGCACGGCCAGTCCGTCGCCCTGCGCCGCCCCGACAGCGCCAGCGGGATCGCCACGGCGCTGGCCATCGGCAGTCGTCCGGTCCGCCTGATCACCTTTGCCGACCGCCTCCGGCCCGATGCCAAGCAAGCGCTGGCCGAGCTCAAGGCGCTGGGGATCGAAGCCACGATCCTCTCGGGCGACAATCCCGCCGCCGTCGCCGAAGTCGCACGCCAGACCGGCCTAACCGCCCAGGCCGCCGCCAGCCCGGTCGACAAGCAAGGCGCGATCGCCCGGCTTCAGGCCGCGGGCCACAAGGTGCTGATGGCGGGCGACGGGCTCAACGATGGCCCCGCACTCTCCGCCGCCGATGCCAGCATAGCCCCCGGCAGCGCCAGCGATGTCGGGCGGCAGGCGGCGGATCTGGTGTTCCTCGGCGATTCGCTGCTCGCCCTGCCGCGCGGGGTGCGCGCCGCGCGCCGGACCATGGCGGTGGTGAAGCAGAACTTCGTCCTGGCGATCGGCTATAATGCGCTGGCCGTGCCGCTGGCCATGGCCGGCCTGGTCACCCCGCTGATCGCGGCGATTGCCATGTCGACCAGCTCGCTGATCGTCATCGCCAATTCGCTGCGGCTCTATGGAGCGGCGCGGTGAACGGCCTCGCCGTCCTGATCCCGGTTGCGCTGGGCCTCGGCATGCTGGGGCTGCTGGCCTTCTTCTGGGCGCTGAAACGCGGGCAATTCGAAGATCTTGACGGCGCCGCCGCGCGGATCCTGATCGATGACGAGGATGACAAAGCAGCATGAGCCGCGCGCTGTGCCTCTTTGCCCTGCTGGCGATCATGCCCGCCGCGCTCCATGCCGCGCCGGCTCTTGCCGGAGACAACCTGCTCGTGCCGATCTGCACCGGCGACGGGCAGACGCGTTTGGTGGCGATCCCCAAGGGTGGCAGCGGCCGGGCAAGGAGCAGGAATGCGTCAAGGGTTGCCACGGCGGCACCTCACGCAAGCGCGGGCTCGGCCCGCAATTTGAGCCAGCGCAATGACGAACCACCCCCGCCCCGCCAATAAGCGACGGCATGTGGTCCTATTACCCCGATCTGCTGGCCGTTCCGGTCCCGCGCTACACCAGCTACCCGACTGCGGCCGAGTTCGGCGAGGGGATTGGCGGGGCTGATGCCGACGCCGCCTTGCGCGGCGTCTCGGGCGATGTCTCGCTTTATGTCCACATCCCGTTCTGCGAGCAGATCTGCTGGTACTGCGGTTGCAATACCGGCGCGGCCAACCGCCGCCAGCGCCTCGCCAGCTATCTTGATGCGCTGCACCGCGAGATTGCGCTGGCCGGGACGCGGCTCGACGGACGGATTGCCGCCCGCCGGGTCGCCTTCGGCGGCGGCAGTCCCAACGCGATCACGCCGACTGACTTTGTCCGGCTGGTCGATGCCCTGACATTGCACGTCTCGCGGGCCGATCCGCTCTGGTCGATCGAGGTCGATCCGCGCACCCTGACGGCCGAATGGGCCGAAGTGCTCGGCTGGGTCGGGGTGAGCCATGCCTCCATGGGGGTACAGACCTTCGCGCCGCACCTTCAGGCGGCGATTGGCCGGATTCAGGACGATGCCCTGATCGCGCGGGGGACCGATATGCTGCGCCGGGCGGGCGTCAGCTCGCTCAATTTCGACCTGATGTATGGCCTGCCTGGTCAGACGCTGACCGATCTTGAAGCAACCCTGCGCCGGACGGTGGAGCTGGGCGCGGACCGGATCGCGCTGTTCGGATATGCCCACGTGCCGAACCTGATCCCGCGCCAGCGCCGGATCGATGTCAGCCACCTGCCGGGTCAGGCGAC
>JACDQK010000008.1 GCA_015657645.1 Novosphingobium sp.
GACACTGGTCACGGTGATTGCCGCCGACCATCCGGGCCTGTTCTACCGCATTGCCGGGGGCATTCACCTGGCCGGCGGCAACATCATCGATGCGCGCATTCACACCGCCCGCAACGGCACGGCGGTTGACAACTTCCTGGTCCAGGACCCGCTCGGACGGCCCTTCTTCGAAGAAAGTCAGCTGGCCCGGATCCGGACGATGATTGGCGACGCGCTGGGCGGGAAGATCAAGCTTGTGACCCAGCTCGCGGCGCGCCCGCTCGCCCGGCCGCGAGCCGACGCCTTCGAAGTCGCCCCGCGGGTCGAGTTCGACAATCAAGCCAGCAACCGCTTCACCGTGGTCGAAATCAGCGCGCGCGATCGCCCGGCCTTGCTCAACCGCCTTGCCCGTGCACTGTTCGAGAGCAAGCTGATCGTCCATTCCGCCCACATCGCCACCTATGGCGAACGCGCGGTCGACACCTTCTACGTCACCGACCTGCTGGGCGAGAAGGTCGACGGCACCCAGCGGCTGAAGGCGGTCGAAAAGCGGCTGCTCGAAGCGGCCGGCGAACAGGCAGTGGAGGTCGCGGCGGCCTAGGCAGCCGCGCGCAGCCGTTCCAGCGCCGCAGCCTGGCCAATCAGCGGCAGCAGCGCGGCCATTTCCGGGCCGTGATCCTGGCCGGTCAACGCCTGGCGCAGCGGCAGGAACAGCGGCTTGCCCTTGCGCCCGGTCTGCTCCTTGAGCGCGGCAGTCAGCGCGGCCCAATCGGCCCCGACCTGCTCCAGCACCCCGGCGGCGGCGGCAAGGTAAACCCGGTCCTCATCGGCCTGCGGTGGCGCGGCAATCGGGCCGGTCACCACCTGCCACCAGTCGGCCGCCTCGGACAGGCGCGACAGGTTGGGGCGGATCGTGGCCCAGGCCGCTTCGTCCATGCCGGCCGGCAAGCAGTCCGCTACTGCGGAAAACGGCAAGCGGTGGATGATCGCGGCGTTGACGCGGGCCAGCTCGGTCTCATCAAACCGGGCCGGAGCGCGGCCGAAGTGGGCGAGGTTGAAACTGGCGGCCAGCGCCTCTGCGTCGAGCGCGGGATCGACCGGATCCGACGTCCCCAGCCGCGCCAGCAGCGCGATCACGGCCTGCGGTTCAATCCCCGCCTCGCGCAATTCGGCCATGCCGAGCGAGCCCAGCCGCTTGGAGAGCTTGCCCTCGCTGCCAACCAGCAGCGCCTCGTGCGCAAACTTGGGCGGCTCGGCGCCGAGCGCGGTAAACATCTGCACCTGGGTGGCGGTGTTGGAAACGTGATCCTCACCGCGCAGCACGTGGCTAATCCCCATCGCCACGTCGTCGATCACCGAGGGCAGCATATAGAGCCACGAGCCATCGGCGCGGCGCACCACCGGATCGGACATCTGGCGCGGATCGAAATGCTGGGGCCCGCGAATGCCATCGGTCCATTCAATCGGCTGATCGTGATCGAGCAGGAAGCGCCAGTGCGGCCGTTCGCCCGCCGCAGCTTTCGCCGCATGATCTGCCTCGCTCAGCTGCAGCGCGGCCCGGTCATAGATCGGCGGCAGGCCGCGCCCGAGCAGGACCTTGCGCTTGAGCTCCAGCTCCTGCGCCGTCTCATAGCAGCGATAGACCCGGCCCGCGGCGACCAGCCTGGCAAATTCGCGCTCGTAAAGCTCGAACCGGGCCGACTGCCGCTCCTCGCCATCGGGGACCAGCCCGAGCCAGGCCAGATCGGCGCGGATCGCCTCGACGTACTCCTCGCGGCTGCGTTCCTTGTCGGTATCGTCGATCCGCAGCAGGAAGCGTCCGCCCGCCTGTTTCGCCAGCAGCCAGTTATGCAGCGCCGTGCGGACATTGCCGACATGCAGGGTGCCGGTCGGCGAAGGGGCAAAGCGGGTGGTCACAGTCATGGCGGCGTCCTACTCGCGCGCGCCCCGGGCTGCAATGATACTTCCCCTCCCGCGCGCGCCTCGCTAGCGTTGCGGGCATGAGCCAGACCACACCCTTTGCCGCCGCCTTTGCCGAAGCCCAGCTGCCCGGAGCCGTGGGCCTGATCGTTGACCGCGACGGTATCCGTCATGCCGAAGTGCTCGGCCATGCCGATGTTGGCAGCGGCGCGCCGATGCAGATCGATACGGTCTGCCAGATCGCCTCGATGACCAAGGCGCTGGTTTCGGCCGGGGCGATGCAGTTGGTCGAACAAGGCCGGCTGGACCTTGATACCGATATCGGCGCGCTGCTGCCCGAACTGGCTAATCCGCAAGTGCTGACCGGGTTCGATGCGGCGGGCAAGCCGCAGCTCCGCCCCGCCGCGCGCGCGATCACGCTGCGCCACCTGCTGACCCACACCGCGGGCCTCGGCTATTTCTTCGTCCACCCGGAAGTGCTGCAATATTTCGGCGCGGTCGGCATGCCCACGCCGGGCAGCCGGGCTTCGGTCACCATGCCGCTGATGTTCGATCCGGGTGACCGTTGGGAATATTCGGTCGCGACCGACTGGGTCGGCCTGGCGATCGAGGCGGTGACGGGTGAGCGGCTCAACGATTACCTCACCGCCAACCTGTTCGCGCCGCTGGGGATGAACCAGACCGCCTTCCGCGACACGCTGCCGGCCGATGCCGCACGGGTCCACGTCCGCGCCGGGGGAGCGCTTGCGCCGGTCGAGATCTACCTTGGCGGCGGCGAGTTCGATGGCGGCGGCGGCGGGATCACCTCGACCGCGCCGGACTATGCGCAGTTCGTGCGGATGGTGCTGAATGGCGGAGAGCTGGACGGGGCCCGCGTGCTCAGCGCAGCAACCATTGCCGAAATGAGCCGCAACCAGGTCGCGCCCCTGCGCGCCGGTTACATGGGCAGCGCCATGCCGCAGCTCGCCGCGCCGTACGACACCTTCCCCGATCAGCACACCGGCTGGGGTCTGGGCTTCCTGATCAACCCAGAAAAGGGCCCCAATGGCCGCTCACCGGGAGCCTGGCCTGGGCCGGGATCTTCAATTCCTATTACTGGATCGATCCGGCGGCGGGCCTCGGCGGAGTATTTGTCAGCCAGCTTCAACCCTTTGGCGACAAGGGCGCGCTGGCCTGCTTCGGGGCGCTCGAAGCGATGGCCTACGCCTGACGAAAAAGCCGTTCGGAGCCTTGCTCCGGATGGAATCAGCGTGGATAATGATCCTCGCGACCCATGCTTATCGAGCGTAACAACCCCGTCTCCATGAACGACCGCCTTGGCGCGCGGCATCGGCATGGCCACCCGCGCCGCTGGCTGGCGGCGGGTGCTGCCGTGCTGACCCTGGCCGGCCTTGGCTCCTATGCTTTCGGCACGGCCAGCGGCGGCGCACCGGCCTTCGTGCTGGACCTGACCCAAGTGGGCCAGCGCCCCACCCCGCCGCCGTTCGAAGCCGATTGCTCAGCCCGGCCCGCTGCCTTGCAGGCCGAACTGTCGCGGATCGCCGCCAGCTTTGACGGACAGGTCGGCATCGGCATTGCCAAGGCCGGGTGCGACTGGACCGTCGGTGCGCAGCTCGATCGCCACTTCCCGCAGCAAAGCGTGTCCAAGCTGTGGGTGGCGATGTCACTGCTCGATGCGGTCGATAACGGGCAGCTGCGGCTCGACCAGGCGATCACGATCACCCCGCGCGACTTGACCCTGTTCAACCAGCCGCTGCAATGGGAAGTGCTCGAAAAAGGCATGATCGAACGGCCGGCGCAGCTGCTGATGGAAAACGCGCTGTCGCTGTCGGACAATACCGCCAATGACCGCCTGCTGTGGACCGTCGGCGGACCCGACCATATCCGCGCCTTCCTGAAGAGCCGCGATATTGATGACATCCGTTTCGGTCCGGGCGAACGCCTGCTGCAAAGCGCGGCGGCCGGCCTGACCTGGTCGCCCGACCTCGCCGCCGGACGCAACTTCGAACAGGCCCGCGCCCGCCTGCCCAAGGACCTGCGCGAGGCGGCGCTGGCCAAGTATGTCGCCGATCCGATGGACGGCGCGACCCCCGCCGCAATGGCCCAGACGCTGGCGCGTCTCGCCAAGGGGGAGCTGCTGTCCGAGCAGTCGACGCAGCTGCTGCTCGACACCATGGGCAAGTCGCGCAGCGGGCCGATGCGGCTGAAGGCCGGGCTGCCGCAGGGCTGGAAGGCCTTCCACAAGACCGGCACCGGCCAGGAACTGGGCTCGCTCGCCACCGGCTATAACGACGTCGCCGTGGTCGAGGCGCCAGACGGATCCTACT
Organism: Novosphingobium sp.; assembly: GCA_015657645.1. GTDB lineage: Bacteria > Pseudomonadota > Alphaproteobacteria > Sphingomonadales > Sphingomonadaceae > Novosphingobium. The sequence continues at coordinate 4,227 of JACDQK010000008.1, forward strand.
ACGGCGTTGCAGTGATGATCGCCGCCACCCGCCAACCGGTCCGCGCGCGGATGGAGATGATGCAGTCGGTCTCGGCTGCCCTCGCCGCTGGCACGAGACGCGGACGTCCTGAGCGGAGCCTGAGCGCCAACGAAAACCCCGCCGGATCGCTCCGGCGGGGTTTTCGTTGACCCGTCAGGACGGGGCGGGGCTTACGCCTCGCCGTCCGCCGCTTCGGGGTTCAGGTAGTCACCGGCATCGGCGTCAGTGCCGTGGGTTTCACCCTCGACTGCCGCCAGCGGATCGTCGCCGATCGCCGCTTCCGGGCCCTGGGCCAGTTCGGCCGCGTGCTCTTCTGCGGCGCTGTCCGGCGCGATCAGGCTTTCCTGCAGCTTGCGATAGGACGCGCGCAGCGCGGCATCGCGGCTGCTGGCGGCCACCCGCAGGCGGTTCATGCCCGCACCGGTACCGGCGGGGATGAGCCGGCCGACGATGACGTTTTCCTTCAGGCCGATCAGGCTGTCGCGCTTCCCTTCAACCGCCGCCTGCGTGAGCACGCGGGTGGTTTCCTGGAACGAGGCCGCCGAGATAAACGAGCGGGTCTGGAGCGAGGCCTTGGTGATACCCAGCAGCACCGGCTTGCCTTCGGCGGGCTTGAGCCC
>JACDQK010000066.1 GCA_015657645.1 Novosphingobium sp.
CACGAGGCCGGGGCGACGGCGGTGCAGGAGCTGGCCTTCACCATCGCCGACGGCAAGGAATATGTGCAGCGGGCAATGGCTGCCGGGCTGGACATCGACAAGTTTGCTGGGCGCCTGAGCTTCTTCTTCGGCATCGGCATGAACTTCTTCATGGAAGTGGCCAAACTGCGCGCCGCGCGCACGCTGTGGCACCGGGTGATGGACGGGTTGGGCGCGCAGGATGAACGCTCCAAGATGCTGCGCACCCATTGCCAGACTTCGGGTGTCTCGCTGCAAGAGCAGGACCCCTACAACAACGTCATCCGCACCACGGTGGAAGCCATGGCGGCCGTGCTGGGCGGCACGCAGAGCCTGCACACTAATGCGTTGGACGAGGCGATTGCCCTGCCGACCGATTTCTCGGCCCGCATCGCCCGCAACACCCAGATCGTGTTAGCCGAGGAAAGCGGGATCACCAAGGTGGTCGATCCGCTGGGCGGCTCCTACTACGTCGAGGCGCTGACTTCGACGCTGGTGGAGGAAGCCTGGAAGCTGATCGAGGAAGTCGATGGCCTCGGCGGCATGACCAAGGCGGTCGCCTCCGGCATGCCCAAGCAGCGGATCGAACAGGCCGCCGCCGCCAAGCAGGCGCGGATCGACCGGGGCGAGGACGTGATCGTCGGCGTCAACAAGTACAAGCTGGCGCAGGAAGATCAGCTCGATACGCTGGATATCGACAACCACGCCGTGCGCGATGCCCAGATCGCCCGGATCAAGGCGGTCAAGGCTTCGCGCGATGAAGCCAAGTGCCAGGCCGCGCTGGCCGCGCTGGCGGCCGGGGCCAAGGGTGGGGAAAACCTGCTGGCGCTCGCCGTCGAAGCCGCCCGCCACCGCGCCACGCTCGGCGAAATCAGCGATGCGATGGAAACCGTGTTCGGCCGCTATGGCACCCAGCCGGTGCCGGTGACCGGGGTTTACGGCCCCGCCTATGCCGAAGACGCCCGCTACAACCAGGTGATCGAAGGCGTCGAAGCGGTCACCCGCCGCCTGGGCCGCAAACCGCGCCTGCTGGTCGCCAAAATGGGCCAGGACGGGCACGACCGCGGCGCCAACGTCATCGCCAGCGCCTTCACGGACATGGGCTTTGACGTGACCTCCGGCCCGCTGTTCCAGACGCCGGAAGAGACGGTTGCCCTGGCGCTGGAGAAGGACGTCGACGCGGTCGGCGCCTCCTCGCTCGCCGCCGGACACAAGACGCTGGTCCCGCAGCTGATCACCCTGCTGCGCGATGCCGGCCGCCCCGACATCAAGGTCATCGCCGGCGGCGTGATCCCGCCGCAGGACTATGAATTCCTGCGCGAGGCCGGGGTCCAGGGAATTTATGGCCCCGGTTCGAACGTGGTCGAGTGTGCCGCGGATATGCTGCGACTGCTGGGGCACAACATGCCGCCGGTGGAGGGGTAGCGTGATCAAGGTTTGGACGATTGGCCGAGAGCGCGAAAAGCTTCACGCGGCGAAGTTTGTCCGCAAGCCTGAAGATCAGGCGATTCTGTTTCCTGTCATAGATGCGGTTGAAGACCTGAAGGAAGGAACAGGATCCATTGCGCAGTTTTTGTCAGCGGCTCGCACAGCAATGGTTGACGGTGGCTATGGTGCTTGGACGAACGCGAGCAACTGGATTGCCAAGGTCGCCAAAGATGCGCCCGAGGTTTTGAAACTTTGGGATGAGCTTTCCAATCACCCAGATTGGAAGGTTCGGTGGCGAGTTGCGTGTGGACTCTACTATTTTGGAATTGGCGAAGATCAGTCAAATCGATTGTTTGCCAAACTGCGAAATGACAAATCCAAGAAGGTCCGTGATTACGCGATTAGCCGATACGAACACCGACCAAACCCTAAGAATATTGAAAAAATCTATGACGCAGCCGACTTCGATGGGCGGGTGAGTCGAGGCGAGGTAATAATCTAATGTTCAAGAAAATCCTCATCGCCAACCGTGGCGAAATCGCTTGCCGGGTGATCAAGACCGCCCGCCGGATGGGTATCCAGACCGTCGCGGTCTATTCCGATGCCGATGCCCGCGCGCCGTTCGTGCAGATGGCGGACGAGGCCGTGCACATCGGCCCGTCACCCGCCGCGCAAAGCTATCTGATCGCAGACAAGATCATCGCGGCCTGCAAGCAAACCGGGGCCGAGGCGGTCCATCCGGGCTATGGCTTCCTGTCCGAGCGGACCAGCTTTGCCGAGCAGCTCAAGGCCGAGGGCATTGCCTTTATCGGCCCGCCGGTCGGCGCGATCGCGGCGATGGGGGACAAGATTGAATCCAAGAAGCTGGCCAAGGAAGCGGGGGTCAATGTCGTCCCCGGCTTCGTCGGCGAGATCGAGGATACCGAGCATGCGGTGCGGATCTCGAACGAGATCGGCTATCCGGTGATGATGAAAGCCAGCGCCGGCGGCGGCGGCAAGGGCATGCGTCTGGCCTATGACGAGAAGGACGTGCGCGAGGGCTTCGAGGCGGTGAAGCGCGAAGGCCTGAATTCCTTCGGCGATGACCGCGTTTTCATCGAAAAGTTCATCCTCAACCCGCGCCACATCGAGATCCAGATCCTGGGCGATCAGCACGGCAACATCCTCTATTTGAACGAGCGCGAGTGCTCGATCCAGCGCCGCCACCAGAAGGTGGTAGAGGAAGCGCCGTCGCCCTTCGTCACGCCCAAGATGCGCAAGGCGATGGGCGAGCAGTGCGTCGCCCTGTCGCGCGCGGTCGGCTATTATTCCGCCGGCACGGTCGAACTGATCGTGTCGGGCGCGGACCCGACGGGGGAGAGCTTCTACTTCCTCGAAATGAACACCCGCCTGCAGGTGGAGCACCCGGTCACCGAATGCATCACCGGGATCGACCTGGTCGAGCAGATGATCCGCGTCGCGGCTGGCGAGAAGCTGGCCTTCACGCAGGATGACATCAAGATCGACGGCTGGGCGATTGAGAACCGGGTCTACGCCGAAGACCCCTATCGCGGCTTCCTGCCCTCCACGGGCCGCCTGGTGCGCTATCAGCCGCCGGTGCCGGGCTGGGAGGACGATGGCGCCGCCAATGGCCGCCGCGGGCTGGGCGGGGTGCGCGTGGATGACGGCGTCTATGAAGGCGGCGAAGTTTCGATGTTCTATGACCCGATGATCGCCAAGCTGATCACCTGGGGCGAAACCCGCGACGAGGCGGCCGATCTGCAGATCGCGGCGCTTGACCGGTTCCAGCTTGAGGGCCTTGGCCACAATGTCGATTTCGTCTCGGCGATCATGCAGCACCCGCGCTTCCGCTCGGGTGAGCTGACCACCGGCTTCATCGCCGAGGAGTACCCCGACGGCTTCACCGGCGCGGCGACCTCGGCCGAAACCGCCAAGCACCTGGCCGCCATCGCCGGCTTCATCGTCACCGCCCGCGCCGATCGCGCCCGCCAGATCGACGGCCAGCTCGATGGCGAGCTTGAGCCGCCCTATGACTGGGCGGTGACGATCGATGGCACGACCTATGCCGTCAGCCTCGACGAGGAGATCACCGTCGATGGCGAAGCGGTTGACTTGGCGCTGGAATACACGCCGGGCGACCGGCTGGTCGAAGCCGAGGTGGGCGAGATCAGCTATGGCGTGAAGATCGAACCCTCCCGCACCGGCCTGACCATGACCACGCGCGGGGCGATCCACAAGGTGCAGATCCTGCCCGCCAAGATCGCCCACCTGACCCAGCACATGATCGAGAAGGTCCCGCCGGATCTCTCCAAGTTCCTGATCTGCCCGATGCCGGGCCTGCTGGTCGCGCTCCATGTGAACGAGGGCGACAAGGTCGAAGCCGGCCAGCCGCTGGCCGTGGTCGAGGCGATGAAGATGGAGAACATCCTGCGCGCCGAGAAGTCCGCGACGGTCAAGAAGGTCAACGCCAAGGCTGGTGACAGCCTGGCGGTCGACGCGGTGATCCTGGAGCTGGAGTAGCCTAGCCGATCAGCGCCACCGCCCGGATCCACCCGGCGCTGGCGCCTTCGATCTTGACCGGGAAGCAGCTCAGCGTGAAGCCGTGCGGAGGCAGGGCGGCGAGGTTGGTCAGCTTTTCGATCTGCCAGTAAGGGCGGATGCGGCCGGCCTTGTGGCCTTCCCAGATGATGCTGGGATCGCGCTGCTCGGCCCAGCGGCGGGCGGTGTGGCTGAAGGGCGCGTCCCATGACCAGGCGTCTGTACCGACCACTTCGACCCCGCGCTCGGTCAGCCAGAGCGTCGCTTCGGCGCCAAGGCCGACGCCCTGATCGGTGAAGTTGTCGGTGCCATAGACCGCGCCGGACTGGACCAGCACGATGTCGAGCGGCTGGAGCGCATAGCCGATCCGGTCCAACTCCGCCTCGACCTGCGCAGCGCTGACCACGGTGCCGTGGGGCAGGGCGCTGAAGTCCAGCTTCACGGCCGGCCGGAAGAAGCGATCAAGCGGGGCCTCGTCGATGCTGGGGGCCTTCCGCGCACCGCTGTCCGTCGTCGAGTGGTAGTGCCACGGCGCGTCCATGTGGGTGCCGTTGTGGGTGGAGAGCGTCAGTGTTTCCACCGCCCAGCCTTCGCCATCGGGCAGGTCGTCCTTCTCGAGGCCCGGGAAGAACAGCGCGATCTGCTCCCAGCTGGTCTCATGCGTGGTGTAGTGGATCTGCGGCCGCATCACCGGCGGGTCGGAGACCACGTGGTTGGTGATGGGGATCGAGAGATCGATGAATTGCATGCCTAACCCCGCCTTGACCTGCTTTCCGTTTACGTCAAAGGAAAGCCGATGAGCCTTCCCGCGATCCTAGCTGCTGCCCGCCCGACCGCAACCGGTCTTGTCGCCACCATCACCGAAGAGTGGATGCAGGGCCGCACGTCCTATGGCGGGCTGTCCTCGGCCCTGGCGCTGGAAGCCGCGCGCAAGGTGGCCCCCGATTTGCCGCCGCTCCGTTCGGCCACCATCAACTTCGTCGGCCCCTTGGCGGGCGAGGTCGAAGTGACCACCCGGACCTTGCGCCGCGGCCGCAACGCGACCTGGATCCAGCCGAGGTGACCAGCGAGGCCGGCGTCGGCCTGGCCGCAACCTTCGTCTTCATGGGCCCGGTCGAGAGCAGCCTGCACCTCCACGATGCCCCGCCGCCCGCCGGACTGGTCCCGGTCGATGAAGCGGCGGTCCTCCCCGAACACCTCGGCCCGCTCTTCACCCGCAATTTCGAACGCCGCTTCGCCCTGCCGCGCGATGATGACAAGCGGCCCGAGCTGGTCTGGTGGGTCCGGCTGAAGGACCGCGTCGGGGTCGATCCGATGGTCGAACTCCTGCTCTGCGCCGATGCCCTGCCGCCGGGGGTGATGCCACTGATGAGCAAGACCACGGCGGTCAGCTCGATGACCTGGATCGTCAACCTCCTTACCCCGGCGCCCGTCAGCCGCGATGGCTGGTGGCTGCTGCGCGCGGCGGGCAATTATGCCGAACACGGCTGCTCCAGCCAGGACATGGGCATCTGGAACGCCGATGGCGAGGCGATCGCCGCCGGGATGCAGTCCATCGCCCTCTTTGGCTAATCTCCTCTTCGGCTAGGCCTCATTCAGCCGCTGGCCGATCACCACCTTGAAGGCCACGAACCCGATCAGCCCGGCCACTGCCGTGCCGACATGGACCAGCCAGAACGTCGGCGTATCCATGGTCGAATACCAGCCGCCGATGATCCCCACGGTCTTGTTGGCGGTGAAGAAGGTCAGGTAGTAAATCCCCACCACCGTCGCGACGATCGCCTTGGGGGCGACCTTGGTGAACAGCGCCAGGCTGACCGGCATGATGTGCGAAAAGCCGATCGAATTGAGCAGGTGGAACATCACCGGCCAGAACAGCCCGATCTTGCCATCCCCTTGCGTGATCGCCGCCATATAGAGGCACAGCCCGCCGCCGATCACGAAGAAGCTGCCGATGATCATCTTGCCGATCTCATCCGGCTCCCACGCGCCCTTGTCGCTGCGCCACTTCCAGTAGAGCGCGACCGCCGCTAGCATCGAGAAGCTGAGCGCCGCATCGATGGTGATCATGTAGCTGGTTGGCAGGGTGGTGCCGAAGAAGGTCAGCTGGAACTGCTCGTCCGCCCAGACGAGGTAGGCGTTGAAAATCTGCTGGTTGGTCAGCATCGCCAGCGCCAGGATCGGGATCAGCATCAGCAGGGCAAACACCCGCGGTCGGTCAGCCGGAGTGACTGCGGCCAGCAGGCCCAGCGCGACCGCCAGGCCGACTTCACCCGAAATGCCGATGGCGGCGATCTGCGGCACCACCTGGCCCAGCAGGAACAGCACGACCAGCGCCGCGGCGGTAAAGCCCAGCAGCCGCTTGCTGTCGATCCCGTCGGCCGAGGCCTTGGCATCCGCCGCGCGGTCTTCCTTGGGCAGCCACGGCCCGGCCTTGATGTACAGGATCAGGCCCGCCACCATCACCACCCCGGCGGTGCCAAAGCCGTAATGCCAGCCCCCCTTCTCACCCAGCGTGCCCGAAATCAGCGGCGCGATGATCACGCTGACATTGATCGCGATGTAGAAGATCTGGAAGGCCATCGCCCGGCGCAGGTCCTTGGGGCCGTACAGCTCACCCACCTGGCTGGCGATATTGCCCTTGAACAGCCCGACGCCGACCACCAGCGCGAGCAGCGCAAACAGGAACAGGCCCTCAAAGGCCATCAGGAAGTGGCCAATCGCCATCACCACCGCGCCCGCCAACAGAGTCGCCCGCCGACCCAGCCAGCGGTCGGCAATCAGGCCGCCGGCGATCGGGGTCAGGTAAACCAGGCTGGAATAGTCACCGAAAATGGCGGAGGCGAGCGGCTGGCCCTCCTTGCCGCCATAGGCCGCGCCTTGCAGCCACTGCAGCCCGATCACGCCGCCAATGTTCTCTGGCAGCAGCAGGTACTTGACCATGTAGAGCACCAGCAGCGTCTGCATGGAGTAGTACGAGAACCGCTCACACCCCTCAACAAAGGCGAGGTACCCCAGCCCCTTGGGATGGCCCAGAAAGGCGCGGTCGTGCGCCGGCAGGTCAAGCTCTGGCGTGGCTTCGGCAACAGTCATGTCATCCCCCCGGATGGTTTCGTGTGTAACGGGCTACCCGGCTGACGGCACGCTGGCAAGCGCCGCCCGCGCGCCGCCAGCGTGACGCTCAAGTTGACACAGTTGACACCTTGTCCGCTTCTTCCAACATCGCGCATCCCGCAGAATTGCGCCGGTTCCGGCGTGAAACCCGGCAGTTGCGCCGCCGGGCAAAGAAAAAAGCGCGGCCCAAACACACCAAGGCCGCGCACTCGGCGCGGCCTGGCGGGGACAGAACGGAAAGCAGCGCGACTCATCGCGCGGGGCGGGGCTGGGGCATGGCCGGGAGGATGGCAGCTTTTGGCGGTGTAGGAAAATGGGGTGTGGCTTGCGGGTTGAACCTGTCGCGTCCGCAATCAGCATTTTGGTTTGACTTGGGCTATGGCCGCTTTGTTGGGGATTGCTGAAAGGCGGCTTCTAGGCGGTAAAGCGCCGAAGCCGACCTTCATTCATTTCACGCCAAGTCGGCAGCTCCCGACCCCGAAGCGGAAATCGCCGCTGTCTACAGCAATGGCAATCCCACGGCTGCCCGCCCGGCGTCGGTCTTGATCGAGAAATCGCCTCCGTCATGTTCGCGGGCTGGATCGCTGGTCAGCCACACGACCGCCTCGGCCGCCCATTCCGCGGGGATATGGTCGGACCATGCCAGCTTCGATACCGGATTGATCCCGGCTGCAGCGATCTCGCGCTGCAGCTGCGTCGCTACCGTCCCCGGCGACAGGCCGACGCACCGGATGCCGTTGCCCGCTTCTTCCTTGTGCACGCAGCGCGTCAACATCAGAACGGCTGCCTTGGTCGAGGAATAATGAGACCAGCCCTCCAGTGGGCTAGTGGCGGCGCCCGACGAAATGTTGATGATCGTCCCTGTGCCACGACGCTTCATCACCGGGAGCACCGCGCGTGTGCAGTGGAACACCCCCTTCAGGTTGATGTCGACCACGCGGCTCCAGCCCTCGGGATCGGCATCCGCGATCCGGGCGATCGGATCGATTACGCCGGCATTGTTGACGAGGATGTCGATGGCACCGAAGTGCTCGACGGCGCGTGCCATGGCAGCCTGCACCGACGACCAGTCCGCCACGTTGCATACGACCGGCAAGGCCTGCGATCCGATCTCGTCGGCGATCCTGGCGACGTCGGTCGCGGAGCGCGCCAGCAGCACCACGTTCGCGCCAGCTTGGGCGAGGCGCCTGGCGGTGGCTTCGCCAATCCCGCGGCTGGCTCCGGTGACAACACCCGTCTTGCCCGACAAATCGATATGGGGGTTCATCATCAGAGGTCTCCCGTACCGGCAAAGTGGCGTTCGATCCCCTCGATCGCTGCGACCATCGCCGCATCGACCGTGGCCGGATCGGCCGTGGTGGCCTCGACAGTAAAGCTGGTGACGTCTTCGATGCCGATGAAATTGAGGATCATCGTCAGATAGGGCCTCATGAAATCGTAACTATGCAACGGCCCGCCGTCGCCATAACCGCCCGCGCCGTATGAATAGGCGACATAGGCGCGCTTGCGCTTGAGCAGCCCGCTGAACTCGCCGTTCTCATAGGCAAAGGTTCGGTTGATCCGCATGATCTGGTCGATCCAGGCTTTCAGCGCCGCAGGGACCGCGAAATTGTACATGGGTGTGGAAATAACCAGGATGTCGGCAGCTTCAAGTTCGGCGATCAAGGTGTCGGACAGGGCGGTTGCCGCCCGCAGCCGGTCGTCCATCGCCTCGGCAGGGGTGTAGAATCCCTTGATGGTGGCATCGGCGATGGCCGGCAGCGGATCGGTGGCAAGATCGCGCATGGTGGCGACCAGTTGGCCATGGTGTGCAGTCAGGCCCTGTTGCACGGCATCGGCCAGCGTGCGGCTGAAAGAGGCCTGTTCCCCGGCCGCATGAGCGGGACCGGGACGGGCCGAGGCGTCAATTCTGAGGATAGTGGTCATCATCATCTCCTTGTTGATGGAGCCGATATGGATTACGCAATCTGGATCGGAAATATTGCAATTGGCCATACTTTCGTGCAAATTTCGCATTAATGAATCAGGATGAAATCTCTCTCGGTGCGCTCAAATGCTTCGCCGATGTGGCGTCCGAAGGGTCGTTCGCGGCCGTTGCCCGCAAGCGGCTGGTCGATCCGTCGATTGTCTCGCGCACCATCGCCGGGCTCGAGCACGACCTGGGTTTCCGCCTGTTCGATCGCACGACGCGGCGGCTAAATCTGACCGAGGCCGGATCAATCTATCTGCAACGTTCGCTGACCTTGGTGGCTGAGCTCAATGCGGCGCGCGAGGCAGCGAGCGATGCCCTCACCCAGCCCAGCGGCCTGATCCGCATCACCGCATCGACTGCCTTCGGTGTCCATTGGCTGACGCCGCGATTGCACCGCTTCATGGCCGACTTTCCGGACATCGCGATCGAAGCCGTGCTGACCGATTCGGTGGTCGATATTGCGGCAGAGCGGATCGATCTGGCGCTGCGGCTCGCCGTCCGGCCAAGCGGAGACCTGATCGCGACGCGGCTGATGGACACGCGCTATCGGGTGGTGGCGAGCCCCGCCTACCTCGATGATTCAGGAGGCATTTCGAAACCCGGCGATCTAGCCGATCGGCAATGCCTGCGGCTGACGCTTCCCGGCTATCGCTCCATGTGGTCGTTCAGGCGTGGAGAGGGCATCGAGCAGGTTGCGGTGGAGGGTCGGTTGGCGATCTCCAGCCCTGCAGCCATTCGCCGCGCGGCGCTCGACGGGATGGGGCCTGCCCTGTTGGCTGACTGGATGGTCGCAGACGATCTCGCCAGCCGCGCGCTGGTCGACATGCTTCCGGACTGGGAAGCGACCGCCGCCGACTTCGATACGGCAGCGTGGATTCTGTTCCCGTCAAACGCTTATGTTTCGCGTAAGGTTAGGGCATTGGTGGACTATCTGAAACGCGCAGTGTGAAGTGGTGGAGCTAATCAGCTTTGGAGTTCTGTCGGGAAAAGCTGCCATTCGCCTGTCCACCCAGATGTCGCCATTTCGCTGGCGCAGGATCGCGCTTAGGTTGTGTCGGCTTTCAGGCTTCGCCTTTTGATGAACGAACATCCGCAATGTTGTCGTGTCCGGACAGTCCGCTTTCCGACATTTCGATCCGTTAGCTGCCTGACGTGGCGGCTAACCTCCCACCCTATCTCAACCGCCAGTGTCGCTCTGATCCCGCCCGCCTAAATCTCTCCACCATTGCAACAGCAGCGACGGCAAGGATCAGGCGATGGGTATTCTCGACAATTTCCGGCTCGATGGGCAGGTGGCGGTGGTGACCGGGGCGGGCAAGGGGATTGGCCGGGCGATCGCGATCGGGCTGGCCGAGGCGGGGGCTGACGTTGCCGTTGCCTCGCGCACCCAGGCCGATCTCGATGCGGTGGCCGACGAAATCCGCGCGCTAGGGCGGCGGGCGCTGCCACTAGTGACCGACGCAACCGATGCCGCCGCGCTGGAGCGGCTGGCGGCGGAGACCGTCGCGCAGCTCGGCAAGCTGACGATCTGGGTCAACAATGCCGGCGGCATTCCCGACGGCACCCCGCGCTACCTGACTCGGACACCGGAGGACAATTTCGACGCGCAGATCGCGCTCAACCTCAAGGGCGTCTGGCTTGGCGCGACGACGGCGGTGCGGGCGATGCAGGAGGGCGGGGCGATCATCAACATCTCCTCGCGCTCGGCCTATGGTCCGCAGGTCAAGAACGGCCCCTATGGCGCGGCCAAGGCGGCGGTGAACAGCCTGACGACGACGCTGGCGGTTGAAGTCGCGCCCAAGATCCGCGTCAATGCCGTGGCGCCGGGGCCGATCCCGACCGAGAACTTCGACGATTGCATGGGCACCGACACCGACGAAAAGCGCGCCAAGCTGCTGGAGATGATCGGCATCCCGATGGGCCGCTATGGCATGCCCGAGGACATCGCCGCCGCCGTCGTCTACCTCGCCTCGCCCGCCTCGAGCTGGGTGACGGGGCAGTGCCTCTATGTGACGGGCGGGCGTTAGACCCGGGTCACCGTTCCTTCAAAGATTACACCGGCGACCCGCACCTCGTTCAGCCGCGCGGCCCCGCCCGCGTAGGGATCGCGGTCCAGGATCGCGAAGTCGGCGCGTTTGCCGGCGCGGATCGAGCCGACCAGGCTGTCCATCCCGATCACCTGCGCTGCCTCGATCGTGATCGCGCGTAGCGCCTTGTCGAGCGAGAGCCGCTCGTCCGGCGCCTTGCGGTTGCCGGCCAGGGTGACGCGGTTGGCGGCGATCCAGGCGAGGTAGAGCGGGTTGAGCGGGGCCATGTTGAAATCACTGTGCAGCCCCAGCGGCACGCCCTTGCGCTCCAGCGAGCCGAGCCGGTTGATCGTCGCCGCGCGGTCCGGCCCCAGGCCATCCAGCGCATAGGCATCGCCCAGCACGCGGATGTAGTTCGGCTGGGCCGAAACCATCAGGTCTTGCTGGGCGATCCGGCGGTTCTGTTCCTCGGTCGAATAGCCCAGGTGCTCTAGCGTCACGGTCTGCCCGGCGCGGCGTCCCAGTTTCCCGGTCGCGGCCAGCGTCACGTCGAGGCCCTCATCGCCGTTGACGTGGATGTGGAGCGAGAAGCCGGCCTGCCAGAACCGTTGGGCCAGGGCATTGAGCTGATCGGGCGGGGTGATCCACTTGCCGATATGGCCGTCGCTGTAACCCGGCGCATTCATCCGCATGTTCTGCGCAAAGAAGGCGCCGTCGGCCAGCAGCTTGACCCGGCGATCGACCCGCACGTGGCCCCCGGCAAAGCGGCTCTCGATCCCGCTCAGCCAGGCCGAAAGGTCCGTCTCGGCCGGGACCTGGTGCGCCAGCGGCATCAGCATGATCCGCGAGGGATTGCCCGGCCGCTCGAAGGCGGTGCGGATCAGGCCGGCTTCGGTGGCGAAATCGGCGAAGATGCCGGTGCCCATGTCCGACGCGGTGGTCACTCCGCTGGTCAGCATCATCCGCTGCAGTGCCGCCATGCCCTCGCGCACCCTGCTGCCGCCCAGTAGAACCGGCTGCATCTTCGCCAGCGCCACCGGCAGCCCGGTTTCGGAGAACAGGCCCTTGTCGAGATCACTGTCGCGCGGATCGGCCTTGGCGGCGGCGAGGGCGGCGGCGAAGCTGGCGGGATCGGCCAGGCCCCAGGCCTTGAGCGTGGCACTGTTGACGATCACGTCATGGAAGCTGCGCTGCCAGACCACCACAGCCCGGTCCGGCGCAATCGCATCGAGCGCGCGGCGATCGAGCGGGCCGTGGAACAGCTGGTGATAGCCCCAGCAGATAAACGGATCGGCCTGTGATCGCGCCAGCTCTGCCTTGAGCCGCGCATGCCAGGCCTGCGGGCTCTGCGCGCCGGGATAGCGGCCCGAGGGCAGGTCCCAGTCATCCGGGGCGATGAACGGCAGGTTGAGCATGATCGAGGCCTGCATCGGATGGACGTGCGGATCGATCAGGCCGGGCATCAGCACTTGCCCGGCGAACTCGCGGTTCACCGTCACGTCCTGCCCGCGCGTCCAGGGGGCGAGCGCCTCCAGCGTCATGGCATGGCCCAGGATCATGCCATCGGCCACGGCGACAAAGCGCGCCTGCGGTAGGGCCGGCTCCATCGTGATGATCCGCTTCGCTTCGTAAACGGTCACGCGCCGCGGGCCGGTGGGCAGAGCAGGGGCCGCGCCGATCAGTGGCAGGGCGGCAAGGCCCAGCACGGCCGCGCGCCGGTCAAATCCGGTCATCGTCATCCCCCTCACAATCCATCCCGCGCAAAAGCTGCCACGCGTCGGGGGTGAGTGGCAAGCCTAGCGGGCCAATTCCCCGTCAAGGAAGTCGGCGACTTCGGCCAGGTCGACATCCTTCGCCAGGAAGGCCTCGCCGATCTGGCGCAGCAGGACGAAGGGCAGGGTGCCGGCGTCCATCTTCTTGTCGTGGAGCATGTGCGCGACGAGCGCCTGGCCATCGCAGTTGAGGCCGAGCGAGGCGATTTCGCTCGCCATGCCCACGTCCGCGAAGTGCGCGGCGATCCGGTCGGCATCGTCAGCCGAAATCATCCCGCGCCGGGCCGAAAAGCGCGCCGCCAGGACCATGCCGAGCGCAACGCCCTCGCCGTGGAGCAGGCGGTCGGAAAAGCCGGTCTGGGCCTCCAACGCATGGCCGAAGGTATGGCCCAGATTGAGCAGGGCGCGCAGGCCCAGCGTCTCACGCTCGTCGGCCTTGACGATGGCCGCCTTGGCCGCGACCGAGTGGGCGACGGCATATTCCCGCAGTGCCGCGTCTCCGGCCAGCATCGCCGCGCCGTTGGCCACGCACCAGTCGAAGAACGGCGCATCGCCCAGCAGGCCGTACTTCACCACCTCGGCATAGCCGGCCAGCAGTTCGCGGCGTGGCAGGCTGTCCAGTACGTCAAGGTCGGCCAGCACGAGCGAAGGCTGGTGGAAGGCCCCGACCAGGTTCTTGCCGGCGGGGGTGTTGATCGCGGTCTTGCCGCCGACGCTCGAATCGACCTGGGCCAGCAGCGTGGTCGGCACCTGGATGAACTGGCAGCCGCGCTTGAGGATCGATGCAGCAAAGCCGGTCAGATCCCCGATTACCCCGCCGCCCAGCGCGATCACATTGTCGCCGCGCTCAACCTCTTCGGCCAGCAGCCAGTCGACCGTCGCGGCAAGCTGGTCCCAGCTCTTGGTCGCTTCGCCAGCGGGGAGCACGCGCCACACGGCCTCATGCCCGGCCGCGCTCAGCGCCGCCTCGACTGCGCCGCCCCAGCGGGCATGGACATTGGCATCGGTAACAATCGGCACGCGCGCCTTGCGGAGCCGCTTGCCCGCCAGCTCGGCCAGCCGGGGCAGCAGCCCGCTGCCGACGTGAACTTCATAGGGGCGGCCCGCAATATCGACCGGGATTACAGCCATGCGTCGATTTCCTTCAGAACCCGCGCCACGGTGCGCGACTGGGGCCCGCGCCCGGAAGTAATATGGATCGGCGCCTCGGCATAGGCCGGGCGGCGCTCTTCGCGCAGCCGGGTCAGGATTTCGCGCGGGTCGCCGCTTTTGAGCAGCGGCCGCGTGTCCTTGCGCGCGGTGCGCTCAACCAGGGTGTCGATATCGGCATCGAGCCAGACGGTGATCGCCTTGGCGAGGATCAGCGCCCGGGTTTCCGGATTGACGAAGGCCCCGCCGCCGGTGGCGATGATCTTGCGCTCCCCGTCCATCAGCCGGGCGATCACGCGGCGCTCGCCATCGCGGAACTGGGCTTCGCCGTGGCGCTCGAAAATCTCGGCAATGGTCAGCTGCGCGGCTTCCTCGATCGCCTCGTCGGCATCGACGAAGGGCAGGTGGAGCAGCGCGGCAAGGCGGCGGCCGATGCTCGACTTGCCGGTGCCCATCATCCCCACCAGCACGACCGGACGGTCGATCCGCCGCGCCAGGGCGGCGATCTCCGTGGTCGAAAGTCCGGTTTCGTCATGGTCCATTGCGGGCCTGCCTATAGATGGGCTAACCGGGTTCGCAAGTATTCGGGGCAGGAAGGCGATTGTGGCGGTGAGGGTGCGCATGGGATGGCTGGTGCTGGCGGCGGCGCTTGTGGCGCTGCTCGGCTGGGCCTGGCACGATGGCGGCGAAGTGCCGCAGCGCCTGATTGCTGAGCCGGTGACGCTGCCGGGAGTCTCGCAATGAGGCGCAATGCGGCCCTGCTGGCGCTGGGTTCGGCCCTGGCCTTGAGCTCTGCGCTGGTGATCGCGCAGGACGCGCCCGAATCGCTGCTGCCGCCGGGTTTTGACAAGCCGCGCCCCGGCCCTTCGCGTTCCGGACCGCCGCCGGTCACTGTCACCAAAGGCAGCGCGGGCAGCGGCGGTGCCTCGTCGGTTTCCGTGCCAGTGGTCCAGCAGGTGCCGGGCGCTGCCACGCCCGCCGCGCCGGGCCTGCCAGCCGGGGTGCGCATTCCGACGCTGCAAGAGCTCGAGAAAATGTCGCCGGACGAGCTCGACGAGCTGCTCGGCCTCAAGCCGCGTTCCGACATGCCGCCAGCCGCACGCCGTTCGTTGAAGCAGGTCGGCGTGCTGGCCGATTATGAGGGCGGTCTGCCAGCCAAGGCCCTCGCCAACCAGAGCGGAGCGCTGGTCCGCGCCGCGCTCGATGGCAACAAGGGCCAGCTGGTTTCGCGTTGGGGCCATATCCTGCTGCGCCGCGCGCTGGCTTCGCGGCTCGATCCGCCGCAGGGCCTGAACCCGGCCGATTTCGCCGCCAGCCGCGCCGCGCTGCTGGTGCGGATGGGCGAGGGCGAAGTGGCCCGCGCCGTGGTGCAGGATGTCGATGCCGGCAATTACACTGATAACCTGACCCGCGCCGCGCTTGATGCCTATGCCTTCACGGCGGACATTACCGGGATCTGCCCGGTCATTGCGGTCCAGGGCGGGGCGCGCAAGGATGCCGAATGGCGCGTGCTGCGCACTGTCTGCCAGGCCTTCCAGGGCGATGGCGCCGCCGCCATGGCCCAGCTCGACCGGATGCAGGGCGGCAAGGTCTGGCCCGAGATCGACATGCTGCTGGCGCAGAAATACGCCGGGGCCGCCGGCACGGCGCGCGCGCGGTGACGATCGAGTGGGACGGGGTCAGCGAAATGAACCCCTGGCGCTATGCCTTCACCATTGCCACTGGGCTTGAACCGCCGGCGGCGCTAATGCGCGGTGCCCCCGATCGCTATGCCTATTCCGCTGCGATTGCGCCGATGGTGCCGCTGACGAGCCGTGCGGCGGGAGCGGACAAGGCTGCCGCTGCCGGGATCCTGTCCAGCGCGGCGATGGTCGATCTCTACAGCCAGATCTACGCCCAGGAAGACATCACCGGCGAATGGGCCGAGCGCGCGGGCCTGCTGCGCACCGCATATACGGGCGCGGCTTCGGCCGACCGGATGGCCGCGATCACGCAATTGTGGGACGGCGCCGGCGATGCCCGGACGCGCTATTCGCGGCTGGTGCTGACCGCCTATGCCGCCGCGCGCATGCCGGTGGAGGATGCCTTTGCCGATCAGTCGGCCGATCTGGTCGCGGCGATGCTGGCGGCGGGGCTGGATGGCAATGCGCTGCGCTGGGGTGCCCAGGCCGATGTCGGCTCGCTGACCTGGGCCCAGTTGGCGCTGGCCGCCCCCAATCGCGGCAATCCGATCGATTCGGGCGCGCTGGATTCGTTCTATTCGAATGATGACAGCGACAATTACCGCAAGTCGCGCTTCCTGCTAGCCGGCCTGGCCGGGCTCGGCCGGGTCGATCAGACGGCAGCGGCAGACTTTGCGTCAAAGCTTGAGATTGACCTCAATCGCCAGACCCGCTGGACCCGGCTGATTGTCCAGGCGGCCGATGTGAATAACCCGGCGCTGGTCTGCTTCCTGGCGGGCGTGGGCATGCAGGGCGATGGCTGGGACAAGATGACCAGCGTCCACCTTTACCACATCGTCTCGGCGCTTAACCGGGTTGGCCTGTCGGCCGAGGCCCGGATGATCGCGGCCGAAGCGGTGGCGCGGGGCTAGGCCGCTGTCGGCGGCAATCGACGCATTCCTGGCCATGCTGGCAGCCGAGCGCGGGGCTGCGGCCAATACGCTGGCGGCCTATCGCCGTGACCTTGAATCGGCCGAGGCGCTGGTCGGGCCGCTGACCGGGGTCGACCGCGATGGCCTGGCCAGGCTCGCCAAGGCCTGGGCCGATCTCGCGCCGTCGAGCCTGGCCCGCAAATGCTCGGCCCTGCGGCAGTGCTTCGGCTTCCTGGTCGATGAAGGCTGGCGGACGGACGATCCGTCGCCGGCCTTGCCGCGCCCGCGCACGCGGCGGCCCTTGCCGCGCATTCTTGGTCATACCGATGTCGAAGCGCTGTTCACCGTGGCCGAGGCCGAAGCGGCGGGGGACCGGCCCGAGGCGGTGCGGCTGCTGACCTTGCTGGAACTGCTGTACGGTTCGGGCCTGCGGGCCAGCGAGCTGGTTTCGCTTCCGCTCAGCGCCGTGCCGCGCGATGCGCCGTTCCTGACGATTACCGGCAAGGGCGGGC
This sequence comes from Novosphingobium sp., assembly GCA_015657645.1. Lineage (GTDB taxonomy): Bacteria > Pseudomonadota > Alphaproteobacteria > Sphingomonadales > Sphingomonadaceae > Novosphingobium. Next base: position 17,124 of record JACDQK010000066.1, read on the forward strand.
AGCAGCGGATGGTCCCGGTCAGCGGCCGGGCGCGGCAGGCGCTGTCGCGCTGGCTGGCCTTGCGCGGCGACAAGGGGCGGCTGCTGTTTCCTTCGACTGGCAAGAGCGGGCATTTGACCCGGGTGCGCCTTTTCCAGCTGCTGCGCGGTCTGGCCGCGCGGGCGGGGCTCGATCCGGAACGGGTCAGCCCGCACGTGCTGCGCCACGCCTTTGCCACCCACTTGCTGGAGGGCGGGGCGGACCTGCGGGTGCTGCAGACGCTGCTGGGCCATGCCGATATCGCCACCACCCAGATTTACACTCACGTCGATTCCGCGCGGCTGGTCGAACTGGTCAACGCGCGGCATCCTCTTGCCCATCGCCGCCCGGCGGGCTAGCGCGGAGCCATGATTTCCTATCTCGAGTTCGAAAAGCCGGTTGCGACGCTTGAAGCGCGGATTGCCGAGCTGCGCGCCGCGGCTGAAGGCGGCGATGTCGATATTGCCGCGGAAATCCGCCGGCTAGAGATGAAGAGCGCGGACCTCCTCGCCAGCACCTATGCCGCACTGACGCCCTGGCAGAAGACCCAGGTCGCCCGCCACCCGATGCGCCCGCATTTCCGCGATTTCATCGCCGGGGCCTTCACCGATTTCGTCCCGCTCGGCGGGGACCGCTGCTATGGTGAGGATCACGCGATCATCGGCGGACTGGCCAAGCTGGGTGAGCGCCGCGTGGTGGTGATCGGGCACGAGAAGGGCCACGACACCCAGAGCCGGATCAAGCACAATTTCGGCATGGGCAAGCCCGAAGGCTATCGCAAGGCGATCCGGCTGATGGAACTGGCCAGCCGCTTCGGCCTGCCGGTGGTTACGCTGGTCGATACTTCGGGCGCTTTCCCGGGGGTCGAGGCCGAGGAACGCGGCCAGGCCGAAGCCATCGCCCGCTCGACCGAGGCCTGCCTCGCGCTCGAAGTGCCGATGGTCGCGGTGATCGTGGGTGAAGGCGGCTCGGGCGGGGCGGTGGCACTCGCCAGCGCTGAGCGCGTGCTGATGTTCGAGCACGCGGTCTATTCCGTGATCAGCCCCGAAGGCTGCGCCTCGATCCTGTGGCGCACCTCCGAAAAGGCGGCGGACGCGGCCGAAGCCATGCGGGTGACCGCGCAGCACCTGCTGGAGCTGGGCGTGATCGACCGGATCGTCAAGGAACCGGTCGGCGGGGCGCACCGCGATCCCGCATTGGCGATCCAGGCGTTGGCCAAGGCGATCGGCGAAGAGCTCGATTCGCTGGGCAAGCACAGCCCGGCAAAGCTGCGCGCGCTGCGCGAGGAACGCTTCCTGCGGATCGGCGAAGGCTGACCGGCGCGGGGGCGGGATGCCCCCTGGCAAACTTTTAGTGTTCCAATTCCGTTCATCCGGTCTAGCAATAGTATCGGGTCAACTGGAACGGGACGCTTATCATGCCTAGCAAATTCAGACACATCGCACTGGCCACGGCTGGCTGTGCGGCAATCGTGACTGCCGCTGCGTATGGCGGCGGGGAAGCGAGTGCGCAGGCCGTGGCCAGGCCCGCGCCGGTCCAGGCGATCAGCGCCAAGGACAAGGCTGACGGGGCCAAGGCCCACCCGCAGCTGCTGGAGGAATTCGGCGGGGCGGAGACCGGGCCCCAGGCGCTCTATGTCGAAACCATCGGCAAGAACATTGCCGTGCAATCGGGCCTCAGCAATGCGCGCGGGGACTTTACCGTCACCCTGCTCAATTCACCGGTGAACAACGCCTTCGCGATTCCCGGCGGCTATATCTACACCACCCGGCAGCTCGTCGCGCTGATGAACAATGAGGCCGAACTGGCCGGCGTGCTGGGGCATGAGGTCGGTCACGTCGCCGCCCGCCACGCCAACAAGCGCCAGAGCGCGGCGACGAAGAACACCATTCTGGGCGTGCTGGGTTCAGTGCTGGCGGGGGCGGTATTGGGCAACAACCAGATCGGCCAGGTGATCCAGCGCGGCCTGCTGCAGGGCTCGCAGCTGCTGACGCTGCGCTATTCGCGCGGGCAGGAGACCGAGAGCGACAACCTGGGCATCGATTACCTGCGCAAGGCGGGTTACGATCCGCGCGCGATGGGCACGGTGCTGCAATCGCTGGCCAACCAGAATGCGCTCGATGCGCGGCTAACGGGATCGACCAGCCAGGTGCCGGCCTGGGCTTCGACTCACCCCGATCCCGCCTCGCGCGTCCGCAGTGCGCTGGCGCGGGCAGGGAGCAATGCCAGCGGTGTCACCAATCGCGACACCTTCCTGGCCCGGATCGCGGGCATGACCTATGGCGATGATCCCAAGCAGGGCATGGTCGAAGGACGCCGCTTCACCCATCCCGAGCTCAAGCTGGCCTATGAGGCGCCGACCGGGTTCTACATGATGAACGGTACCCGTGCCGTGGCGATCAATGGCCAGTCGGGCCGGGGGCAGTTCACCACCGGGCCGTTCTCGGGCGATCTCGATGCCTATGTGCGCGGCGCGTTTGGTGCACTGACCGAACAGGGCCAGCAGCAGATCGATCCCGGCCAGATCAGCCGGACCACGGTTAACGGTCTGCCGGCCGCCTATGCCACGGCACGGGTCAACACTGGCCAGAGCACGGTCGATGTCACGGTCTTCGCCTACCAGTTCGGCGCGGACCAGGCCTATCACTTCGTCACGATCACCCAGGCCGGCGGGGCTGCGGTGTTCGATTCGATGTACCGGTCGATGCGGCGGATCTCGGCGGCGGAAGCAGCGGCGATCAAGCCGCGCAAGCTGGCAGTGGTGACGGTGAAGGCCGGGGATACGGTCCAGTCGCTGGCCAACCGCATGGCCTATACCGATGCGCCGCTCGACCGGTTCCTGGTGCTCAATGGCCTGACCGCCACCAGCCGGATCAAGGCCGGGGACAAGGTCAAGCTGGTTACCAACTGAGCCTTTGTTTCGGACAAACGAAAAGGGGCGGCAGGTTTCCCTGCCGCCCCGATCCGTTTAGCCTTACGGCCTCGGCCTATTAGGCAGCCGAGTTGTTCGCCGTCGACATGCTGCCCTTGGCAGTGTTGAAGGTGGTCTTCAGTTCGTTGCCCAGACCCTGCATGGCAGTGATCGCGGCAACGGCGATGAGGCCGTATTCGATCGCGGTGGCACCAGCTTCGTCACGGAACAGCTTGTTGATGAACTTCATGATTAGTCTCCTGTAGCAGTCTAAGTACCCGGCTCTTTCCCTGTCACCCGGATCGAGCGATCCCCGAGTTAGGTGATAAGTCTTGCGAAATGTTTAACCGCCGTTTGCTTGGCGGTTGGACGCACCAACCTTGCTGTGGACAGTGGTCCAGATATCCATGTTGGCGTTGGCAAAGCCTTGCAGCGCCGAGAACATGGCAATCACGATCAGTCCGACGATCAGCCCCATTTCAACGGCTGACGTCCCCCGTTCGTCACGGATCAGGTTTATGAGGAATTGGTTCTTCATCGTTCCCTCTCCGCAATTGGTGCGGGTAAGGGTTGAAATCGCATTACATTCCTAATGATTGATTGAGATCGGACCTTAACGTGCAAAATAATCCGACAATCATTCCGGTCGTGGCGGGCGCCTGATCGCCGCGGATGGCCGGATTCTGCTGCATCAGCGCAAGCTGGGCGGGGCGCTGGGGGGGCCTGTGGGAGTTTCCGGGCGGTAAAGTTGAGCCCGGGGAAACCCCTGATGCAGCACTGATTCGTGAGCTGGAGGAGGAACTGGGCGTGACGATCGATCCCGCCGATCTGGCCTACCTCGCCCGCGCCAGCGAGCCCGGCAACCCGCATGTCATCCTGCTTTACACTTGCCGCCGCTGGCATGGGGAACCGGTCTGCCTGACCGGAGAGGGAATTGCCTGGGTTGCCCCGACAGAGCTGCTGGCGCACGCCATGCCGCCGCTCGATGTTCCATTGGCCGAGGCGTTGATTTCGTCGATTTAGCCGCTTGCCAAGCGCGAGTGACCTGCCTATGTGCGCCCTTCCAACGCGCCCGTAGCTCAGCTGGATAGAGCATCAGACTACGAATCTGAGGGTCGGACGTTCGAATCGTTCCGGGCGCGCCATTACCAAAAGAGGCTCACCGCAAGGTGGGCCTCTTTTGGTAATGGCGGGTCACGGTCCGCTGCGAATTTCGCAAGTCGAAGCGAAGCGGAGACGACCGAGCCGCAGGCGAGGACAATCGTTCCGGGCGCCTCGCGGTCAACACCACCGCCCCGCACGGTTTTTGCTGCCCAGCCTCGCTTGACCAGCTAAGAGGCCCTGTGGCCGACGAACCGACAGATTCAGTGCAGGCGGGCCAGTCCCCATCGGTCTGGCGCTATGCCAGGGCCAGCCGCGTCCATGTGGTGGTCGATGCCGCACCCTATTTCGCGCTGATGCAGCAGGCACTGATGCGGGCACGCCAACGGATCATGATGATCGGCTGGGATTTCGATACCCGGATCCTACTGGGGCAGGGGCGGCGCTGGTGGAACCGGCCAGACAAGCTCAACCAGCCGGCGCGGCTGGGGCCGTTCATGATCTGGCTGTGCAAGCGCACCCGCGGGCTTGAGGTGCGGGTGCTGAAATGGAATTTCGGCGCGCTGAAGTTCATCTTCCGCGGCTCGATGATCCTCGACCTCTGGCGCTGGTGGCGCAATCCGGCGATCGATTTCAAGTTCGATTCGGCCCACCCGCTGGGCTGCAGCCATCATCAGAAGATCGTGGTGATCGACGATCGCTTTGCGGTCTGCGGCGGGATCGACATGACCGCCGGGCGCTGGGACACGCCCGAGCACAAGGAACATGACCTGCGCCGCCGCCTGCCTTATTCGCCGCGGCTGTTCGGCCCCTGGCATGACCTGACCCTGATGGTCGAAGGCGATGCCGCGAAGGCGCTGGGCGATCTGGGGCGCGAGCGCTGGGTTCAGGCTGGCGCATCGCCGCTGGAACCCTGTGAGCCGCAGGTGTCCAGCCCCTGGCCAAGCACGCTCAAGGCCGATTTCACCGATGTCGAGGTGGGCATTGCGCGCACGCGTTCGCAATGGAACGAAGTCAGCGAAGTGCGCGAGATCGAATACCTGTTCCTGGAACACATCGCCCGCGCGCGAAAGTTCATCTATGCCGAAAGCCAGTACTTCGCCTCGCGCACTATCGCCGAAGCGGTCGCCCGGCGTGTGGCTGAGCCCGATCCGCCCGAAATCGTACTGATCAATCCGGTCTCGGCCGAAGGCTGGCTGGAAGTCGTGGCGATGGACGGGGCCCGGGTGCAGCTGGCCCAGGCCGTTGCCGAACGCGATCACTTGCGCCGCTTCCGCATCTTCGTGCCCCGCAATGCGGCTGGCACGCCGATCTATGTTCATTCCAAGATGATGATCGTCGATGATGAGGTGCTGCGGATCGGCTCGGCCAATATGAACAACCGCTCGCTCGGGCTGGATAGCGAATGCGACATGTTCATCGATGCCGCCCGGCCGGGCAACGGCCATGCCAAGGCCGGGATCACCAAGCTGCGCCAGGCCTTGCTGGCCGAACACCTCGGCCTGCCGCGCGCGCGGTGGAGGAGGCGCTGGCCCGCGATCCATCGATGTTCGCGCTGATCGAAAACGCCCCGCGCCAGGGCAAGTCCCTTGAGCCTTTTGCCTTGCGTCCCTTGAGCGAAACGGAGAGAGCGGTGGCGGACAACGCCCTGCTTGATCCGGAACGGCCCGAAGAACTGTTCGAACCGTTCAGCAAGCGCCGGGGGCTGTTTCGCCGAGGTGGCTTCCTGCGCCGCCCGCGACTGGAGGTTTGACGATGGGATGCGATCACGACCACGGGCTGGACGAGAATGGCAAGCTGCCGGTGCCCGATCATGTGCAGGAGGCGATCCGCACGCTGATCCGCTGGTCGGGTGACGATCCGCAGCGCGAAGGCCTGCTCGACACCCCCTCGCGCGTCGCGCGCGCGTGGAAGGAGTATTGCGAGGGCTATAATGAGGACCCGGCCTATCACCTCTCGCGCCAGTTCGCGGAAGTGGGCGGCTATGATGAGTTGGTGCTGTTGAAGGACATCCCGTTCCAGTCACACTGCGAACATCACATGGCCCCGATCACCGGCAAGGCGGCGATCGCCTATATGCCCAAGGACAGCGTTGTCGGCATTTCCAAGCTCGCCCGCGTGCTCCAGGCCTATGCCCGCCGCCTGCAGATCCAGGAGCGGCTGACAGCCGAAGTGGCGCAATGCATCTGGGACAACCTGCAGCCGCATGGCGTGGCCGTGGTGATCGAGGCGCAGCACGGCTGCATGACCGGGCGCGGCGTGCGCACCCCCGGTGTCGGCATGGTCACCAGCCGCCTGATGGGCTGCTTCCTCGATGACAACCGCAGCCGCAAGGAAGTGCTCAGCCTGATGGGCTACTGACATGGCCGAGCTGGTCCCGGTCATGACCGTTGCTCAACTGTCGGATTTTTTTCGTGCAGGCTTTTCCGGTGGGCGACCACGACCGGTTGGGCCGGATCGACCGGATTGAGCCCGGCTTTGTGCGGTTGGCGCTGGAGCCGGACAATACCAACCTGCGCCCGGCGGGATCGTTTCGGGTCCGACGCAGATGGGGCTGGTTGACCGGGCGGCCTATGCCGTGATCCTGGCCCATATCGGCCCGGTTGCCATGGCGGTGACCAGCAATCTCAACATGAGCTTCCTGCGCGCCGTAAAACAGCAGACAGTGTGGTGTGATGCGGTGCTGCTCAAGCTGGGCAAGCGGCTGGCGACGGTCGATTGCCGGCTGTGGCAGGATGATCCGGCTAATATTGTCGGGCAGGCCGTGGTGACCTACGTCATCCCCTAGACCGGCCAGCCGAAGCGGCGGCCCATGACCTGCATCAGCCAGTAGCCGAGCCAACCCGTCAGCATAAATGCGCCCAGCGCCAGGGGGAAGGCAACGCCCTTGCGCAATAGCATGGCGATCATCACGAAGGCCGGCAGCGAAGCCAGGACATAGAGGCTGGAAGAGAGTGCCATGTGGGCTACGCGCCCGGCATCGCCGGTATCGCGCCACAGCCAGATCAAGGCCAGGGTTGAAACCAGTGGCAGGCTGGCAATCAGCCCGCCCCAGCCGGGGCTGCGGCGGGCGATTTCAGAGGCAGCCGCGATCACCGCGCCCGAGATGAGCGCCTTGATCGCCAGCTGCCCCCAATCCATCGGTTCAGAGGTTCTCGATCAGGTATTCGGCCGAGCTGACCTTGAACTCGCCCGGGGCTTCAACGTGGAGCTGTTCGACCACGCCGTCATTCACCACCATCGAGAAACGCTGGCCGCGCAGGCCCAGGCCAAAGCCCGAACCGTCCATGGTCAGGCCCACGGCCTTGGCGAAATCGGCATTGCCATCGGCCAGCATGGTGATGTCCGACGAGCCCGAGGCCTTGTTCCAGGCACCCATCACGAAGGGATCGTTGACCGCGGTGCCGACGATTTCGTCGATGCCCTTGGCCTTCAGTTCGTCAGCCTTCTCGACGAAGCCCGGCAGGTGCTTGGCCGAGCAGGTCGGGGTGAAGGCGCCGGGCACGGAGAACAGCGCCACGCGCTTGCCCTTGAAATAGTCAACCGACTGGACGGCTTCGGGGCCGTTTTCGGTCGCCTTGACCAGCTTCACGTCGGGCAGCTTGTCGCCAACAGCAATCGTCATCATCGTTCTCCTGTCTGGAAGGGAAATCTTGCTTGCCGGATATAGTCCGCGCTGGCCGCAGGGCAACGGGCGGTTATGCTTAATTTTGCTTTACCCCGCCGCTTTAAGAACCAGTAAAGGAGTCGGCGCAGTCTGTTGGTGCGGGAGCAGGGTCCCGCCGGGAGACTGCAAGATGGGGATCGCAAAAGGAATCGTAGCGGCTGCGGCCGTTTTGGGCATGCTGGCATCGGCGCCGGCGCAGGCCAACCCGGCCACGGATGCCGAGAAGCTGCGGCGGCTGGATATCATGCTGATGGTCACGGGGCTGCGCTGTCGCAACACGGCGGACAATTTCCAGCCGGACTACCAGCGCTTCACCACCAAGCACATTCTGGCGCTGAATGGCGCTGCCCGCCAATTGCAGTGGCAGCTGTCGGCCCGGGTTGGTCCGGCCCAGGCCGCCCGCGCGCTCGACAAGCTCAGCGTGACCATGGCCAACACCTATGGCCAGGGGCATCCCTGGCTGAGCTGCGCCGAACTGAAGGTCGCCGCCCGCAGCCTGGCGCAGGCCGAAGGGCCGGCCGTGTTGGCCGAAGCGGCCGACCAGCTGCTGGCCAGCAACGGCTCGGCCCGGTTCGCCTGGGCGCGTTGAGCCGCTCGGAAAACATATAAAGCAATCTTTATATTTGCCTCTGGCGAGGCAAGCGGCTAAGGGCGGCGTCATGATTGGCGCTGCCTTTGGCCGTTCTGGCCGG
>JACDQK010000067.1 GCA_015657645.1 Novosphingobium sp.
CGGCGCGCTGCTGGGGGGCAACAAGCTGCCGGAGTACAAGCAATGACCATTCGTCTGCCCGGCGCACTTGCCGCTGCATCGCTGGCGCTGCTGCTGAGCGGCTGCCTGGGGCTGGGCGGCGGCAAGCAGCCGGCCACGCTGATCGCGCTGAGCCCGGTCCAGGCACCCGCGGCCGGAACCGAGACCAGCGGCAGGCAGGGCGATGCGCTGCTGGTGCTGGAGCCCGATGTCGATCGCAAGCTGGCCGTGCTGCGCGTGGCGGTGCGGGTCAACGGTTCGAGCATTGCCTACCTGGCCGATGCGGCCTGGGTCGAACGGCCGGCCCGCCAGTTCCGCAGCCTGCTCGCCGAAACGCTGCGCGCCTCGGGCAAGCGGCTGGTGCTGGAAGACGATGGGACCGCCAATCAGACCGCGCAGCGCATCGGTGGCCGCCTGATCGACATGGGCTATGACGCCGCCGAGCAAGCCGTGGTGGTGCGCTTTGAGGCCGTGCGCAGCGGCCCCGGCGGCATGGTCCAGACGCGCCGGTTCGAAAGCGTCGTGCGCGGGGTCTCGGCCAAGCCCGAAGCGATCGCCCCGGCGCTCAACCGCGCGGCCAATGCCGTGGCGGCCGATATTGCCGCCTGGATCGGTTGATCGGCTGGCGTTCAGCTTTGCCGCGCTAGGCTTGTCTGCATGAAGCTTCCCCTGATCTTGCTCGCCCTGCTGGCCGCGCCGCTTGCGGCCCAGACTGCCACTCCCAAGCTGCCGCCCGAAGTGCAGACCGGGCTGCGCTGCGCCGCGCTGTTCTCGGTCGTTTCGGCCGAGCAAGCCCGCCAGGCGCGCGCGACTGGCCGCCGATCACCCAGCGCGGGCGGGAGTTTTTCGTGCGGATCAGCGCCCGGGCGATGGACGTCGGTAAGCTTGACCGGCCGGCGCTGCAGACGCTGATGCGGGGTGAGGTTGCAGCAGTCCGCCAGAGCGAGACGCGCGCCGCGCTCAAGGCGCCGTGCCTGGCCATGCTCGACGCGAACGTCCCCCTGGACCGCCGTCGTCAGCCGTAAGCGGTTGATCGACAAGGCTGAGCTGTTCATCGCCGGTTCTATGTCGCTGGTCGATGGTCCCTGTCAGTCGGGCGTGTTATCCAACTATAGCACCCTGACAACTGATAATGGGATGGGGAGTTCCGATGCCGCTGTGGCACAAGGTTCGGCCAGCGCTGCTGGCTGGATCGGCAATCTTCGCAACGCTCTGTAGCCCGGCCTGGGCGCAGGACGGGTCCGCCCCGCCATCGGCGCAAGAGAGCGCCGGTCCCAGCGGCGGGCAGACCTATCAGGCCGATTTCTTTGCCCGCTTCGCGCCGCGCACGGCGCTGGACATGCTCAACCAGGTTCCCAGCTTCGCCATCCGTGACGATGGCGGCCAGCGCGGGTTGGGCCAGGCCACCGCCAACGTCCTGGTCAATGGTCAGCGCCTGACCGGCAAGAGCGAGGACACCTTCACCCAGCTCGGCCGGATCGCCGCCCGGAACGTCGTGCGGGTCGAAATTGTCGATGCCGCGACGCTCAACGTGCCAGGGCTGACCGGGCAGGTCGCCAATCTGGTGGTCAAGGACGATGGCATCTCGGGCAACTTTGCCTATCGCTTCGAAGCGCGCGAGAAGTTCACCAAGCCGCTGCACAACCGGTTCGAGGCTTCGCTCAGCGGCAAGCTGGGCGAGATTGGCTATACATTGGGCCTGTCGCATCTGTCGCACCGCGGCGGGGCTGGCGGCCTCGCCCAGATCCGTTCCGCCAACGGTACGCTGCTGGAAGAGCGCAGCGACGTGATCCTGTCCTACTATAACCCGCCCAAGGTTTCGCTGGGTCTCAAATATGCCGGGGCGGATGGACTGGCGGTCAATCTCAACGCCAGCCGGATGTGGGAGAACTTCCGCTTCACGATGGACGAGGTGCGAAAGCCGGTCGGCGGGGTCAGCCGCAACCGCGCGCTGGTCGAAAGCGAGCGCGAGCGCAATTACGAAATTGGCGGCGATCTGGCCTTCAAGCTCGGCCCCGGCAAGTTGAAGGTCATCGGCCTGCTGCGCGGCGAGAGCGAACCTTACCGCGTCGAATCGGTCTTTACCTATGCCGATGGCCGCCCTGACACGGGCGACCGCTTTGAGCAGGACGCCGAAAAGACCGAGCGGATTGCGCGGGCCGAATATGGCTGGAAAATGGGCGGGGCGGACTGGCAGCTTTCGACCGAGGCGGCCTTCAACCGGCTCGACAGCACGGCGCGGCTGTTCACCTTGACCCCCGGCGGCGAATTTGATCCTGTGCCCTTCCCGGACGGGACCGGCGGGGTGCAGGAGGATCGCTATGAAACGATCCTGTCATGGTCGCGCAAGCTCGCGCCCGATCTTTCGCTGCAGGTCACCGGCGGGGCCGAATATTCGCGGCTCACCCAGACCGGCGCGGCGGCCGTCCAGCGCGCCTTCTGGCGGCCCAAGGGTTCGCTCTCGCTGGCCTGGGAGGTGGAGAAGGGCTTTGACCTGTCGTTCAAGGCGCGCCGCCGCGTCGGCCAGCTGTCCTTTGGCGATTTCCTGGCGCGGGTCTCGCTGCAGGATGACAATGCCAATGCCGGCAACGCCGAGCTGGTCCCCCCGCAAAGCTGGGAGTTCGAGCTGGAGGCTAAGAAAAGCCTGGGCAAATGGGGTAGCTCGACCCTGCGGCTCTATGATTACCGGATCTCCGATCTGGTCGATATCGTGCCGATCGGGCTGACCGGCGAGAGCCCCGGCAACCTCGATGGCGGGCGGCGCTATGGCCTGGAATGGTCGAACACGGTTGAATTTGCGCCGCTCGGCTTCAAGGGCGCCAAGATCGACCTGAAGCTGGCGCTGGAGAAAAGCCGGGTGACCGATCCGCTGACCGGCGCGCCGCGACCGATCAGCAACACCCGCGATGTCGGCGTAGAGCTGGCGTTCCGCCACGACATCCCGCGCAGCGACTTCGCCTGGGGGGGTGTTCGCCAACTATAACCAGTTCCAGAACTACTATCGTCTGGGCGAAGTGGGGCTGGGCTATGAAGGCCCGACCTTCGCCAGCGTGTTCGTCGAGCACAAGGATGTCTTCGGGCTGACGGTGCGCGCCTCGGTCAACAACATCTTCGGCGCGCGCAACCTGTTCGACCGGACGGTCTGGACCGGCCGCCGCAACAATTCGCCCGTCGCCTTCACCGAAAGCCGCAGCCGCGAGATCGGCCCGATCTTCTCCGTCCTGCTGCGCGGCAACATCTGATCGCGTTTTCGCGTCAGCTTGCGGAATGTTGCACAGGACGTTCAGCCTGGTGAAAGCGGCTGCGCCCTAGTGGCCCGCAGCCCGGGTGTCCGGGTGCAGGAGCTTGAACGCCCATGGTTATTTCCCGTCTCGCCCTCGTCGCCGCGCTGCCGCTGGCCGCGCTTGTCCTGTCGCAGCCGGCCGCGGCCAAGCCCGCCGAAACCGGCCTGGGCGAAGTGTCGCGCACGCTCGGCAACCGCGAAACGCAGGAAGCCATGGCCGGCGTGCTGGCGAGCCTGGCCAAGGCCATGCTGCAGATGGACGTCTCGGCCTTTGGCCAGGCGGCCGAAGCCGTCGGTGACAAGCGCACCGCGCGCCAGCTGCGCAAGGGCACCACGCTGGCCGATGTCGCCGGCCGCGATGCGCGCCGCTTGCCGGAAGAGATTCGCCGCAAGGCTCCGGCCATGGTCGGCGCGATGGGGGCCATGGCCGGGGCGATGGATGCCATGTTGCCCGAACTGGCCAAGGTGGCCGAGCAGATGAAAGCGGCGCTGCCCGCCGGCCTGCCAGGCGATGCTCCGGTGGGTCCGGACGAGCCGCCCGCCGGCGAAGCCACCGAAGAATAGCCCGCTCACGCGGCTTTCCCCCGCTTTTTTGCGCCCCGTCCCCCGTGTGCCGGTGGACGGGGGCGTTTGTCCTTGGGCATGGCGAGTGGTCATGTGGCAGCTTTACCAATTCCCCCTCTGTCCGTTCAGCCGCAAGGTCCGCTTGCTGATGAGCGAGAAGGGCATCGCCTACGAATTGTGGCGCGAGAACCCGTGGGAAGGGCGTGACGAGTTCTTCGCGCTCAACCCGGCCGGCCGCACCCCGGTGCTGCACGATCCGGGCAAGGGCATTACCCTCTGCGACAGCCGTGCGATCTGCGAATATTTCGAGGAAACGGTCGACAAGCTGCCGCTGATCAACGGCACGGCGGCGAACCGCGCCGAGATCCGCCGCTTGGTTGCGCTGTTTGACGAGAATTTCTTCGGCGATGTCACCGCGCCCTTGCTGCACGAGCGGATGAAGAAGCGGCTGGTCTATCGCCAGTCACCGGATTCGCGCGTCCTGCGCGAGGCGATGAAGCTGGCGCATGAGCATCTCTATTACATCGATCACCTGGTCGATCACCGCCCCTGGCTGGCCGGCGCGACGATGAGCCTGGCCGACCTGGCGGCCGCAGCGCAGATCTCGGTCGCCGATTACCTCGGCGGGCTCGACTGGTCAGGTCATGAGCAG
>JACDQK010000068.1 GCA_015657645.1 Novosphingobium sp.
CCTGGTGGATGATCGGCCCTTCATCGAGGTCGGCGGTGACGTAATGCGCCGTCGCCCCGATCATCTTGACCCGCGGGCATGGGCCTGGTGATAGGGCTTGGCGCCCTTGAAGCCCGGCAGAAACGAGTGGTGAATGTTGATGCAGCGCCCGGCGAGATCGGCAGAGAGCGCATTCGACAGCACTTGCATGTAGCGCGCCAGCACCACCAGTTCGGCCCCGGTTTCGGCAATCAGGGCCCGCAGCGCGGCTTCCTGCTGCGGTTTGGTTTCGGGGGTGACGGGCAAGTGGTGATAGGGCACGCCATCGGGCAAGGCCGCCGAGAGGGCAGCGCGTGGATGATTGCCGGCGATTGCCACCACCTCCATCGGCAGTTCGCCGATCCTTTGGCGGTAGAGCAGGTCTGACAGGCAATGGTCGAACTTGCTGACCAGGATCAGCACCCGGCACGCGGCGCTGGCCGCCCGCAGCGTCCAGCGCATGCCAAGCTCGCCCGCCAGTCCCTCCAGCGCGGCGCGATATCCGTCGATACCGCTGCCACCAGGCGCAAAGGCGACGCGCATGAAGAATTCGCCATCCTCGATGTCGTTGAACTGTTGGGCTTCAAGGATGTTGCCGCCCAGTTCGAACAGCAGTCCGGTCACCCGCGCGGTTATTCCGGGGCGATCACAGCAGGACAGGGTCAGGATCAGGCGGTCTGGCATGACACTGCTCTTGGCGGATGGGCTGCGGTTTGCCAACACCGGCTGATGCGCTTCTTCTTCTATGGCACGCTGCAAGCGGGCAACAGCAACCCTGAGATCGCAGCGATCCATCGCCGGCTGGTGCCTGAAGGCCCGGCATTGCTGACTGGCCGGCTGCTCGCCGTGCAGGATCGCGATGGCTGGTACCCGGCATTGGTCCCTGGCGAGGGCAAGGTTCACGGCCAGGTCTATGCCGCCGGTCCCGATTTTACCGCAGAAGACCTTGCCGCGCTGGATCGCTACGAAGAGTATGATCCCGCATCGCCCGGCACCTCTTGGTACCTGCGCGAGACGATGGCGCTCACCAGCGGAGAGCCGGTGACCGTCTACCGCATGAATGGGGCACCCCCGGATGGTACCGTGTCGATCCCCGGCGCGACTTCCGGGCCTGGCTCAAAGCCGCCAACTTGCAGGAGTTCAGCGGGCGCGGCGAAGCTTAGGACTTGCCTTCCGGGCGATTCCTGCTTAGGGGCGCCCCCTTCATTGACACGGATTCGATGACCTGCCTGGCTAACAAGGGCTGCCATGGCCGGTTGGACGTGTCTCGAACAAGGAGACGAAAATGCCCAAGCTCAAGACGAAGAGCGGCGTCAAGAAGCGCTTCAAGCTGACCGCCACCGGCAAGATCAAGCACGGTGCGGTTGGCAAGCGGCACCGTTTGATCAGCCACAACGCCAAGTACATCCGCCAGCATCGCCGCACCGACACGATCTCTGACGCAGATGCGAAGACGATCAAGAAGTGGGCGCCCTACGGGCTCGGTTGAACTGAGGAGTACTGAACAATGGCACGTGTCAAAAGGGGTGTAACCACCCGCGCCAAGCATAAGCGGCTTCTCGAACAGGCAGCGGGCTACCGCGGCCGCCGCAAGAACACTATTCGCGTTGCGCGTCAGGCGGTCGAAAAGGCCGGCCAGTACGCTTACCGTGACCGCAAGGTGAAGAAGCGGACCTTCCGCGCCCTGTGGATCCAGCGCATCAACGCTGCGGTTCGCGCCGAAGGCCTGACCTATTCGCAGTTCATCCACGGCACCAAGCTGGCCGGGATCGAACTCGATCGCAAGACGATGGCCGACCTGGCGATGAACGAAGGCGGCGTTTTCGCTGCTGTCATCGCTCAGGCCAAGGCTGCCCTGCCGGCCTAAGCCGCAGGCAACCTGCCAAGCGCAAGGGGCGCGGACGGGAAACTGTCCGCGCCCTTTTCGTATCGGTTTGACGCAATCGGCCTGAGGGGCTTGCGGGCGCCTTGCGGCAATGCAAGTATCACTGCCAATCCCGGTGCGACCACGGGAAACAGGGGTGAAAAAGCAGCAATGAGCAGCCAGCGACTGGGCGAGGCGGTGCGGGTTCGTTTCTTCATGCCGTCGCCGGCATTGGCCCCCTATATCAGCACCTATTACCTGACCGAGGTCGATATCGCCCCGGATGCCTGGATCGAGGACTGGCTGCATCCCGAATGGGCCAACCTGCGCTTTGCCCGCAATGACAGCTGGGAAGCCGGGATCGGCGCCGAACCGCTGCGCCCCATGCCACATTTCATCGCCACCGGGCCAACAAGCCTGGCCGCGCGGTTCCGCACCGGGCCGATGCGCAGCTGGGGGATCGGCCTCTTGCCGCTAGGCTGGGCGCGGCTGGTAGGGCATTCCGCCATCAATCTGGCTGACCGCTCCTGCGACGGTGCTGCCACCGCCGCCTATGCGCACTTCGCTCCACTGCTGGACACGATCTTTACCGGCCAGGCGGATCCTGCGGCCGAGGCTCAGCGGATCGATGCCTTCCTGCTCGCAATGCTCGACCAGCGCCCGCCAGCTGAGGACGAAGCCCGGATCAAGGCCGCCCACGGTGCGCTGGTCGATCTCGATTCGGGGACGGTCAGCGAATTTGCCGAGCGGATCGGGCTATCCCCGCGCTCGCTGGAGCGGCTGTCACTGCGGGCCTTCGGTTTTTCCCCCAAACTGCTGCTGCGCCGCCAAAGGTTCCTGCGCAGTCTCGCGCAGTTCATGCTCGATCCCTCGCTGTCATGGATCCGGACGCTTGACTGCCAATATGTCGATCAGGCGCACTTTGTTCGTGATTTCAAGCGCTTCATGACCATGAGCCCCAGCGCTTACGGCGCGCTGGAGCACCCGGTGCTGCGCGCTGCAGCTCAGGCCCGAACTGCAGCCGCCGGAGCCGCCGTCCAGGCCCTGCACCGACCCTGATGCCTGACACTCAGCCCGCCAATGTCGCCGTAAAGGTGCGGTTCCACGCCCCGCCGCCATCGCTGCAGGCCTGCTTCACGACCTTTTATCTGACCGAAATTGACGTTCCGCCAGGCGAGCAGGTCACCGATGCCTTGCAGCCGGAATGGGCCAACCTGCGGTTCTTTTCGGGCGAGCGACCCTGCTCGTGGATCGACGGCGGGGACCGAGTCGAGGACGCCCGCTTCGTCGGCACTGGCCCCAGCTCCCGCGCCACCAACTTCCGTCTGGGCCCAACCCGCTTCTGGGGGATCGGCCTGATGCCGCTGGGCTGGGCAAGATTCATCGGCCTGCCAGCAGGGGATCATGCCAACCTGATCGCCGATGGCGATCGCCATGACAGCTTTGCCCGCTTTCGCCCGCTGGCCGACAGCCTGACCCTGCGCCCGGAAGATGAAGCCGAGGAACTGGCTCGGATCATCGCCTTCTTCGAGGCGATTCCGCCGATCGACCCCGAGGAGGAAGCCCGCATCCTCGCGATCCATGCCGCGCTGGTCGATCCCGAGGTCGGCACGGTGGCGGGCATGGTCGAACGTGTCGACACCAGCCAGCGCACGGTCGAGCGGCTGTGCCTGCGCCACTTCGGCTTTCCGCCCAAGCTGCTGCTGCGCCGCCAGCGCTTCATGCGCAGCCTGGCGCAGTTCATGCTCGACCGCTCGCTAAAGTGGATCGGGGCGATCGACCAGCACTATCACGATCAGGCCCAGTTCGTGCGCGACTTCCGCGAGTTCATGGGGATGAGCCCGCGCCAATATGCCGCCATGCCGCACCCGGTGCTCGAACGCTTCATGTATGAGCGCGCCCGGGTCCACGGCGCGGCGGTCCAGACGCTCGACGTGCCGGCCGGGGCAATCACCCCGACCGATTAGCAGATTCGGTTTTGACCCTGCCCCCAAGGCCGCTAAAGGCGGCATTCCAAGCAAAGGACAGGGCCAAACCAGTGGATTACGCAAGCACCCGTGAAGAGGCGCTGGCACGCATTGCCGCCGCGCAGGATCTCGACGCGCTGGAGGCCTTGCGGATCGAGTTTCTGGGCAAGCAGGGTTCGATCTCGGGTCTGCTCAAGACCCTGGGCGCCATGTCGCCGGAAGATCGCCAAACAGTCGGCCCGCAGATCCATGCCCTGCGCGAAGGCGTGACCGAGGCGATGGCCAGCCGCAAGGCCGGGCTGGAGGCTCAGGTCCTCGAAGCGCGCCTGGCGAACGAAACCGTCGACCTGACCCTGCCCGCCCCGGAAGCCCCGCGCGGCTCGGTCCACCCGGTCAGCCAGGTGATGGACGAACTGGCCGAGATCTTCGCTGACCTTGGCTTTGCGGTCGCCACCGGTCCCGAGATCGAGGACGACTGGCACAACTTCACCGCACTCAACATCCCGGAAAGCCACCCGGCCCGGGCGATGCACGATACCTTCTACTTCCCCGACAAGGATGCCGAAGGCCGCGCCATGCTGCTGCGCACGCACACCAGCCCGGTGCAGATCCGGGCGATGATCGAACAGGGCGCACCGATCCGGATCATCGCCCCGGGCCGGGTCTATCGCAGCGACAGCGACGCCACGCACACCCCGATGTTCCACCAGGTCGAAGGCATGGTGATCGACCGCGGCATCCACCTCGGCCACCTCAAGTGGACGCTGGAGACCTTCCTCAAGGCCTTCTTCGAGCGCGACGACATCGTCCTGCGCCTGCGCCCAAGCTACTTCCCCTTCACCGAGCCGTCGGTCGAGGTCGATGTCGGCTTCGCGCTGGTGAACGGCAAGCGCGTGCTGGGCGGGTCCGGCGATGCGCCGGGCCACGGCTGGATGGAACTGCTTGGCAGCGGGATGATGAACCGCAAGGTGATCGCGGCCGGCGGGCTCGATCCCGACGAGTGGCAGGGTTTTGCCTTCGGCGTCGGCGTCGACCGGCTCGCCATGCTGAAATACGGCATGGATGATCTGCGCGCCTTCTTCGATGGCGATGCCCGCTGGGCCGCGCACTATGGCTTCAACCCCAACGACGTCCCGACCCTGTCGGGCGGCGTCGGCACCGCGGCTTGAGGAGGGCAGACGCATGAAGTTCTCGCTTTCCTGGCTCAAGGATCATCTCGAAACGACCGCTTCGGTCGAAGAGATGTCCGCCAAGCTGAATGCCGTCGGGCTTGAGGTCGAAGGGGTCGAGGATCCCGCCGCTAAGCTCGTCGGGTTCAAGGTCGCCAAGGTGCTGACCGCCGAACGCCATCCCAATGCCGACAAGCTGCAGGTGCTCACCGTCGATACCGGTGACGGCCAACCGCTCCAGGTCGTCTGCGGCGCGCCCAATGCCCGCGCCGGGCTGGTCGGCGTGCTCGGCCTGCCGGGTGCGGTTGTCCCCGCTGGCGGGTTCGAGCTCAAGAAGAGCGCGATCCGCGGCGTCGAGAGCAACGGCATGATGTGCTCGACCCGCGAGCTCGAGCTGGGCGACGACCACGACGGCATCATCGAACTGCCGGCCGATGCGCCGGTCGGCACGGCCTTTGCCGATTACCACGGCACCGATCCGGTGTTCGACGTGGCGATCACCCCCAACCGCCCGGATTGCATGGGTGTCTATGGCATCGCCCGCGATCTGGCGGCCGCCGGGCTCGGCACGCTAAAGCCGATCGCGGTTCAGGCCGTCCCCGGCAGCTTCCCCTGCCCGCTGCCGATCCGCACCGACGATCCCGATGGCTGCCCGGCCTTCTTCGGCCGCGCGATCCGCGGCGTGAAGAACGGGGCCTCGCCGCAGTGGCTGCAGGACCGGCTGCTCAGCGCCGGCCAGCGCCCGATCTCGGCACTGGTCGACATCACCAACTATGTGATGCTGGCCTATGGCCGCCCGGCCCACGCCTATGACCTGGCCAAGCTCAGCGGTGCGATCTTCGCCCGCCGTGCCGTGGATGGCGAAAGCTGCCTCGCGCTTAACGGCAAGGAATACACCCTGACCTCGGCCATGACCGTGATCGCCGACGACCAGGGCGTGCATGACATCGCCGGGATCATGGGCGGCGAGCACTCAGGCTGCTCTGAGACGACCACCGACGTCCTGCTCGAAGTGGCCTATTTCGATCCTGTCCGGATCGGCGAAACCGGCCGCGCACTGAACCTCACCTCCGACGCCCGCGCCCGGTTCGAGCGCGGAGTCGATCCGGCCTTCCTCAACGCGGGCCTCGCGATCCTGACCGAGCTGATCGTCGAGATCTGCGGCGGTGAGCCGAGCGAAGTGATCCAGGCTGGCGCCCCGCCGGCTGGAACCAAGGTCGTGGCTTACGATCCGGTCCTATCCGAAGGCCTTGGCGGTGTTGCCATCCCGGCCGAGCGCCAGCACGAAATTCTGGCCTCGCTCGGCTTCGCGGCAGACGAAAACTGGAACGTCGCTGTTCCGAGCTGGCGGCCGGACGTCGACGGTGCGGCCGACCTGGTCGAGGAAGTGGTTCGGATCCACGGCCTCGACAACGTCGCCAGCGTCGCCCTGCCTCGCGTCGATGGCGTGGCCCGCCCGACCGCAACCCCGGTGCAGAAGCTGGAGCGCAAGCTGCGCCGCGCTGCCGCGGGCCGCGGGCTCAACGAAGCGGTCACCTGGTCATTCCTGCCCGAGGACGAGGCGGCGGCCTTTGCCGATGGCAATGGCGGCCTCTGGACCCTCGCCAATCCGATCAGCGAAGACCTCAAGGTCATGCGCCCCTCGCTGCTGCCGGGCCTGCTTTCGGCGGCCAGGCGCAACCTCGATCGCGGCGCTACCAGCCTGCGCCTGTTCGAACTCGGTCGCCGCTATCTGCGCGGGGAAGGCGGCCATAGCGACGAGCGCCTGACGCTCGGCGTGGTCCTGGCGGGCGAGAAGACCGCGCGCGGCTGGGCCACCGGCAAGGCGGCGTCCTTCGATGCCTTCGATGCCAAGGCCGAAGCCCTGGCCCTGCTGGCCGAAGCCGGTGCGCCGGTCGATAACCTGCAAGTTATGGGCGAGGCGGGTGCGCAGTTCCACCCCGGCCAGTCGGCGACGCTGCGGCTTGGCCCCAAGACCGTGCTGGCGCGCTTCGGCATGCTCCACCCGGCGCTGCTGCGGCAGTTCGATGTCGATGGCCCGGTCGCGGCGGTCGAGCTGTTCCTCGATGCCATTCCGGGAAAGCGCGGCGCTGCCACCTTCGCCCGTCCGGCCTATGCGCCGCCGGCGCTGCAATCGGTCACACGCGACTTTGCCTTCCTGGTCGACGCCAAGCTCCCCGCCGGGGACCTGGTCCGCGCGGTCAAGGGCGCGGACAAGGCCAATATCGTAGCCGTCCGGCTGTTCGATGACTTCCGCGGCCAGGGCGTGCCCGAAGGCCAGAAGTCACTGGCAGTCGAAGTAACGCTGCAGCCGGCGGAGAAGAGCTATACCGAGGCGGAACTGAAGGGCATCGCCGAAGCGGTCACGGCGGCGGCGGGGAAACTCGGCGCGGTCCTGCGCGGCTAGACAAGCTCTGATGGAAGCATCCAGCCCGGTCAGCGAGGACTTCGACGACCGGGTCATCCACACTCGGCTCGAGGATGGCCGCGCGATCTGCATCCGCGCGGTCCGCCCCGATGACGAGGAGCGGCTGCGCGAAGGTGTGGCGCTCATGTCCGACCAGTCGCGCTACCTGCGCTTCTTTACCCCCGCGCCGACTGTGCCCGATCACGTGATCGAACGACTGGTCGATGTCGACGGACACCGCCATCTCGCCTGGGGCGCGATCCTGAGCGACGATCCGGATCACCAGGCCATCGGCGTGATCCACGCGGTCCGCCCGGACGAAGCCAGCCGCCGCGCCGAATTCGCCATCACCGTGCTCGATGCCTTCCATGGCCAGGGCCTGGCGCGGATGCTGTCAGCCGTGCTGCTGATCCACTGCAAGCTTGAGGGGGTTGCGGTGCTCGATGCGCAGGTCCTGCTGGAAAACCGCCCGGCGATCCGCTTGCTGCGATCATTGGGGGCCGAGCAGTGCCGCAGCGAGGATTCGGTTGGCGAATATGCGCTCGATATCGCCGGGGCGCTGGAGACACTCCAGCAAGGCGATCAACCCAGCGGCCTTAAGCAGGTCTTCGCAGCCTTCGCCGACCTGCTCTAGCGCTCAGCCGCACTGCCCGCGGTGGAGCAGCTTCTGGTCGGCCAGGACCAGCGCCATCATCGCCTCGACCACCGGCACGCCGCGAATGCCGACGCAGGGGTCGTGGCGGCCCTTGGTGCGGATCTCGGTCGCGCCGCCATCGCGGTCGATCGTTTCGACCGGGGTCAGGATCGAGCTGGTCGGCTTGAAGGCCACCCGCACCTTGACCGGCTGGCCGGTGGAGATGCCGCCCGCGATGCCCCCGGCATGGTTGGCGAGGAATTCAGGGCCTTCCGCACCCGGCCGCATCGGATCAGCATTGTCCTCACCGCGCAGGCGGGCGGCGGCGAAACCATCGCCGATCTCCACGCCCTTGACCGCATTGATGCTCATCATCGCGGCGGCCAGTTCGGAATCGAGCTTGGCATAAAGCGGCGCGCCCCAGCCGGCGGGCACGCCAGTCGCCACGCATTCGACCACCGCGCCGACCGACGAGCCGGCCAGGCGCGCCTCATCGACGATCTTCTCCCAGCGCGCGGCAGCGGCTGCATCAGGGCAGAAGAACGGGTTGTTGCCGATCTCGGCCGCATCGAAGTTGGCGAGGTCGATTGCATCGCCGCCGATTTCGGCGACATAGCCAATGATCGTCACTTCGGGGATCACCAGCCGCGCCACGGCCCCGGCAGCGACCCGCGCAGCCGTTTCCCGCGCCGAGCTGCGCCCGCCGCCGCGATAGTCGCGAAAACCGTACTTGGCGTCATAGGCATAGTCGGCGTGGCCGGGGCGATAGGCCTTGGCGACTTCGGAATAGTCCTTTGAGCGCTGGTCGACATTCTCGATCATCAGCGAAATCGGCGTACCAGTGGTGCGTTGTTGTCCATCTGGCCCTTCAAACACGCCGGAGAGGATCCGCACCGCGTCAGGCTCTTGCCGCTGCGTCGTGAACTTCGACTGGCCCGGGCGGCGCGCATCGAGGAACGGCTGGATCACCGCCTCGCTGATCGCCAGTCCCGGCGGGCACCCATCGACCACGGCACCCAGCGCCGGCCCGTGGCTCTCGCCCCAGGTGGTGAAACGCAGCAGACGGCCGAAGGTGTTGAACGACATAGTGCAGCGGCTTTGGCGGCAATGTGGTGAAAAGTCCACTAGCGAGCGTGGCTTCGCCGCCCTAGGAAGCGCCCATGTTCCTGGTCGTCTTCCGCAACCGCAAACGCCCCGACATGGACGCGGCCGCCTATGCCGCCGATGCCGCACGGATGGAGGAGCTGGCCGAGGCCCAGCCCGGCTTCATTTCATTCAAAAGCTATGTCGCCGATGATGGCGAGGTGATCGCCCTGTCCGAATGGTCTAGCGAAGAAGCTGCCCATGGCTGGGGCCGCCACGCCGATCACGCCACCGTCCAGCGCCGCGGGCGCGAGGCCTATTACGACAGCTACACGCTTTACACCGCCGACAATCCCCGCACGCACCAGTTCGAAAGGCAGCCAAAGTGAGCCTGATCCTTTACGGCATTCCCAACTGCGACACGGTCAAGAAGGCCCGGACATGGCTCGACGGACGCGGGATCGCCTACATTTTCCATGACTACAAGAAGGCCGGGGCCGATGCCGGCAAGCTGGCTGCCTGGTGCGATGCGGCGGGGTGGGACAAGGTGCTCAACCGCGCCGGCACGACCTTCAAGAAGCTGCCCGACGCGGACAAGGCCATCTCGATCAGGCCAAGGCAGTGGCCGTGATGGCGGCCAACCCGAGCTGCATCAAACGGCCGATTGTCGAGCATCCTGGCGGCATCCTCGTTGGCTTCAAGGAAGCCGAGTGGGCGGCGGCGCTGGGATGATCTTTTCGGCGGAGACCTTGAAGACGCTGGAATGGTTCGCCGCCGGACTGGGCGTGATCAACATCGCCCTGTTGATCTTCCGCTCGCAGTGGAACTTCGCCTTCGCGATTGCTTCGGTCTCGCTCTACGTCTTCATCTTCTTCGAAAGCCGTCTCTATGCCGAAAGCGGGCTGCAGGTGTTCTTTATCCTCGCCAATGTCTGGGGCTGGCTCGTCTGGCGCCGCTCACTGGATGCCAGCGAGGATGAGAGCCGGGTGGCCGTGCGCTGGCTTGACTGGCGCAGCCGGGTGGTCTGGCTGACGGTCACGGCCGCGCTCAGCCTCAACCTTGGCTGGCTGATGCACAAGTACACCAATGCGGCCATGCCCTTTGCCGACAGCGCGATTGCCGGGGCCTCGGTCGCGGCGCAGATCCTGCTCGGCTATCGCCGGATCGAGAACTGGGTGCTGTGGATCGCGATCGATGTCGCGGCAGTGCTGCTCTACATCGACCGCGGGCTTTATCCGACCGCGGGGCTCTATGGCGGCATGCTGGTGATGAGCCTGTTCGGCCTGCGCGAGTGGATGTCAGTCTATCGCCGCCAGCAGAGCACCCTTCCGGCGTGACCTTCACCGTCTGCTTTCACGGCGCTGAGAGTACCGGCAAGTCGGTGCTGGCCGAACGGCTGTCGCGCGAGCTGGGCCTGCCCTGGGTGCCCGAGTATGGCCGTACCTATGCCGAGGAGCATGGCACGGACTTCACCATGGCCGACCTGCTGGCAATTGCCGAGGGACAGGCTGAAGTCACCCGTGCAGCTCTGGCCGAACAGCCACCGCTGCTGATCCTCGATACCGACCAGCTGATGACTGCCGCCTGGGCGGCGATGCTGTTCGGTGAAGTGCCTGAAGCGCTACTGGCCTATCCCAAGGCCGATCTTTACCTGCAGTTCGCCGCCGATGTCCCATGGGTCGCCGATGGCACGCGCTTCTTTGGAACGGAGGCCGAGCGCCAACGCTTTGCCGATCTGGCGCAAGCGCAGCTGGACCGGGCTGGCGTGCGCTGGCTGCCGGTCAAGGGCACCTGGGAGGAGCGGGCGCGGACAGTTGCCAACATTCTCGCAACAGCTTCACAGACTTGACCTTCCGTATTGATTTGTTCTTTCTAGCGACCGGCGTTTCCGAGAGGTCGGTTTATGAACCTGTTCAAGGCTCTTATCCCAGGCGGGCTGCTGTCCTGGCTGGTCAGCTCGGCAATCGGCAGCCAGGGCTCACGCGGCGCCTGGCTGTTGATCGAGCGGCTGCATTTTGACCAGCACATGATCTACTGGTCCTGGCCGCTATTCGTGATCGGCACGGTCCTGGCCTGGGCGCTGCTGGCGATGACACCCACCTGACCCGGGGGACGGGCAGGGTGAAGGCGGCATAAACCATGGACAAGGGGGCTGCTATCAACCAAGTTCGGTTGATGCAGGGGCAGAACCCAACCGAAGGCGACGTTTCATCTTGCAGATCCTGATGGCCGCAGCGCTGGCGGCCGCTCCTCCAACGGTCGATGAACCGCCTGCTGCTCCGCCCCCGCCGGTGGAGCAGGCTACCCCCTTGCCCACGCCCAAGCCACCCGCGCCGGAGGACCCCAACGTCATCGTCGTGACCGGGCAGGGCGCGCCCAAGGGCGACCCGGCTGCTGCGGTCAACGAGGTCAGCTTCGAGGCGGTCCAGGCGGTCGACAAGGCCTTCGTCGAGCCCTTGGCCATGGGCTATGCCAAGGCCGCGCCGAAGCCCCTGCGGCAGGGCGTGCACAACGCGCTCAACAACCTCAGCGAGCCGATCAACTTCGTCAATTCGCTGCTCCAGCTAAAGTTCGGCAAGGCCTTCCGGGCGATCGGTCGGTTCGGGATCAACTCGACCGTCGGGGTGGCCGGGCTGATCGATGTGGCGAAGCGCAAGCCGTTCAAGCTCCCCTATGAGCGCAACGGCTTTGCCAACACGCTCGGCTTCTATGGCGTCGGCCCTGGCCCCTACATGTACCTCCCGCTGATCGGCGCCACTTCGGCGCGCGACGTGGTCGGGCGAGTGCTCGACCTGTCGCTGGTCCCTGCTGTTGCAGGCCAGCCGTTCAGCTCACCGGCCTATACGCTGGGCACCGGGGTGGCCCGCTCGCTCGACGACCGGGTCGAGCTCGATGCCTTCCTGCGCCGCCTGCGCAGCGACTGCACCAACCCCTATGCCGCCGAGCGCGACTATTACCTGGCCGTGCGCGAGGCCGAGATTGCCGCGCTGCGCAAGAAGCCCTTCGACCTTGAGAGCCGCCTGCCGGCCTGTCTGGTCGACGGACCCCGTGTCCGCGTTGGTCAGGCCGTGCCGCCGCCCCCGCCCGAGCCGGTTCAGGAGCCTGCGGTTACCCCGCAGATGTAGTTCAAGGCCAGGTCGCCCGAGAGGTGGAGGCCCTTGACCGGGCTCCAGGCAATCCCTTGCGGCTCACCCATGACGAGGCCGGCACTGGCGAGCAGTTCGCGCAGCTCGTCCGGCGTCACGAAATCATCCCAGTGGTGCGTCCGCGCGGACCATGCCGATCCGCTCTGCCCCTTCGACCAGCAGCAGCCGCGATTGCGCGGTGCGGTTGGGGGTGGAGAGGATCATCAGCCCGCAGGGTGCCAGCGCCCCGGCCAGCGCCGCCACGAAGGCCGCCTTGTCGGCCACGTGTTCGATCACTTCCATCGAGGTGACCAGATCGAACCCGGTCAGCCCCAGCGCGCCGATCTCACCGCAGCGGTAGTCGATCGAGAGGCCCCCGCCCGCCGCATGGGCCTTGGCGACGGCAATGTTTTCTTCAGCCGCATCAACTCCGGTTACCGCCGCGCCCAGCCGCGCCAGCGGCTCGCACAGCAGCCCCGCCCCGCAGCCGACATCGAGCGCGCGCTTGCCCGAAAGCGGCCGAACCCCGCGCAAATCGGCGCCCCAGTGGGCATCGATCGCCGCGCGGATAAAGCCCAGCCGCACCGGATTGAGCTTGTGCAGCATGGCCGAGGAGCCCTTGGGGTCCCACCAATCGGCCGCCAACTGGCCGAAATGCGCGGCTTCGGCGGGCCGGATCGTCGCTGTTGAGGTTGCATTGCTCATACACCCTCCCTAACAGGGCGCGCGC
>JACDQK010000069.1 GCA_015657645.1 Novosphingobium sp.
GCCCATTGGCCCGCTCCTTCACCGCAAAGGGCAGCGCCCCGGCGTTAGCAGCCCGGTCAAGCAAAGCGGCGGCAGCAGCACGATCGCCCGTGTGCTCGTAAGAACGCCCCAGCACGGTCAGCAGATACGGCGAGGCATCGGGCCGCGCGGCCAACGGACCGAACCGCTGGCGCAGCCGGACATGATCCTCCACCGCCAGCAGCGCCCGCGCGAACAGCAGTTGCACGCGGGTGTTGAACGGCTGGCGCCGGTCGAGTCGCTCCAGCACGTCGACCGCCATGGCGCTATTGCCCGCCTCCAGCTCCAGCGCGGCCTGCAGCATTTGCGCGGCCGGCACTTCGGCCAGGCGGTTGCCATTGCGGTTAAGCAGGTTGCGGGCGAGGTCGATCTTGCCCGCCCGCGCCGCCAGCACGGCCTGGAAATAGTACGGCACCGGGCTGCGCGGATCGAGCTGGGTGATCCGGCGGACTGTTGTCAGCATATCTGCCGCGCGCCCCGCCTCACCCAACGCCCCGGCATAGCCAATCAGCAGCGCCAGGTCGTCCGGGGCTGCGGCCAGTCCGCGCTCGAACAGCGGGATCGCGGCAACAGGCCCGGCGGAATCATTGAGCAGCTGCGCACGCAGTTCGATCGCGCGCGGGTTTTCGGACCCGGCCTGCAGCGCCCGCTCGGCCGCCTCGGCCGCCAGCAGGTGCTCCCCCCCGACATAGCGCAGCCGGGCAATATCGACCCACAGCAGCGGATCATTGGGGGTCAGCGCCAGCGCCTTGTCAAAGGCCTTGCCCGCTTCGGGCAACTTGCCCTCCAGCCGCAGCAGCCGCCCGGTCATGCGCCAGCCAAGCGCCTGGTCAGAGGCGGCGAACTGCGCCGGCTCCAGCCACTCGCGGGCGTTGCGCAGCTTGCCTTGCAGCAGGTAGGCCTCACCCATCCGGGCCGCCACGTCGCTGCGGCTGGCCCCGGCCGAGAGCGCCTTGCGCAGCTCCGCCTCAACCTTGATCCCCTGCCCCTGTTCAGCGGCCGCGGCCGCCGCCCCGAGCGCGGCTTGAGCCGCTTCGGGCCGCGCGCCCAGCGGGCTGGTCAACGCCAGCAGCACCGCAGCAGCAAGGCCCAGACGCCTGTCAGGCATGGAGGTCGTATTGCTTGAGCAGGTCGTAAAGCGTCGGCCGGCTGATCCCCAGCAGCTTGGCGGTGTTCGAGATATTGCCCTCGCACCGCGCCAGCGCGTGACGGATCACCCGGCGATCGGCCGCCTCGCGCGCCGACTTGAGGTTGAGCACGTCTTCGTCCTCAAGCTCCTTGTCAGCCAGATCGAGGTCGGCCGCGCCCACCAGCTTGCCCTCGGTCATGATCACCGCGCGCTTCACCCGGTTTTCCAGTTCGCGGACATTGCCCGGCCAGTGCCAGGCATCGATCGCGGCCAGGCCATCGGCGGCGAAGCCCTTGACCTGCGGGTTCATCTCGCGCGCAAACCGGGCGAGGAAAGCCTTGGCCAGCAGGCCGGCATCACCCGGCCGCTCGGCCAGGCTGGGAATCTTGATGACGATTTCGGCCAGGCGGTAGAACAGATCCTCGCGGAAGCTGCCGGCGGCAATCATAGCCTCAAGGTCCTGGTGGGTAGCGCAGACGATCCGGGTATCGACCGGGATCGACTTGCGTGAGCCGATCCGCTCGATCACGCGCTCCTGCAGAAAGCGCAGCAGCTTGACCTGCAACGGCAGCGGAATGTCGCCCACTTCGTCGAGGAACAGCGTGCCGCCCTGGGCCTGTTCGATCTTGCCTTCGGTGGTCTTGACCGCGCCGGTGAAGGCGCCCTTCTCATGCCCGAACAGCTCGCTTTCGAGCAGGTTCTCCGGGATCGCAGCGCAGTTGATCGCCACGAAGGCCCCACC
>JACDQK010000070.1 GCA_015657645.1 Novosphingobium sp.
CTGGTGCGCGCGCAAGAGTCAAAGTGAATCTGTGAAAAAATTTTGTTCCGGGGAGAGGGGCCCCGGCCGGGCTTGACTAACGATAGAATCAGCCCCGCCAACGAACTTGCCGCGGCGGCGCTTTCGCTCTAGTCTGGCACCCCTGTCTGAAGGAGCCGGACCACTATGCTGAATATCATCGGGATTATCGTCTCAGGCCTGTTCGTGGGCGTGCTGGCGCGCTTCTTTTATCCCGGCACGGTCGACATGGGTTTCTGGATGACCAGCCTGCTCGGCGTCGGCGGCGCGCTGGTGGTCGGCCTGCTCGCCAGCTTCGCCAATGGCCAGGGCGTGCGCGAAGGCTTCAACCGCGCCGGGTGCTTCTCCTCGCTGCTGGGGGCAATGCTGCTGATCTTTATCGGCCGCCAGCTGGGCTGGGGGTTCTAGCGGCTAACGCGCCACCCCGGCGATCGCATCGGCCACTTCATCGACCAGCTCGAGCGGCAGGTCGTGGCCCATGCCGGGGATCTCGTGCAGGCGCGCGCCGGGGATGTGGGCGGCGGTATCGCGGCCGCCTTCGACCCGGACCAGCGGATCGTCGACCCCGTGGATCACCAGCGCTGGCGCGGACACATTCTTCAGCCGCTCCCGCCGGCAGCCATCGTCGATGATCGCGGCGAGCTGGCGGGCCGAGCCGGTCGGGTGGAAGCTGCGCTGGAAATCGCGGGTGATCCGCTCGGCCAGGCGGTCCTCGGGTGAAGGATAGGCCGGGCTGCCGATCGCGCGGGCAATGCGGGTTACGTGCGGCACGATCTGATCGAGCGAGGCATTGGCCGGCGGCGGCGTGGTCAGCGCCTTGAACGCCTCGGGCTTGGCCGGCGGCACACGGCGGTTGCCGGTGGTCGACATGATCGAGGTGAGCGAGAGCGTCCGCTCCGGGTAAGTCGCCGCCACCAGCTGCGCGATCATCCCGCCCATCGAGGCGCCGACAATGTGCGCCTTGGCAATCCCCAGGGCATCGAGCAGGCCGACGGCATCGGCGGCCATATCGGTCAGCCGGTAAGGCAGCTTGGGCCGGAATCCGAACAGCCGCATCAGCGCCACCTTGCGGACATTGGGCACGCCATGTTCGGTGAACTTGGTCGAGAGCCCGATATCGCGGTTGTCATAGCGGATTACGTAATAACCGCGCGCCACCAGCGCCTCGACCAGCTCCATCGGCCAGAGCGTCAGCTGCGCACCCAGCCCCATGATCAGCAGCAGCGGCGGATGCGCCGGATCGCCATAAGTTTCGTATTCGAGGGTTACGCCGTTGGTGGTGATCTGCACGCTTTATTCTCCCTAAACCCCATCATCCCTGCGAGGCGTTATGGCACCAGCACCGTATCGCGGGCGTGGGGCAGCATTTCCGGGTAATCGAGCGTGAAGTGCAAGCCCCGGCTTTCCTTGCGCTCCAACGCGGAACGGACGATCAGTTCGGCGCATTGCAGCAGGTTTCTAAGCTCGATCAGGTCAGTCGAGACGCGGAAGTGGCCGTAGTAATCGTCGACCTCCTCCATCAGCAGCTTGATCCGGTGCGAGGCGCGTTCCAGCCGCTTGTGGTGCGCACGATCCCGACATAGTTCCACATGAAGCGGCGGATCTCGGTCCAGTTCTGCTGGATGATCACTTCCTCGTCGCTGTCGGTCACCCGGCTTTCGTCCCAGGCGCGCACCGGCGGGGCGGGATCGAAGCTGTCCCAGCGGGCGAGGATATCGGCCGCCGCCGCCTCGCCGAAGACGAAGCATTCGAGCAGGCTGTTGGAAGCCAGGCGGTTGGCGCCGTGCAGCCCGCTCTCGGTGCATTCGCCCGCGGCATAGAGCCCGGGCAGGTCGGTCCGGCCGTGCAGGTCGACCACGATCCCGCCGCAGGTATAGTGCTGCGCCGGGACGACCGGGATCGGCTGCTTGGTCATGTCGATGCCCAGGCCGAGTAGCTTTTCGTAGATCGTCGGGAAGTGATGCTTCACGAAATCGGCCGGCTGGTGGCTGATATCGAGGTGGACGTAATCGAGCCCGTCGCGCTTGATCTCGCTGTCATTGGCGCGGGCGACAATGTCGCGCGGGGCGAGCTCGGCGCGCTCGTCGTAATCGGGCATGTAGCGGTGCCCGGTACGCGGGTTGAGCAGGTGCCCGCCCTCACCGCGCACGGCCTCGGTGATCAGGAAGTTCTTGACGTCGAGGTTGTAGAGGCAGGTCGGGTGGAACTGCATCATTTCCATGTTCCCGACGCGGCAGCCGGCGCGCCAGGCCATGGCGATGCCGTCGCCGGTTGCGCCGCGCGGCGCGGTGGAGAACTGGTAGACGCGCCCCGCCCCGCCGGTCGCCAGGATCGTGGCGCGGGCGGTGTGGGCCTCGACCTTGCCGGTCTGCTCGTTGAGCGCATAGACGCCCCAGACCCGGCCCGAGCCCGAATAGCGCTCCTCGTGCCGCCCGGTGATCAGATCGATGCAGGCCTGGTGCGGCAGCAGGGTGACATTGGGATGGGCCTCGGCGGCGCGCAGCAGGGCATCGAGCACGGCGCGGCCGGTGGCATCGTCGACATGGACGATGCGGCGGTGGCTGTGCCCGCCCTCGCGGGTGAGGTGGAGGTCCTTGCCTTCGGTGTTGAACGGCACGCCGAGCTCCACCAGCCGGTCGATCGCGTGGGGCGCCTGTTCGATCACGAACTCGACCGTCTCACGCCGGTTGAGGCCCGCACCGGCGACCATGGTATCGCGGATGTGGTTCTCGAAGGTATCGCCGGCATCGAGCACGGCGGCGATCCCGCCCTGGGCCCAGGCTGTCGACCCCCCGTCGATCGCGCCCTTGGCCAGGACCAGCACCTTGACCTGCTCGGCCAGCGCCAGCGCCGCAGTCAGCCCGGCCGCGCCGGAGCCGACGATGATGACGTCGTGGCTCACGCCGCCTGCGCTGCGCTGCTGGTCAGGCTGACGAACACGTCCTCGAGATCGGCCTCGCGGGTGGACACGTCAACGATGGCGAAGCCCATGCCCTGGACCAGCGACAGCACTTCGCCGGCGTTGCTCTTGTCCTTGTCGTAAGTGATCTCGAGCGTGTGATCGCCGCTCTTCTCGCACTTGAGGATCGCCGGGTGCGCCGGGCATTCGGGGGCGGGCTTGTCGACCGTGACCACCACGACCTTCTCGCGCGCCATTTCGACCAGTTCGCGGGTCGGCTTGTTGGCGATCAGTTCACCATGGTTGATGATGGCGATCCGGTTGCACAGCTCTTCCGCCTCTTCGAGGTAGTGGGTGGTCAGGACCACGGTCACCCCATGAGCGTTAAGATCGCTGACCAGTTCCCACAGCTGCCGGCGCAGTTCGACGTCAACCCCGGCGGTCGGTTCATCGAGCACGATCACTGGCGGCTGGTGGACCAGCGCCTTGGCGATCAGCAGGCGGCGCTTCATCCCGCCCGAAAGCGTGCGCGAATAGGCATTGGCCTTGTCCGACAAGTGGACCTGGCCGAGCAGTTCGAGGCTGCGCCGGGCGGCCTTGGGCACGCCATAGAGCCCGGCCTGGATGTCCAGCACTTCGACCGGCGTAAAGAACGGATCGAAGACGATTTCCTGCGGCACGATCCCGATTGCGCGCTTGGCGTTGCGGGGGTCCTTGTCGATATCGAAACCCCAGATTTCCGCGGTTCCGCTGGTCTTCATGACCAGACCGGCAAGGATGTTGATCAGGGTCGACTTGCCCGCGCCATTGGGGCCGAGCAGGCCGAAGATTTCACCCTGCGGGACATCGAAGGAGACGCCCTTCAGGGCCAGCTTGCCCTCGCCCTGTCCGGCAGGGGCGTAACGCTTGACGAGGTCGCGGATGCGGATGGCGGCGGGCTGTTCCATGGCCCCGCTCTTGCGGCAGGATTTTGCCGAGGTAAAGCCCCGCAAAAGGCCAGTGCGCCGCACCTGTGGCTTGGCCAAGTCCTACCGCCCTGTTAACCACGTTCGTCCAGCATGGCGTTAAGCCGTGCCGGGCTAGGAAAAGCGTGATGAATCGGGGGACCACCACCAGCCGGCCGCTCAAGCGGCTGTTTCGCGCAGTCTGCGCGGTGCTGGCCTTTACCCTTGCCACCTTCGCCGCCAACCATGCCAAGGCCCAGGCCGTTGCCGCCACGGGCACCAGCCAAGCCATTGTCGTCGCGCCGCTTTCGCTGGTCGCGAACCAGGCGATGAACTTCGGCCGGATCGCGCCCAGCGCGGCTGGCGGGACCGTTGTGCTCAATCCGGATACTCTGGTCTGCACCACGACGGGCACGATCGTCCGCGTCGGCGCCTGCCAGCCGGCCGAGTTCAGCGGCATGGGGGTGCGGCGGATGCGCGTGCGGATCACCCTGCCGACCACGATCACGCTCAACCGCGTGGGTGGCGGAGCCGCCATGACGGTCAACAATATCACGCTCGATCCCACGCCCGACCTGGTGCCGATCGGCAATGGCAACAACCGTCGCTGGGAAATCCAGCCGAATGACGGGATCTTCGATTTCCGCGTCGGCGGCACGCTCAACGTCGGCGCGAACCAGCTGGGCGGCGTCTATAACGGGACCTTCGTCGTCACCGTTCAGTATCAGTAGTCTGGAAAAGCCGCGGCGGCCCTGCTAGAGGCGAGGCCATGAGCAACCAGCCCGAAACCGCACTCGTTACCACCACCCGCGTTTCCTGCGACGGCGCCCGCGATATTCCCGGCGGCGCAGCCCTGGGCCATCCCCGCGTCTGGCTGGAAATCGACGAGCGCGGCTATGCCGACTGTGGCTATTGCGACAAGCGCTTCGTACTGAAGGGCGGCCCGGCCGACCAGGCCGCAGCCTGATACCGCCGGCGGCGCGGCGGATTGCCAAAAAAGTCTTGAGCTGCAGGCTGTTGGCGATAGCTTGCGGTGAATGACCAAACTGATCGAACGCGCTTCGCCCATCAAAGCCGCCACCGCCATTCTCGCGCTGATCTTGACAGCCGGCTGTTCGGTGAAGTCTGCGAATGCGATCGAATACTTCGCCGAAGCCGATGCGCAGTCCGCTGCGCCGCAATGCGACGCGAAGCCGGAGTCCGGTTGGAAGGTGGAATCCTTCCGCGCTGCAGGCCTCGACTATCAGCTGGTCGCGCCGCTTGGTCTGATTTGTGGCCGGGATGCCAAGGGGACCCTGCAAAAAGTCTATCGAACTGCCCCCGCCGTGAGCGCAACCCACCGGGCGGTCTATGGAACCAGCTTCGGCGTGATGGACACTGTCCTGTTTGAACGCCGTGATGACATCGGCGCCTGGAGCCCGGTGGGCTAATCTTTCCGGCAAGGCTGGCGCGAGCCGCCAGTCATCCTATATCAGGGGCATGACCACCGATCCGCGCGCCCTGCTCTATCGCCAGCTCGACCCCGCCCAGGCCCAGGCCATCACCCGCGAGGCGCTGGCGCGCTGCGATGATGGTGAGCTGTTCCTGCAATATACTGCCAGCGAAACCTTCGGGTTCGACGATGGCCGGCTGAAAACTGCCGACTATGCGCGCGAGGCCGGGTTCGGCCTGCGCGGCGTTTCGGGCGAGATGACCGGCTTTGCCCATGCCAACGAAATCAGCGCCGAGGCGATCCGCCGCGCCGGACAGACCCTGGCCCTGCTCGATCCCGCCGCAAACAAGCTGGCCGCCCCGCCGCGCGCCAGCAACCGCAAGCTCTATACCGATGCTTCGCCGCTCGACCTGCTCCCCTTTGCCGAAAAGGTGAAGCTGCTGGAGATGATCGACGCCGCCGCGCGCGCCCGCGATCCGCGCGTGGTGCAGGTCTCGGCCAGCCTCGCCGCTTCGTGGTCGGTGGTCGAGGTGGTCCGCCCTGACGGCTTCGTTGCCACCGATGTGCGCCCGCTGGTGCGGCTCAACGTCGGGATCGTGGCCGAACAGAACGGCCGCCGCGAAACCGGCAGCTTCGGGATCGGCGGACGGCGGCTTTATGACGATCTGTTCGCGCCCGAGACCTGGAACCGCGCGATCGACCAGGCCTTGGCCCAGGCCCTGGTCAACCTGGAAAGCGTTGCCGCCCCGGCGGGCGAGATGACCGTGCTGCTCGGCCCCGGCTGGCCCGGCGTGCTGCTGCACGAGGCGGTCGGTCACGGCCTCGAAGGCGATTTCAACCGCAAGGGCACCAGCGCCTTCTCCGGCAAGATCGGCCAACGCGTCGCCGCCCCGGGCGTCACCGTGGTCGACGATGGCACCCTGCTGGGCGTGAACGGCCAAGGCCGCCGCGGCTCGCTCTCGATCGATGACGAGGGCACGCCGACCAGCGAGACCGTGCTGATCGAGGACGGGATCCTCAAGGGCTATATGCAGGACCGGCTCAACGCCCGGCTGATGGGTGTCGAGCGACCGGCAATGGCCGCCGCGAGTCCTATGCCCATGCCCCGATGCCGCGCATGACCAACACCTTCATGCGCGCCGGGAATGACGATCCGGCCGAGCTCCTGTCGCGCGTCAAGAAGGGCATCTTCGCCAAGAGCTTTGGCGGGGGGCAGGTCGATATCGTCTCGGGCAAGTTCGTGTTCTCCTGCACCGAGGCCTACCTGGTCGAAAACGGCAAGCTCGGCGCCCCGATCAAGGGCGCGACGCTGATCGGCGACGGACCGACTGTGCTGACCAAGGTGTCTGGCATCGGCAACGACCTGGCGATCGACGAAGGTGTCGGGATCTGCGGCAAGGGCGGCCAATCGGTCCCCGCCGGGGTCGGCCAGCCGACCCTGCTGGTTGACGGCCTGACCGTGGGCGGAACGGCCTGATTTGTCAGGCGCGGTTCAGGATCTTGTGATAGCCTGTTCAGGCTGACCCTCTCGGAGAATCGCCATGCGTGCTCTTGCCATTGCCCTTGCCGCCACGGCGCTGGTTGCCGGTGGTGCCGCCGTTTCCGCCAAGCCCAAGCTGACCCCCGAGCAGCGGCTCGAAAAGCTGCTCGACGGCCGCGTCGCCGGCAAGCCGACCACCTGCATCTCGCAGGCCGACACCCGCGATCTTGAGATCATCAACGGCGTGGCACTGGTCTATCGTTCAGGCTCGACGCTCTGGGTCAACACGCCCCGCAACCCCGAAGACCTGGACGACGACGATATCCTGGTGATCCGCCCCAGCGGCAGCCAGCTCTGCCGGCTCGACATGGTCCACACGGTTGACAGGATGGGCCACTTCACCACCGGGTTCATCAACCTGGGTGACTTCGTGCCCTATCGCCGGGTCAAGCAGGCCGCGCGCTAAGGCAAAGCAAAGTACTGGTGACGCTTCCTCAAGCCGCTCCAACCGGGGCGGCTTGACTCTATTTGCGCCTGACCGTATTTAGGGTGCATACCCTAAAAGGGGATTTGGGAGAGGATTGCCATGGCCACCGCCGCACTTGAACCCGCCGCTGACCCGTTCGACGTCTCGCGCCCGGAGATCTATGCCGAGGATACCTTCGAAGAGATCTTCCGCCGCCACCGCGCCGAAGCGCCGATCCACTATGTGAAGGATTCGGGCTTTGGCCCCTACTGGTCGCTCACCACCTACAAGCCGATTGTCTATGTCGAGTCGCTGCCCAAGCTGTTCTCCTCAAGCTGGGAGCACGGCGGAATTTCGATTTCGGCCAACAGGAGGCTGATGGACGAATACAATATGCGCGAGCCGATGTTCATCGCGATGGACCCGCCGCAGCATACCGGCCAGCGCCGCGCGGTCGCGCCAAGCTTCGGCCCGTCCGAGGTCGCAGCGATGAAGGCGGAAGTGGTCCAGCGCACCGGCGAGGTGCTGGACAGCCTGCCGATCGGCGAACCGTTCGACTGGGTCCAGAAGGTCTCGATCGAGCTGACCACCGGCATGCTGGCCAAGCTGTTCGGCTTTCCCTGGGAACAGCGCGAAAAGCTGACAGAATGGTCCGACTACGGCGGCGATGTCGAGATGATCAAGAACCCCGACATGATCGGGGTGCGGCTCGCCAAGATGCAGGAAATGGGCATGGCCTTTGCCGGGCTGTGGCAGGAGCGGCTGGCCGATCCAAGCGGCAAGGACCTGATCTCGGTCATGCTGCGCAGCGACGCGATGAAGGAAATGGCGCCCGAGGAATTCATCGGCAACCTGATCCTGCTGATCGTCGGCGGCAACGACACCACCCGCAATTCGATGTCATCCTATGCCTATGGCCTGAACAAGTATCCGGATGAACGCGCGAAACTGGAGGCCGATCCCGGCCTGATCCCCAATGCGGTGCAGGAACTGATCCGCTGGCAGACCCCGCTGGCGCACATGTCGCGGACCGCAGTGGAGGATACCGAGATCGACGGGCACCAGATCAAGGCCGGCGACAAGGTTGTGATGTGGTACATCTCCGCCAACCGCGACGAGAGCGTGTTCACGGACGGTGAACACATCCGCATCGCGCGCGAGAATGCCCGCCGCCACCTCTCGTTCGGCTATGGCATTCACCGCTGCGTCGGCGCGCGCGTGGCGGAGCTGCAGCTGGTCACGCTGCTGGAAGAAATGGCCAAGCGCCGCCTGCGCGCCAATGTCATCGGCGAGCCGACCCGGGTCCCGGCTTGCTTCGTCCACGGGTACAAGTCACTGACGGTCGAGCTGTCGCGTTACTGATGAAGACCCGGGACCGCATTGTCGTCACCGCGCAGCGCCTGTTCAACGAGGCAGGCTATGGCGCGGTGACGACAGCCGCGCTGGCCGAACGGCTCGGCATGGCCGAGGGCAACCTGTGGTACCACTTCAAGACCAAGCGCGCGCTGCTCGATGCCATCGGGGAGCACTTTGCCGCCGCGATCGAAGCGCGGCTGGCGCTGGAGCCAGAGGGCGATCCGGTTGAAGCCTATGCCCGCCTGCTGCGCATGATGATGGCGGAGTTCCGCGACTTCCGCTTCCTCTACCGCGACCAGCCGGCCTATGGCGACCATGCGGCCGTGATCGCCGAGCATGCCGCCGACTGGACCCGGCAGACCTTTTCCCAGATCGAGGCCTATCTGGCGGCACTGGCCAGCGCCGGCGTCCTCGACCTGCCACCAGCACGCCTGGCTGACGTGGCCGTCAATGCCACGATCCTGCTGCGCTTTGGCCTGGAGCATGAGCGCGAGCTGGGCGGGGCGACCGCCAGCGGCACCGGCGCGGTCCGCCGCACCCTGCTGCGCCACCTGACCTTGTTCGAACATGCCCTCGCGCCAGCGGCCCTCGCCCGGCTCAAGGCCGCGATCGAGGCGATCGAGGCGGAGGCCCCGCTGGCGGCGTGATCCGCCAGGTGCACAATGTCCTCCCCCAAACCCGCTCGTCCTGAGCTTGTCGAAGGACCGCCCTTGTTCTTGCGGGCCTCGCACTGAGTCCAAAGTAAAGAACGGTCCTTCGACAAGCTCAGGACGAGCGGGATTTGTTCAAATGCAGGCTCCAGCCGGAAGGGCTTGCCCAATCCTTGCAAAGGTTGGACCCGAGACTAACCTGAGCGACAAACCCTGCAATGGAGCATTCGTATGACCACCCCCCAGGCCCCGATCGATTCCCCGTTCGGCTACCGCTCAACCGCGCTGCAGGTGGTCCAGGGCATCGACCTGACCGGCAAGACCGCCTTCGTAACCGGCGGCTATTCGGGCCTGGGGACCGAGATCGTCCGCGCCCTGACTGCGGCGGGCGCGCGGGTGCTGGTCGGCGCGCGGCGGCCCGACAAGGCGGCCGAGGACCTGGCGGGTGTCAGCGGCGCGGTTGAAATCCTGGCGCTCGACCTGTCCGATCCCGCCTCGATTGATGCCTGCGCCGCCGAAGTGGGCAAACGCACCGACCAGCTCCATATCGTGATCAACAATGCCGCGATCATGGCCTGCCCGCTGGCCCGCGATGCGCGCGGCTATGAAAGCCAGTTCGCGACCAATCACCTGGGCCATTTCCAGCTGACCGCGCGGATCTGGCCGCTGCTCAAGGCGGCGAACGGCGCGCGGCTGGTCTCGGTCTCTTCGATCGGGCACCGGCTGAATGGCCTGTCCGTGGAAGACCCGAACTTCGAGCACCGCGACTATGACAAGTGGGTGGCTTATGGTCAGGCCAAGTCGGCCAATGCGCTGTTTGCGCTGGAGCTTGACCGGCTGGGCGAGCCCCATGGCGTGCGCGCCTTTTCGGTCCATCCCGGCGGGATCGTCACCCCCTTGCAGCGCCACCTGACCATGGACGAGCAGAAGGCGATGGGCTGGTTCGACGAAGCGGGCACGGTCAACCCGCTGTTCAAATCGACCGAGGAAGGCGCCGCCACCGCAACCTGGTGCGCCACTTCGCCGCTGCTGAACGGCATGGGCGGGGTCTATTGCGAGGACTGCAACCTGGGCGCAATGGCCGGCGATCCGCCGCCGCGCGCCAGCGGTGTCTGGCCGCATGTGCGCGACGCGGCGCGGGCCAAGGCGCTGTGGGACAAGTCCGAGGCGATGACCGGGGTCAGTTTTCGCCCGTGATCCGCACCGCGCTGCGCTGGCTGCTGGCGCTGTTCTATGGCGCGGCCGGGGTGATCCATGTGGTTCGCCCCGCCCCGTTCCTGACGATCATGCCGCCCTGGGTGCCCATGCCGGAACTGGTCGTGCTGCTGACCGGCGTGGCGGAGATCCTCGGGGCGATTGGCCTGCTCCAGCCGTGGTCAGCCCGCTTGCGCCGCGCTGCCGGTTGGGGGCTGGCCGCCTATGCGCTCTGCGTCTGGCCGGCCAATTTCCAGCATCTGCTGAACGATCTGGCGCGCGGCGATGGCGGGCTGGGCCTGGGCTATCACGTCCCCCGCCTGGCCTTCCAGCCGGTGCTTATCTGGCTGGCGCTCTGGGTCTCTGCCGCAACCGACTGGCCGCGGCGCGCCCGCACCGCTAAGGGCGGGGCATGACCACAGGCATCCTCGTCCTCACCACCGGCGGCACGATCGACAAGAACTATTTCGACGCGCTGTCCGAATACCAGATCGTCGACAGCGGCATTCCGGCCTTGCTGGCCGAAGCGCGCGTCGCGCTGCCATTCCGGGTGGTCGAGCTGATGCGCAAGGACAGCCTGGAGCTGACCGCAGCCGACCGCGCCTTGATCGCCAGCGCCGCGCGCGAGGCGCCGGAGAGCCGGATCGTCGTGACTCACGGCACCGATACGATGACCGAGACCGCCAATGTCCTCGCGGCCGAAGTGCCGGGCAAGACGATCTGCCTGACCGGCGCGCTCAGCCCGGCGCGATTTTCCGAAACGGACGCGGGCTTCAA
This sequence comes from Novosphingobium sp., assembly GCA_015657645.1. Lineage (GTDB taxonomy): Bacteria > Pseudomonadota > Alphaproteobacteria > Sphingomonadales > Sphingomonadaceae > Novosphingobium. Next base: position 11,217 of record JACDQK010000070.1, read on the forward strand.
CCTCGGCATGGCCTTTGCCGCCGCGCAGGTCGCCGCGCCGGGGGTCTATATTGCGATGAGCGGGCAGGTGTTCGACGGGCTGAAGGTGAGGAAAGACCGCGCCGCCGGAAAGTTCGTGGCGCTATAGCGGCTCAGGCGAAAGCTGGCGGCCGAGCGTGGACACCACGCCGTCGATATCCAGCCCTACGGCCTTGGCATAGGCCTTGGCAAAGCCGACAATATAGACCCGGCCGACGAAGACCGAGAAATCATCCTGCTCCAGCGCATGGAGAAAGCGCGAGCTGACCTTGGTCCGCTCCGCCAGATCGGCAATCGAGAGATTGTTGGCGACCCGCGCGCACATCAGCGCCGCGCCCACACTCTCACTCTGGGCCACAAGCCCCTTGTACTCTTCGCGACCCATTGGCTTTCCCCCAGGAAAACACTTTGTTTTGAGGCGTTAGCGAATCGCCCCTGACAGGAGTTTACCTTAAGTTATCCACAGGGTCGAATCATCTCCGGCGTCAGGCCGCAGGCGCCTCGAACTGGCGGATCGGCGGGATCATCTTCCACCACCACAGCGCGCCCAAAGCCGGGACCAGCGCGGTCAGCGCGAAGGCCCAGCCATAGCCGCCAAGCCCATCGATCATCAGCCCGGTCAGCACCGGGCCAATGATCCCGGCGGCATTGCCGATCGCATTCTGCAGCCCGATCCAGACCCCGGCTGCTTTCGGCCCGGAGAACATCTGGCCGATCGCGAAGAGGTTGGTCGAGGTCAGACTGCTGGCGAGGCCCGCGAGGACCAGACAGGCCCCGACCTGCACGGGCCCTTGCGCGAAATAGACCGAACCGATTGCCACGGCGGCCAGCGCCTGGCCCGCGATCATCATCCCCCGCCGGACCCGCGCTTCATCCGCCCCGGCGCGCACCCAGCGGTCTGAGACATGGCCCATGATCAGCGCCATGATCCCCTGCACCGCAAAGCCCAGCGTGGTCAGGAAGGTCATCTCGCCAATCGAAAAGCCCCGCGACTTGACGAGGTAAAGCGGCAGCCAGGTCAGCAGGAAATAGAAGCCGTAATTGGTGCAGAAGTGCCCCACCCCCATCAGCCAGACCGCCGGCACGCGGACGATGGTGCGCAGCGGCACGGGATCGACCACTGGCACGCTGACGCTGGTCGTGCGCAGTGGCGCGGCGACATAGTGCCAAGGCACCAGCCAGATCAGCGTGACCGCCCCGAAAATCCAGAAGATCGGCCGCCAGCCCATTTGCTCGAGGATCAGGCCGCCGGTCAGCGTGCCCACCGCCGGGCCAAGGGCCAGCGCGGCGGCGACCATGGCATTGGCCATCCCGCGGTTGGTCGCGGGCACCTCGGCAGCAAAGATCTTTGAGCTGCCGGGAAAGGCGATGCTCTCCCCCAGGCCCAGGATCAGCCGCAGGATGATCAGCAGGACTATCCCATGGACAAAGCCCATCAACAGCGTCGCCACGGCCCACAGCGCGATCCCGCCGGCGAATAGGCGGTAGACGCAGTACCGATCGCACAGCCAGCCGACGAACAGGCAGAGCGGCGCATAGACCCAGAAGAACGCCGAAACCGCCGTGCCGAAGCCGGTGGCGGACAGCTCCAGCTCAGCCTTCATCAGCGGCGCGGCAATGCCGATGGCGCCGCGATCGACATAGTTGAGCAGGACCGACAGCGCGATCAGCACCACCAGCCAGTTGAGCCGTGCCGCACTGATCCGGCTGCCTTGCGCAATGCTTGCCATGTGATCACCCCCCGGTTGCGGAGCAGGCTATCAGCAATTGCAAAGTTGGCGAGGGGAAATGCGGGAGGTCAGCCGTAGAACCGCGCCAGGAAGCGGTCGGTGTGGTGCGCGAGGTTGGCGTGGCCTGCGATCATCGCCTGCATCGGGCTGGCGAAGGGAACGTGGCGGATATTGGCGAGCAGGCTGAAGACGGTCGCATCGGCCAGCGTCGGCTCTGCACCGAAGAACCAGTCCTGCTCACCCAGCATGCCGGCCAGCGCGCCGATATCGCGGCGGGCGATGGCCTGGATATCCTCGTCCGAATGCAGCCCCATGCCGTGGCCAGCGAGCTGCTTCTTCACGCCGCGCCGCGCCATCGGGGCGAGCAGTGTGCGGACCGGCGCGGCAATCTCACCCAGGACTGAACCTTTGAGGATCGGCCAGTTCTCTTCGCGCACCCAGCGGTCGTAAACCATCGCCCAGTAGAGGTTCTCCTCGACCAGCCGCTGGATCGCCACGGCCTGCCCGCGCTGGACCGGGGTCAGCGCGGCATCGGGATCCTTGCCGAACCGCTCGATCAGGTAAGCGATGATAAAGGCGGAATCGCCGATCGTGCGGCCCTCATGCTCGATCCACGGGGCTTTCTTCTTGGGGCCAGCAAAAGGCGTGGCGGCCGTGACCGAGCGGTGCGGGATCCCCGTCATCCGCAGGAAGGCATCAAGCTTCAGGCAGAACGGGCTGACCGAAACCAGCCCCCAGCGGCCTGGCAGGTGATAGGCTGTCAGCTCGCTCATGATCGCTGCCCCCGTTATGCGTCGTGAATGAAGCTCATCTTGTTGCCGTCCGGATCACGGACATAGGCACCGTAGAAATTGGGACCGTACATCGGCCGCGGACCCGGCGCGCCTTCGCAGGTGCCGCCGTGGGCGAGCGCGGCCGCGTGGGCAGCATCGACCTCTGCTGGCGAGGCGCAGCGCAGCCCCGGCATCGAGCCGTTGGCCGGCGTCGCGGCCTGCTTGTCATGCGGCGGAGCGACCCAAGCGCGAGTATCGTTGCGGAACTTGTAGGAGAAGGTGAAGCCCGCATAGTCAGCATCAAGCGTGCCGCCCAGCACCGGAAACACTGCGTCATAGAAGGCGCGCGCGCGGGCC
>JACDQK010000071.1 GCA_015657645.1 Novosphingobium sp.
CGAGATCCGCTTCGTGCCCAGCCCGCCGCCCGATACGGTGCTGGCGCTGTTCCGGCCCGATAGCGCCGCGCGCGGGTTGACCGCGCAGGACGAGGCTCTGCTGAAATCGCTCTACCGCCTCCCGCTCGATCGCCAGGGCCGCTATCACCGCGGCTGGCTGGTCAAGGATGTCGGCAAAAGCATGGGCGCCGCCGAATAATCAGCGCTGTGGAAAACGGTTCATCGCACCAGCGCCCCAAGCCCCCGCGCGGGCTATTGACCCGGAGCGCCCATTGCTCTGCCAGCGCGTTCGGGGGCGCAGTTGCGCATGGAAGGACATATCTGATGCGGCTCAATTCTTACAAGCCGGCGGCCCTTGGTCTGCTTGGCCTGCTCGCCATTCCGCTCTCGGCCAGCCTCTCGGCCCAGGCCAATTCCGATCCCAACATCGTCGTCACCGGCGAACCGCTGCCCGACATGAGCGCGATGACGCCCGGGCCGGAAATCAAGGGCGTGATCACCGCGCGCAAGGGTGACCGGCTGCGGATCACCAGCGCCGATGGCACCAGCACGACCGTGGCGGTGAATGAGACCACCAAGCTCAAGTCCAGCAGCGGCCTGTTTGGCGGCAAGGGTCAGAAGCCCACTACGGCCGCGCTGCTCAATGGTCTGCCGGTGACGGTCAAGACCATGCAGGCCGGCTCGGTTCTGCTGGCCAGCCAGGTCACTTACAAGGCCAATGACTTCAAGACCGCGATGATGATCCGCAACGGCACCGAACAGCAGTTTGCCGAGCAGACCGCCGCCACCCAGGCGCTGCGCGGGCGGATGGCCGATATCGACAATTACAACATCAAGGGCACGACCAACGTGTTCTTCGATACCGGCAAGTGGCAGCTCTCGCCGCAGGCCAAGATGGAGCTGTGCAACGCCGCGCAGCAGGCCGAGGCGACCAACAACGCCCTGCTGCTGGTGGTCGGCTACACCGACTCGGTCGGCAGCGAGGAATACAACCAGACGCTCAGCGAAAAGCGCGCCAGCAGCGTGATCAACTATCTCCAGCAGGCCTGCCGCTGGAAGCCCTATCGCGTCCTGACCCCGACCGGCATGGCCGAGGCCGATCCGCTGGCCGATAACATGACCGAAGAAGGCAAGGCCCAGAACCGCCGCGTTGCGGTCAACATTCTGGTCAGCAAGAGCGTCGAAGGCCTCTGATCCGCAGGGGGTGGGTGTCGCTCACCCCCTTGCCTTACGGTCCCTCGCCCCCTAGCGGCAGCGCCAACAGCCGCTAGGAGTCGAACATGGTCCCCCGCTACGCCCGCCCCGCGATGGTCGCGATCTGGGAGCCGGAAGCCCGCTTCCGCATCTGGTTCGAGATCGAGGCCCACGCCACGCAGAAGCTGGGCGAACTGGGCGTGGTCCCGCCAAGCGGCGCCAAGGCGCTGTGGGACTGGTGGGCGACGGATCCCAAGATCGACGTCGCCGCGATCGACGCGATCGAAGCGGTCACCAAGCATGACGTGATCGCCTTCCTCGATTGGGTCGCCCAGCAGGTCGGCCCCGAAGCGCGCTTCATGCACCAGGGCATGACCAGCAGCGACGTGCTCGACACCACCCTCGCGGTCCAGCTGGCCCGTGCCAGCGACCTGCTCCTGGCCGATCTTGACGAGCTGCTCGCCGCGATCAAGCGCCGCGCGCTGGAGCACAAGTACACCCCCACCATTGGCCGCAGCCACGGCATCCACGCCGAGCCGACCACCTTCGGCAAGAAGCTGGCCGAAGCCTATGCCGAATTCAGCCGCTGCAGGGCTCGCCTGCTGGCCGCCCGCGCCGAAGTGGCGACCTGCGCGATTTCCGGCGCAGTCGGCACCTTTGCCAATATCGATCCTGCGGTTGAGGCATATGTCGCGGACAAGCTGGGCCTCGCGGTCGAGCCGGTCAGCACCCAGGTGATCCCGCGCGATCGCCACGCGATGTTCTTCGCCACCCTGGGCGTGATCGCCAGCTCGATCGAGCGCCTGGCGACCGAGATCCGCCACCTGCAGCGCACCGAAGTGCTCGAGGCGGAGGAATACTTCTCGCCGGGTCAGAAGGGTTCGTCGGCCATGCCGCACAAGCGCAACCCGGTGCTGACCGAGAACCTGACCGGTCTGGCCCGCATGGTCCGCTCGGCCGTGACCCCGGCGCTGGAAAACGTGGCGCTGTGGCACGAGCGCGATATCTCGCACTCCTCGGTCGAACGCTTCATTGGCCCCGATGCGACGATCACGCTCGACTTCGCGCTCGCCCGCCTGACCTCGGTGGTCGACAAGCTGCTGGTCTATCCGGAGCGGATGCAGAAGAACCTCGATAAGATGGGCGGCCTGGTCCACTCGCAGCGCGTCCTGCTGGCGCTGACGCAGGCCGGGCTGGAACGCGATGCCAGCTACCGCCTGGTCCAGCGCAACGCGATGAAGGTGTGGGAAAGCGACGGCCAGCTCAGCCTGCTTGAGCTGCTGAAGGCCGATCCCGAAGTTGCCGCGGTAATGAGCGCGGGTGAGCTCGAGGAAAAGTTCAACCTCGATTACCACTTCAAGGCGATCGACACGATCTTCGCGCGGGTTTTCGGCGAGTAACTTGCCCTCATCCGGCATCGCGCCTAGCATCGCGGGATAAGCTGCGGGCGGGTATGGAGACTTGGGCATATGCAGATAATCCGGACCATTCTGATGATCCTGCTGACGATCGTCGTAGTGGCGTTCATCGCGATCAACTGGCAGTCGGTGCCACTCAATCTCTGGCCGCTGCAGAACGGCGATTACCTTTACGTCGAATGGCCAGTCGGACTGATCTTCATCGTCGGCATTCTGGTTGGCTTCGTGCCGATGTGGCTGCTGCACAAGGGTGTGCGCTGGCGGCTTAACCGGCGGATCGGGCTGATGGAAAACACCGTCAAGGCCAGCTCGATGGGCAATCCCGCGCCGATCGCAACTTCGACCCAGCTAGAAGCCGAAGCCGGCAAGGACCCGATCTGACCATGTCGAACCCGATCTACCTCGCGCTCGACGTTCCCCGGCTCGATGCCGCCGAAGCCCTGGCCCGCAAGGTCAAGGGCCACGTCGGCGGGCTCAAGCTCGGCCTCGAATTCTTCTGCGCTCACGGCCATCACGGGGTGCATGAAATTGCCAAGATCGGGCTGCCGATCTTCCTCGACCTCAAGCTGCATGACATTCCCAACACCGTTGCCGCAGCCATGCAGGCGATCCACGTGCTGGAGCCGGCGATCATCACGATCCACGCCAGCGGCGGCCGCGCGATGATGGAAGATGCCAAGGCAGCCGCGGGTGAGCGGACCAAGGTTGTCGCCGTTACCCTGCTGACCAGCCTGGACGAGGACGACATGGCCGCAACCGGCGTCGGCGGATCGGCGCACGATCAGGTGATGCGCCTGGCAGACCTGGCCCATGCCGCCGGGCTCGACGGGATCGTCTGCTCGGGCCAGGAAGTTGGCGCGGTCCACCGCCAGTGGAAGGACGGGTTCTTCGTCGTCCCCGGCCTGCGCCCGGCCGGCGGTGCAATGGGAGATCAGAAGCGCGCCGTCACCCCGCGCGAGGCCCGCGACGCCGGGGCCTCGGTGCTGGTCATCGGTCGCCCGATCAGCCGCGCCGAGGATCCGGTGGCTGCGGCCCGCGCGATCGAGGCGACGCTTTAGGCCAGATCCTGGTTCAGCCGGGCGTAATCCGGCTGCTGGCAATGCTCCGGGCCAAGGAGAAGACCATGAAATCGCTTCGCTTCGCGCTTGCCCCCATTGCCCTTGCCCTGTCCTTGCCGGGAACCATTGCCATGGCCCAGACTGTCCCTGCTGTCGTCATTGCGCCCACTTCGACCCTGCTGTCGGTCAACGCCGAGGCGCGTTCGTTCCGCAAGCCGGACCTCGCCGTGTTCAGCGCCGGGGTGACCAGCCAGGGCAAGACCGCGGCCGAGGCGCTGGCCGCCAATTCGGCCGACATGAACCGCGTGCTGGCCGCGCTCAAGAAGGCCGGCATTGCCGACCGCGATGTGCAGACCAGCAACCTCAGCCTCAATCCGCTCTATGCCCCGCAGGTCGTCGGGCCGGATGGCCGGATCGAGAACCCGGAGCCGCGGATCATCGGCTATCAGGTCAACAACCAGGTCTCGGTCAAGCAGCGCAAGCTGGCCGATTTCGGCAAGGTGCTCGATACGCTGGTCAGCGTCGGCGCCAACCAGATCAACGGGCCAAGCTTTGAACTGGATGACAGCGACGCCGCGATGGACGAAGCCCGCACCGCCGCCATGGCCAAGGCCCGCCAGCGCGCCGAGCTCTATGCCA
>JACDQK010000072.1 GCA_015657645.1 Novosphingobium sp.
CGTACTTCGCTTCGTCCATTTTTCTCTCCCGATTGGGAGCTATGTTAAGTGCGCACTTAAAATCGGCAAGGGCCAAGCGGCGGGAATCTTAACCCCCCGCCATCAGGCTGGCATTGCCGCCGGCCGCCGTGGTGTCGATGCAGGTCACCCGTTCGGTCGCAAAGCGCGGCAGGTAGTGCGGTCCGCCGGCCTTCGGCCCGGTGCCGGACAGCCCTTCGCCGCCAAACGGCTGGCTTTCGACCACCGCGCCGATCTGGTTGCGGTTGACGTAGAAATTGCCGACTCGCGCCTGCGCCTCGACCAGCCGCCGGGTCGCATCGATCCGGCTGTGGAGGCCCAGCGTCAGGCCGTAACCGGTGGCGTTGATCGCATCGATTACGGCTGCCAGCTCATCGCCCTTGAAGCGGGCGACGTGGAGGACCGGGCCGAAGTTTTCCTTGGCCAGATCGGCGATCGACTCGATTGCGATGATCGTCGGGGCAACAAACGTGCCCTTGGCGCAGGACTCGGGCAGGTCGCGCTGCCAGACCAGACGACCGGCCGCCTTCATCGCGGCAATGTGCTGATCGAGCGCAGCCTTGGCCTCGGCATCGATCACCGGGCCGACATCGGTGGTCAGGTCCTGCGGATCGCCGATCACCAGAGCATCGAAGGCGCCGCGAATCATCTCCAGCATGCCATCGTAAACATCGTCCTGCAGATAAAGCATCCGCAGCGCCGAGCAGCGCTGTCCCGCGCTCTGGAAAGCGCTGGCGACGACGTCGCGGGTGACCTGTTCGGGCAGCGCCGAGCTGTCGACGATCATGGCGTTCTGGCCGCCAGTCTCGGCGATCAGCGTCGCGATCGGCCCGTCGCGCTGCGCCAGCGCGCGGTTGATCGCGCGGGCGGTCTCGGTCGAGCCGGTGAAGGCCACTCCGGCGATCTCGGGCCGCGCGGTGAGCAGCGCGCCGACCGTGCCGTCACCCGGCACCAGTTGCAACACGTCATCGGGAATGCCGGCCTCATGGCACAGCCGCACCGCCAGCGCGGCGATCAGCGGCGTCTGCTCGGCCGGCTTGGCGAGGACCGTGTTTCCGGCGGCCAGCGCCGCCGCGGCCATGCCCATGAAGATCGCCAGCGGGAAGTTCCACGGGCTGATCGTGACGAACACCCCGCGGCCATGCAGCGTCAGCCGGTTGCTCTCACCCGTCGGGCCGGGGAGGGGACGGCCTTCACCGAAATGGGCGCGCGCCTCGGCAGCGTAATAGCGCAGGAAATCGACCGCCTCGCGCAGTTCAAGCACGGCATCGACCAACGACTTGCCAGCCTCGCGCTGGCACAGCGAGAGGAATTCGGGGGTGTGCGCTTCGAACGCATCCGCCGCCTTTTCCAGCAGTGCAGCGCGGGCCGCACCGCCCAGTGCGTTCCAGCCGGGCTGGGCCGCAGCGGCGCGCTCGGCGGCAAAGGCGACATCGGCTTCGCTCGCGATGCGGATCGTGCCGACCACGTGAGTATTGTCATGCGGTGAGCGGACTTCGATTGCCGCTCCGGCTTCGCCCGCCAGCGCGGTCGGCTCCGCCTCCCAGCGCAGCGCGGCCAGGTCATCCAGATGCGCCAGCAGGGGCGTGCGCAGCAGCGGATCGGCCAGGTCCACGCCCGCACTGTTGCGGCGGCCGGGGAAGATCTGGTGCGGCAGCGGGATCGCCGGATTGCGGCGGGTGGTCAGCGCGGCCAGCTCCTCGACCGGATTGCCGACCAGGTCATCGACCGGCACCTCGGCATCGGCCATGCGGTTGACGAACGAGCTGTTCGCCCCGTTCTCCAGCAGACGGCGCACGAGATAAGCCAGCAGCTCCTTGTGCCCGCCAACCGGCGCATAGATCCGCACCGGGGTGCGGCGGTTGCCGGCCTCGGCCTCAAGCTTGGCGAGTTCGCCGTAAACGTCCTCACCCATGCCGTGGAGCCGTTGGAATTCAAACTCGGTCTCGCCCGCCAGCGCCTTGATCGCGCCCACCGTATAGGCGTTATGCGTGGCAAAGGCGGGATAGATCGCATCGGGCGCCGCTAGCAGTTTGGCCGCGCAGGCGAGGTAGGAGACGTCGTCGCGACCTTGCGGGTGAAGACCGGGTAATCGACATGGCCGCCGACCTGGCTCAGCTTGACCTCGCTGTCCCAATAGGCGCCCTTGACCAGCCGGACCATGATCCGGCGATTGTGGCGGCGGGCCAGCTGCACCGTCCATTCGACCAGCGGCACGGCGCGCTTGGAATAGGCCTGGAGCGCCAGCCCGAAACCCTGCCAGCCGCCTTCGAACAGCGCATCGTCGCTGACCAGCGCCTCGATGATGTCCAGCGACAGCTCGAGCCGCTCGGCTTCTTCGGCATCGATGGTAAAGTGGATGTCGGCAGCACGCGCCTTCAGCGCCAGCGCCTTCAGTAGCGGCACCAGCGCCGCCTTGCCGGCATCGGCGTGGAGGAAATCGTAGCGCGGGTGGAGCGCGGAGAGCTTCACCGAAATCCCCGGCGAGTGGACCACGCCCGCCCCGGCTTCCTGAGCAATCCGCTCCAGCGCCATTTCGTAGCTTTGGCGATAGCGCTCGGCATCGGCAAAGGTCATCGCCGCTTCGCCCAGCATGTCGAAGCTGTGCGTCAGCCCCTGCTTCCGCTCGGGCGCGGCGCGCTCCAGCGCCTCGTCGATAGTCCGGCCGAAGACGAACTGACCGCCCAGGATCTTCATCGCCTGCAAGGTGGCCTGACGGATCACCGGCTCGCCCAGCCGGCCCACCGCGCGCTTCAGCACGGCGCCCATGCCGTCTGACTTGGCGCGGCGCTGGTCGAGCACCTGGCCGGTCAGCATCAGCGAGAAAGTGGCGGCATTGACGAAGGTCGAGCCGCTTTCGCCGAGGTGCTCGGACCAGTCGATCCCGCCAAGCTTGTCGTGAATCAGCGCATCCGCCGTCGCCGCATCGGGCACGCGCAGCAGCGCTTCGGCCAGACACATCAGGGCGATGCCTTCGTCCGTGCCGAGGCCATAAGTCTGCAGAAAAGCGTCGAGTCCGCTGGCCTTGTGGGCCCGGGCGCCTTCGACCAGCCTGGCCGCAATCCGCTTGGCTTCCGGGTGGACCTCAGAGGCGGGAGCGGCCTGGCGCAGGCGCTCGGCAATGCAGGCTTCCTCCTCCATGCGATAGGCTTCGCGAAGGGCGGTGCGGTCGATCGGTGCAGGCATGGCGCGTGCCTAGCACTGGTTGCGATGGAAACCAATTCCCCGCATTGCCTTGCATTTGGCGTGCTTCTGCGCAAAGGCCTGAGGCGGGTCGATTATCGGGTGGTTACAACTGCACTCCTGCCTGCCGCGCTCCTGGCGCTAGGCGATATGCCGCCTGTGGCAACGGGCGAACCCGTATTGACGCCCTTTGCACTCGCCGGCGCGGCGGAGGGTGAGGCCTATGCGCCCGCCGTTGCCCGGGTGGTGCAATCACTGGCCGAATATACCCGCTGGCCCACTCCGCGAAATCCGCTGCGGCTCTGCGTGGCCGGCCCAGCGCTCCATGCCGGGCGGCTCGATGGCTTGCGGCTTGCCGATGGCCGCACGATCGATCGCCGCACCCTCCCGCCCGGGGCAATCACGCCGGGGGCCTGCGATGCGGTCTATATCGGCCAGTTGCCCCTTCCGGCCCAGCGGCAATTGACCGCCGCGCTGCGCGGCCGCGGGGTGATGACCATTGCCGAGGCTGACCCCACCTGCCGCAGCCAGGCGATGTTTTGCCTGAGCTTTACCACCCAGGCCGTTTCGTTCCGGCTCAATATCGATGCCGTCGCGCGCTCGGGCCTCAGGGTCGATCCGCGCGTGCTGCGCCTGTCGACCGGAGGCCAGCCATGAGTGCAGGGCGGCTCCTCACCATCCGCGAAATGCTTGGCCGGGTCCACCTGCGGCTGATCCTCTTCGCCGTGCTGCTGGCCGCGGCCAGCCTGACGCTGAGCGGCGGGCTGGTGATCCGCAGCTATGCCCAGCGCAACCTCGATCTGGTGGCGCGGACCGTGGCCTATACGGTTGAGCCGGCGGTGGTCTTCGATGACCGGCAGGCGATCCTCGAGGGGATCGCCTCGGTCGCCGACAGCGGCGGAGTACAGCAGGTCGAAGTGCGCGATCCGGCCGGCCGGGTCCTGGCGACCTGGACCAACCCGCGCGCCGGGCTGCCCGACTGGCTGATGGCAACGGGCAACAGCCTGCTGTGGCGCCGCCCGGCAACCGCACCGCTGTCGCACAGCGGCGCCCGGATCGGCGAGGTCCGCATTACCGGCAATCCCGAGGCGCTGCTGCGCTTTGCCCTGGCCGGCGCGATCATCGCGCTGACCACCCTGGCGCTGACCGTCATCGCCACCCGCATCCTCGCGCGCCGCCTGCAGCGCGATGTGATCGGCCCGCTTGAGCATGTCGCCGAAGTGGCTCACGCGGTGCGGACCGAGCGCTCGTTCGATCGCCGCGTGCCGGTGGCCGGGATCGCCGAGATTGACCGCTTCGGGCAAGACTTCAACGCTCTGCTGGCCGAATTGCAGGGCTGGCACACCACCATGACCCGCGAGAATGCCGAACTGGCCGAGCGGGTCCTGCTCGATCCGCTGACGGGCCTCGGCAATCGCGCCGCCTTCGAAGCGGCCTTGGCCCACGCGGTGACCGATGCAGTGACCACCAGCCAGTCCTTCGCCGTGCTCTATTGCGATGTCGACCAGTTCAAGGCGATCAATGATGACCACGGCCATGACGCTGGCGATGCCGCGCTGGTGGCGGTGGCCGAACGGACGCAGGCTGTGCTGCGCCAGGACGATCAGGCGTTCCGGCTGGGCGGTGACGAGTTTGCCGTGCTGCTCGCGCCGATCGGTGCGGGCGAAACCGCCTGCCGGATCGCCGCGCGGCTGGGTCAGGCGATGACTCCGCCGATCGCCTTGCCGGGCGGCCAGGCGGTCTGCACTGGCTTGAGCATCGGCATCGCGACCTTTCCAGATGATGGCCTTGCGCCAGAGGAACTTCTGCGCCGCGCCGATCGCGCGATGTACAGCGACAAGCGCGCGCGCAGCCAGAACAAGAACGGAGGAATGTGATGCCCAGACTGATCGCGCTGTTCGCGCTGGCCCTGCTGGCGGCCTGCCAGACCACCCCAAAGCAACCGACCTTCTCCAAGCAGCAGGTCGCCGTGCTGGTGGCCGAAGGGTTCAAGCCGGTGGGCGAGAATTACGAGCTGGGCATTGCCGACGAGGTGCTGTTTGCGGTCGACCAGAGCGACCTGCCGCCGGAAGGTGCCGCCATTGCCGACCGGCTGGCAAAAGTCCTCAGCGCGGTTGGCATCAGCGGGGCGCTGATCGAAGGCCATACCGATTCAACCGGATCGGACACCTACAACCAGGCCCTGTCCGAACGCCGCGCCAATACGGTCAAGGAAGCGCTGGCCAGGGGCGGCCTCTCGCCCGCCGGCGTCCGCGCCCAGGGCTTTGGTGAGAGCGACCCGATAGAAAGCAACGATACCGAGGAAGGCCGTACTCAGAACCGCCGCGTGGTGGTGGTGGTGACGCCTTTGGACGCGGTGCCCGTGCGCAACTGATTGCCAGCGCCGCCCGCCGCTTTATGACGGCGGAATGATGGGCGAATGGCAGTTCTGGATCGATCGCGGCGGAACCTTCACGGATGTGGTGGCTCGCACGCCTGACGGCCGGGTGCTGACCGCCAAGCTGCTGTCCGAAGACTCGTCGCGGAGCGAGGACGCCGCGATTGCGGCGATCCGGCAGCTGACCGGGGCAGGGCCGGGCGCACTGCCGCCCGCCGCCGTGCGGATGGGCACGACCGTTGCCACCAATGCCCTGCTCGAGCGCAAGGGCGAGCCGACCGTGCTCGCCATCACC
>JACDQK010000073.1 GCA_015657645.1 Novosphingobium sp.
GGCTGCTGGGGCAGGTCACTGCCAATGACGAAGTGATCGCGCTGGCCGATGGCCTGTTCGCCTCGGTCGGCGATGCGGTCGCACTGCTTGAACCTGGGCCGACCGTGCTGGTCCAGCCCGCCGAAAGCGGCGTGGAAGCGGGGTTCGAGCGGATCGATCCGGTGCTCGCCAGCGGCGGTGCCTTGCGGGTGCCGGGCCGGCTGGTCGAGCGGCTGGCTGACCTGCCGCATGATTGCGATGCTTTCTCGGCGCTGTTGCGGATTGCGCTGCAGGCGGGAGTGACTCAGCGTCCGCTGCCGCCGCCAGGGCAGGGCGACGGGTTCTGGACCCTGCTGGGCAACGAGGATCAGGCCCACGCGCTGGAGCCACTGTGGATCCGCCGCCGCATTCGCCATGTCCGCCCCTTCAACCCCACGCGCGGTCTCGCGCGGCTGCTGGTGCGCAGCTTCGGGCCGGCGCTTCTGCATGCCGGCAGCGGATCGCGCTTCGTGATCGGCGCGGCAGTGGTGCTGTTGGCGCTGGCCCTTGGGCTCGGCTGGTTCGGCTGGTCCGGGCCGGCGCTGGGCGCGGTTGCGCTGGCCTGGCTGCTGGGCGAGGCGACCGTGGTGCTGCGCCGGATCGAGGCCGACCGGGTAGTGCCACCAGGCCGCAAGCTCAGCCTGCATGGCCTGTTTGGCTGGAGCGTCGATGCCATGCTGGTCATGTTGATCGCTTGGGCGGTTCCAGTCGGGCCGTGGGTCGGGCTGGTCGAACGACTGTTCCCGCCGCTGATGTTGCTGGCATTGCTGCGGATTGTCCCGCGCGTGCTGAGCCAGGCCTGGACCGCCTGGCTGGAGGATCGCGCTTTATTGGCGATCCTGGTCGGCCTTGGCTTGCTGGCCGGGCTGGGTGCGCCAGTGATTTACGGACTGGCGATCCTGCTGGCGGCCTGCGGAATCCTTTGGCCGCAAGGGGCTGCGCGGCTAACACCGTCTTAACCAAAACTGCGCTAAGGCCTGCCAGATGAGCGAGATGTTTGCACCGGTCCGGGCTGAGCCCACCGTCGAAGATGTGCTGCGCGACGAGTTGGCGCAGGGCGATGCCGTTGTCGGCACGATTGCGCCGATTTTGCGCCATTTGCTGGCCAACGACGACCATTCGTTGTTCAACGACGAGATCGTTGCGCGGGTGCGCGGGATGATCGACCACGTCGCCCGCCAGGTGCTCGATGCGGTCGAGGACGCGCAAGCGGCCAGTGCCCGCCACGAACATGGCGAGGACCTGATCGGGCAGGTGGTTGCCGAGGTGATCGAACGTTCGGCGCTGCTCGGCCATGTTCACGCTCAGGCGCTCGAATTCCAGCTGACCGAGCGGCTCCAGGCACGGATCGCGCTCGATCCGGTGCTCTCGCCGCTGCTCCAGGCGCTGATTGCTTCGCCTGATGCCAGCACGGCGGCCAGTGCGATGGGGCTGCTTGCCGCGCAGGCCCGCTATGTCCAGGCCCAGCGCCGGATGCAGCTGCCGCTAAGCGAATTGCCGGCTGACCTGTTCCACGCCGTGCTCCAGGCCTTGCGCTCGCTTGAGGCCGAGCCTGAAGTGCTTGTCGCAGCCGAGAAGACCCTGCGCGCCAGCTATGATGAAGGCCGCAGCCGACTGGGCCTGATGGCGCGGCTGGTGCTGGGCATGGGCGGCGGAGCAACCGCCGCGCTCGATGTTGGCCATGCCGGGGTCGGCTTGTTCCTGACTGCACTTTCGCTCGGTGCTGGACAGGACCGCGATCTGACTGCGCTGGCCGCCCACGAAGGGCAGCTAGCCCGTCTGGCGCTCGCCCTGCGTGCCGCCGGGGTTCGACCCGATGCGATCGAGGGGCAATTCCTGTCGATCCATCCTGACGTCAGCCTGCCCGAAGGTTTTGAAACGCTCGGCGCCGATCGCGCTGCTGCGCTGCTCGCCCGCTCCTTTGTGGGGCCGGGCCGCTAAGCGATGACCGCAGGCGGCGCCTTGCTGGCCCGCGCCTCGTGCGACGGGAATGATGTGCTGACATCTGCCGATGAGCCGGTGGCCGTGCTACAGCAGCGCTGCGGCGGCGACGTGCCCGGCCCGCTCGCCATTCCTGCCCTGCGCGAACTGGTCCAGCGGGCGCGTTCGCTCGGCCTCAAGATTGCCCGGCGGATGGAAGCGACCGATGGCCAGGACGCAATCTCGGCCTGGATCGAGGTCGAGCCCGATCCCGAGACCGGTAGCTGCGAAGTCGCCGTGCTCAGCTGGCAGGCCGTGCCGCTGCCGGCCGAGGATCTGGGCGAAACTGCCGCCCGCCGCGTCGCGATCGACCGGACCGTCGCCGAGCTGATCGCCGTGCTTGACGGATCGCAAGGTGTGATTGCCGTCAATGCCGAGGCATCCGACCTCGAACAGGTCGCTGCGGCAATGCAGGCCGGGGTAGGGCGGCCGTGGACCGATTTCATCACCGTTGAAGGCAGCGCGCACCGTCAGCCGGTGCATTGGCGGCTGCTCGACGGAGCCGTGGTCAAGGTGCCCGGTTCGGAGCGCAAGTGGCGGGCGACCCTGGTGCCCAAGACGGGCGTCTCGGCTGAAATTCATGGCTTCGAGCTGTGCTTCACCTCCGAGACAGTCCTGCCCGAGCGTGTAGTCCCGCCGCGGCCGGTGCCGGGTGAGAACCGCATGCCGAGCAATGAGCCAGGGCCAGTCGGGCGCGACATCGCCCCGGTGCTGCGCCAGCCGATCGCCCGGATCATCGCCAATGCCGAGACGATCCGCACGCGCCTTGCCGGGCCGCTGGCCGAAGAATATGCCGCCTATGCCGCCGATATCGCTGCGGCCGGGCAGCACCTGCTCTCGCTGGTTGAGGACCTGGCCGATCTGGAAGTCGTCGAGTCCGAGGACTTCAACACTGCGCCAGACCGGATCGACCTGGCCGACGTAGCGCGCCGCGCCGCCGGGATCCTGGCGGTCCGCGCGGGGGAGCGCGGCATCACCATCGATGCGCCCAAGCCGGGCGAGCACTTGCCGGCCATCGCCGAGTTCCGTCGTGTGCTGCAGATTCTGCTCAACCTGGTCGGCAATGCGATCCGCTATGCCCCGGACAATTCGCAGGTTTGGATCCGGCTTGAGGACGCTGGCGGCCGCGCGCGGCTGGTCGTGGCAGATCAGGGCCCGGGCCTCTCGATCGAGCAACAGGCCAAGGTGTTCGAGAAGTTCGAACGGCTCGGGCGCAGCGGCGAAGATGGCGGCTCGGGCCTCGGCCTCTACATCTCGCGCCGCCTGGCCCGCGCGATGGGCGGGGACCTGATCATCGACAGCGCCCCCGGCCAGGGTGCGCGCTTCATCCTTGATGTGCCGGCTGACTTGCTGGCGCTACGCCCGACGACCGCGCATCACCCCGATGAGGCCGAGGCCTAAGGCCGCAGCAGTCGGGCCGGGATCCGTCACCCCGGGTCAGGCCGGAGGCGACGGATGAAGGAACTTGTGGCTCTGAATCAGCGGCTGCTGAGCGGCACGTAATCGCGCTGCGTCGGGCCGGTGTAGAGCTGGCGCGGACGCCCGATCTTCTGGCCGGGATCGCTGATCATCTCGTTCCACTGCGCGACCCAGCCGACGGTGCGGGCGAGCGCGAACAGCACGGTGAACATGGTGGTCGGGAAACCAATCGCCGAAAGGATGATGCCCGAATAGAAATCGACGTTCGGGAACAGCTTCTTCTCGATGAAGTAGGGGTCGTTCAGCGCCATTTCCTCGAGCTGCAAAGCAACGTCGAAGATCGGATCGTTGACCTTGAGCGCGGCCAGCACTTCGCGCACGGTCTTCTGCATGACGGTCGCGCGCGGGTCGTAGTTCTTGTAGACGCGGTGACCGAAGC
Source organism: Novosphingobium sp. (assembly GCA_015657645.1). Taxonomy (GTDB): domain Bacteria; phylum Pseudomonadota; class Alphaproteobacteria; order Sphingomonadales; family Sphingomonadaceae; genus Novosphingobium. The sequence continues at coordinate 3,857 of JACDQK010000073.1, forward strand.
CCATCAGGCGGAACGGATCGTTCTTGTCCTTGGCGCGCTCAATGTAGTGCGGGATCTTGTCGGGCGTGCCGATTTCCTTGAGCATGTTGAGCGCGGCTTCGTTCGCGCCGCCATGGGCCGGGCCCCACAGGCAGGCGATCCCCGCCGCGATGCAGGCAAACGGGTTGGCGCCAGACGAACCCGCGAGACGCACGGTGCTGGTCGAGGCGTTCTGTTCGTGGTCGGCATGGAGGATGAAGATCCGGTCCAGCGCCTGTTCGACCGCCGGGACCACTTCGTATTCCTCGGCCGGAACGCCGAAGGTCATCCGCAGGAAGTTGCCGGTGTAGGACAGGTTATTGTCTGGATACATGAACGGCTGACCGACCGAATACTTGTAGGCCATGGCCGCGATCGTCGGCATCTTGGCGATCAGACGGTGGCTGGCAATCTTGCGCTGCATCGGATCGGCGATGTCAGTGCTGTCATGATAGAAGGCTGACAGCGCGCCAACCACGCCGCACATGATCGCCATCGGGTGCGCATCGCGGCGGAAGCCACGATAAAACGTCGCCAGCTGTTCATGCAGCATGGTGTGGCGGGTGATGGTGTGGGAGAAATCGCTGAGTTCAGCCTTGCTTGGCAGCTCACCGTTGAGCATCAGGTAGCTGACTTCCATGAAGCTCGAATGCTCGGACAACTGCTCGATCGAGTAGCCGCGGTGCAGCAGGACGCCTTCATCGCCATCGATATAGGTCAGGGCAGATTCGCAGCTGGCCGTGCTGGTAAAGCCCGGGTCGAAAGTGAACATGCCGGTCTGGGCATAGAGCTTGCGAATATCGATCACGTCCGGACCAACGCTGCCCGACAGGACCGGGTAATCGAAATCCTGGCCGTTCGCGTTCAGTTTAACCTGGTTGCCCACCATCTTGCTCCTTCAATCCTGCGCCGCACCGGCCGGAACCGCCTGGGCGGCAATCCGCGCCAGACTTTCGTCCCGACCAAGCAGAACCAATACGTCAAATATACCCGGGGAGGTTGTCTGGCCCGTTAGCGCGGCCCTAAGGGGTTGCGCAAGCTTTCCGAGACCGAGGCCCATCTCCTCCGCCATTGCCTTCAAACTGGCCTCGAGACTTTCGAGAGTCCAGTCGTTTTGCGCGGCGATGCGGGTGTTTACCTTACCCAGCAGGGCGCGCGCGTCGTCAGTCAGCAGGGCAGCGGCCTTGTCTTCGATCGTCAGCGGGCGCTGGGCGAAGAGGAAGGCGGCATTGGCTGCCAGTTCGTTGATGTCCTTGGCGCGCACCTTGAGGACCGGCATGGCCCGCGCGAGCAGGTCTTCATCGACCGGTCCGGCCATGCGCGGGGCGACCAGCGCGGCCAGGCGCACATCGTCCGCCTCGCGCAGATAGTGCCCGTTGAGGTTGAGCAGCTTGGCCAGATCGAAGCGTGAGGGGCTCTTGCCGACATTGGCAATGTCGAACCATTCGACCGCCTGATCGCGGCCGATGATTTCCTCGTCCCCGTGGCCCCAGCCGAGCCGCAACAGGTAATTGAACATCGCCTCGGGCAGCACGCCCAGTTCGTCGCGGTAGGCATCGACGCCCAGCGCGCCGTGGCGCTTGGAGAGCTTGGCCCCATCGTGCCCGTGGATCAGCGGGACGTGGGCATAGACCGGCTCGGGCCAGCCCATGTGGCGGATGATCGCGAGCTGGCGGAAGGCGTTGTTGAGGTGATCGTCGCCGCGGATCACGTGGGTCACGCCCATGTCGTGATCGTCGACCACCACGGCCAGCATATAGGTCGGCGTGCCGTCGGAGCGGAGCAGGACGAAATCGTCGAGTTCGGCATTGTTCACCGCGACCCGGCCCTGGACCTGATCCTCGATCACCGTCTCGCCCTCACTTGGGGCCTTGATTCGCACAACAAAGGGCTGGCCGGCCGGCGCGCTGGCCGGGTCGGCGTCGCGCCATTCGCTGTCGATGCGGAAGGTGCGACGTTCGGCCTGGGCAGCCTCGCGGCGGGCAGCCAGTTCTTCCTGGGTCAGGTAGCAGCGATAGGCATGGCCGGCTGCGAGCAGGTGATGCGCCACTTCGGCGTGGCGATCGGAGCGAGCGAACTGGAAGGTCGCGGGCTCGTCACCCGCCAGGCCCAGCCATTCCAGCCCATCAAAGATCGCGGCGATGGCCGGCTCGGTCGAGCGGGCGCGGTCGGTATCTTCGATCCGCAGCAGATAGGTGCCGCCATGGTGGCGGGCATAGAGCCAGTTAAACAGCGCGGTGCGCGCGCCGCCGATGTGGAGGTAACCGGTGGGCGAGGGGGCAAAGCGGGTAACGACCGGACGTCGGCTGCGTTTTCCCTGTCTGCCCCACCACTTGCCATTACCTGTTCCATCCTGTCTTGTTCCGGCATGGCCCGCGACGCCTTGCCCGATGTCCCGCTTGGCGACGTCCCCGTAGGGGACGCTGCATTGCAGCATGGCCCTTGGCGCAAGCGCATGGACTTGGCAAGCGGACTTCGCGGGGTTGAAGCCTTTCTGGCGCGGGCCGGATTTGCCCGGGCGCCATGGCTCGTGGTGGGCTTTGCCGCCGGGATTGCGGCCTGGTTCGCGCTGCCTGCCGCGGGCTGGTGGTTGGCGTTGATGCTGGCCGGCGTCGGCATGGCGGCCGGAGCCATGCTGCTGATGCGGGAGGACGGCGCCGTTCCCTTTCTGCGCCAGGCGCTGGCGGCCCTTGCCATGGCCATCGCGCTGGGCTGCGGCCATGTCTGGGTCAAGTCCGCGCTGGTCGGTGCGCCGCCGATTACCCGGCCGCAGGCGGCGGAGCTGGTCGGCACGGTGCTGTCACGGCAGGAGCAACCGGCCGAGGGGCGCGTCCGGCTGCTGCTCGCCACCCGCGATCCCGAGAGCGGGCGAGCGATCAAGGCGCGGCTGAACGTACCGCTGGCGCTCGATCGTGCTGAGCTGCGCGCCGGTGCTCAGGTGCGGCTGCGCGCGCGGCTGGTCCCGCCGGCCCCGCCGATGCTGCCGGGCGGCTATGACTTTGCCCGGGCCGCCTGGTTTCAGGGCATCGCCGCGACTGGTGCGGCGCTCGGCGAGATCACGGTGGTGCGCCCTGCGCCGCCGGGGGGCGGGCTGGAGGGTGTCCAACGGTCGCTATCCGCCCATGTCCGGGCGCAGCTGCCGGGATCGGCCGGGGCCATCGCCGCCGCCTATGCCAGCGGCGATCGCGGGGCGATTCCCGAGGCGGATGAGGAGGCGATGCGCAATTCCGGCCTGGCGCATCTGCTCTCGATCAGCGGACTCCACGTCAGCGCGGTGATCGCGGCGGTCTATGTCGTGGTGCTCAAGCTTGGCGCGCTGTGGCCATGGCTGGCGCTGCGCGTGCGCCTGCCATTGGCGGCGGCGGCGGGTGGGGCGCTGGCCGGGATCGGCTATACCCTGTTGACCGGGGCCGAGGTGCCGACCGTACGATCCTGCATAGCCGCGCTGCTGGTGCTGATCGCGCTGGCCCTGGGGCGTGAGGCATTGTCTTTGCGGATGGTGGCGGTGGCGGGGTTTGTCGTGCTGCTGTTCTGGCCCGAGGCGCTGGTCGGGCCAAGCTTCCAGATGAGCTTTGCCGCCGTGATCGCGATCGTCGCCCTGAGCGGCACGGCACCTGTCCGCGACTTTCTGGCTCCACGTGAGGAGGGCTGGCTGGCGCGCACCTTGCGCAACCTGGCGATGTTGCTGTTGACCGGAGTGGTGATCGAGCTGGCGCTGATGCCGATCGGGCTGTTCCATTTCCACCAATCGGGCGTCTACGGCGCGTTGGCCAATGTGGTGGCGATCCCGCTGACGACCTTTGTCTCGATGCCGCTGATTGCCCTGGCGCTGCTGCTCGATACGGTTGGGCTGGGCGCCCCGGTGTGGTGGCTGGCCGGGCTGTCGCTCGATGCGCTGCTAGGGCTCGCGCATTTCACCGCCAGCCAGCCGGGCGCGGTCTCGACCATGCCAGCCATGGGGCGCGGGGCCTTCCTGCTGTTCGCGGCGGGCGGACTGTGGCTGGCCCTGTGGACAGGGCGCGTGCGGCTGTGGGGGCTGGTCCCAGCCGGGATCGGCGCGCTGCTGCTGGCGACGCTGACCCCGCCCGACCTGCTGGTTTCGGGCGACGGTCGCCATGTCGGGCTGACCGGGGAAGTGCCGGGTGAGCTACTGGTCCTGCGCGAAGGGCGCGAGGGCTATGCCCGCGATACCCTGCTCGAACTGGCCGGGATGAGCGGCACGCCCAAGAGCCTCGATCAGTGGCCTGGTGCCCGCTGCAATGCCGATCTCTGCGTCGTCCGGCTGCGGCGCGGCGGGCGGGTCTGGCACGTGCTGATGACCCGCACCCGTGACCGCCTGCCCGAGCGCGAGCTGGCGGCGGCCTGTGAGCGAGTCGATCTGGTCATCTCCGACCGCTGGCTGCCGCGTTCCTGCCGGCCGACCTGGCTCAAGGCGGACCGGCGCTATCTGGAGCGGAGTGGGGGGGCTGGCAATCGACTTGAGCGACCAGGAAGTGGTCAGCGTGGCTGACAGCCAGGGCGACCACGGCTGGTGGACGGGGCCGGCACCTTACCGGCCCCGGCCCACCCAAACCAATCAGTGATAGCGGCGCAGCAGGCCAGCGAGCTTGCCTTGAACGAGGACTTCGCCCGGGCGGTAGATTTGCGGTTCGTAAGCGGCATTGGCTGGATCGAGCCGGATCATGCCGTTGTCGCGGTGCAGGTACTTGAGGGTCGCTTCCTCACCCCGCACCAGGGCGACAACGATCTCGCCATCGCGGGCCGTGTCGGTCTTGCGGATCAGGGCGTAGTCACCGTCGAAGATCCCGGCCTCGATCATCGAATCGCCTGAGACCTCCAGCGCATAGTGCTCGCCCGCGCCGAGCAGAGCGGCGGGAACCGGCAGCATGGCGCTGGTCTCCATCGCTTCGATCGGCACACCAGCGGCGATCCGGCCATGCAGCGGGATCTCGATGACGTCGTTTGCCGGGGCCGGCTTCGCTTCCGGCGGACGGATCACCGCAGCGGCGGCGGCGTTGGAATTGGCTGCACGAGGCGCCTTGGTCGCAACGTCCTCAGGCTGCTTGAGCACTTCGAGCGCGCGGGCCCGGTTAGGCAGGCGGCGGATGAAGCCGCGCTCTTCCAGCGCCGAGATCAGGCGGTGCACGCCGGACTTCGATTTGAGGTCGAGCGCCTCCTTCATTTCCTCAAACGAAGGGGAGACCCCGGTCTCTTCAAGCTTCACCTGGATGAACCGGATCAGTTCATGCTGCTTGCGCGTCAGCATTGCCAAAAACTCCCATTCGCGGCCGGGAGAACGACTCTGTTCCCGTACCGTTCAGTGAACGAATGTGGAACAGGTAAGCAACATCGAATCGCCAGTCAAGCAATTCCGCCATTTTCGAGCGGAAAGATTGGAACAGGCGTTCTGGCGGGCAGAACAGGGCTATTGGCGGCCCGGTCGATCAGGCAATTGCTGCCCGCCAGCGCGGCCAAGGCGCCGCTGTCCTGACCCAGCGCCGGCGTCACCTCGCCGCCGTCGAGCACCCCGCGCAGGAACTCGCGCCGTTCGCCGCCGGCGGCCAGGTCTGCTGCCAGCCGCGCCGTCTGCCGCCGCGGGAGCGGATCGGCCGCACCCGAGAGACGGCGCAGTAGCGGCAGCAGGAACAGCCAGGCGGTGACGAAACTTGAAACCGGATTGCCCGGCAGGCCGATCACCAGTTGCCGCCCGCGCCGCGCCACCAGCAGCGGCTTGCCCGGCTTGATCGCGACCTTCCAGAAATCGAGCTGCGCGCCCCAGGCCTCCAGCGCCGGGATGACCAGATCGTGATCGCCAACCGAAGCCCCGCCGCTGGTGACGATGACATCGGCATCGGCCGCGGCATCCAGCGCCGCGATCAGTGCTTCCAGCCGGTCCGGCACCGGCCCGCGGCGCGTGACTTCGCACGGGTGACTGGCCGCCAGCGCCGCGAGCATCGCCCCGTTGCTGGCCGGCACCTGATGGGCTGCGCAGTCGGCCGGATCGGCAGCCAGCTCGTCACCGCTGTCGATGATCGTTAGGCGCGGCACACGGCGCACCGCGACATTGCGATGCCCGGCCGAGAGGACCAGAGCGACATGGGCCGGGGTAACGCGAGTGTCGAGTTCGGCGAGGACCGTGCCCTCGGCGAAATCCGATCCGGCGCGGCGGATATGCTTGCCCGGCCGGCCTGGGCCGTCGCCAGTCAGGGTCAGGTGATCGCCGTCACGCGCGACATCTTCCTGCACCACCACTGCGCCCGCACCATCGGGTATCACCGCGCCGGTCGAGATCCGCACCGCCTTGCCGGGCACGATAAAGCCATTGAAGGGGTGCCCCGCTGCGCTTTCACCGATCACCTGCCAGGGGCCAGTCAGGTCGTCCTCGGCCACGGCATAACCGTCCATCGCCGACAGATCGCAGGCCGGCTGGGTCCGCGCGGCGACCAGCGGCTCGGCCAGCCAGCGCCCCAGCGCCGAGGGCGGATCGACCCGTTCGAGCGGCAGCGGCTCGGCCAGTTCAAGCAGCCGCGCCTGGGCTTCCTCCAGCGGTAGCGGAGCTGCCATCAGGTGTCCGCCTTCCAGTCGCCCGACTTGCCGCCGCGCTTTTCGAGCAGCCGCACGCCGCCGATCACCATGCCCTTGTCGAGCGCCTTGGCCATGTCGTAGATTGTTAGGAGTGCGACAGAAGCTGCTGTAAGTGCTTCCATTTCTACCCCGGTCTGGCCGGACAGACGGGCCATGGCCAACACCCGCACACCGTCCGGCTCGAATTCGAAATCGACCGCCACCTTGGACAGCATCAGCGGATGGCACAGCGGGATCAGCTCGCTGGTCTTCTTGGCTGCCATGATCCCGGCGATGCGGGCCGTGGCGAGGACATCGCCCTTCTTCACCGCGCCGGCGCGGATCGCGGCGAGCGCTTCGGCCGACATGGTGATGCGCCCTTCGGCCAGCGCCTCGCGGATTGTCGCCGCCTTGGCCGAAACATCGACCATTGCGGCGTTGCCGGCTTCGTCGAGGTGAGTCAGTTGGTTCATCTTAAAGCTTTCCGATCTGAACGCTGCGTTACGCTGCGGTTGACACAGTTGACACCCTGTCCGCTTCTTCCAACAGGCTGAAAAGCGCCAAATCCTGCGGTTTCGCCGCCGATTTGCGGTTCAGTCGGTCCTACAGCGGAAAAAAAAGTCGATCGGCTCGGCCATAGGCCAAGGGATGGCAGGTTTTTGGCCGTGTAGGAAACTCGCGAAAATGCCGCTGCTTACCCGAAGAGCAGCGCCCGCGTCGCCGCCTCGACATCGTCCTGCCGCATCAGGCTTTCCCCGACCAGGAAGGTGCGCACGCCGCTCCGGGCCATTCGCTCGCAATCGGCGTGATTGCCGATCCCGCTTTCGCAGACCAGTAGGACGTCCTCGGAGACCATTCCGGCCAGCCGTTCGGTGGTGGCAAGATCGACCGCGAAGGTCTTGAGATTGCGGTTGTTTACCCCGACCAGCTTGGAGCGCAGGTGCTTCAATGCACGCGCCATCTCGGCCTCGTCATGGACTTCGACCAGCACGTCGAGGCCCTGTTCGCGCGCTGCCGCCTCGATTTCGGCCATCGCAGCGTCTTCCAGCGCGGCGACGATGATCAGGATGGCATCGGCGCCCATCGCCCGGGCCTCGGCGCATTGCCAGGGATCGACCATGAAGTCCTTGCGGATCACTGGCAGATCACAAGCCGCGCGGGCGGCGATCAGGTAATCCTCATGCCCCTGGAAATAGGGTGCGTCGGTCAGCACCGAGAGGCAGGCCGCGCCGCCGGCCTGATAGGCGCGGGCATGGGCGGCCGGTTCGAAGTCGGCGCGGATCAGGCCCTTGGACGGGCTGGCCTTCTTGATCTCGGCAATCAGCGCGAAGCCGTCCGCCGCCTTGGCCCGCAGCGCCGCCTCAAACCCGCGCACCGGGGTTGGGGCCGGCCAGTGGTCCAGGCCCAGCGGCTTGCGAGCGGCAACTTCCAGGCGCTTGGTGGCGCAGATTTCGGCGAGCTTGTCGGTCATTTTACAGTCTCGATCCAGCAATCCAGCAGCGCCTTGGCGAGGCCCTTGTCGATCGCCTCGGCGGCTTCCTCGACGCCTTCGAACCAGTCTTCGGCCTGTCCGGCCACGAGCAGCGCAGCGGCGCTGTTGAGGAGAACGGCGTCGCGGTAGGCGCCCGGCTCGCCCAGCAGCAGGCGGCGCAGTGCTTCGGCGTTGTGGGCTGCGTCGCCGCCGCGCAGGTCTTCCAGCGGGTGGCTCGGCAGACCTGCATCTTCCGGGCGGACTTCGGCGGGCAGCGGCGGCAGGCCGATTGCGGCCATGTAGCTGGTGCCCTCGATCGACAGCTCGTCCAGCCCTTCCGCCCCTGAAACGATCAGTGCCGCCTCGGTGCCGAGCAGCTCCATCGCTTGCTTGTAAAGCGCGATCAGGCCGGGCTGGGCGACACCGACCAGCTGACGGGTCACGCCAGCCGGATTGGCCAGCGGGCCGCAGAGATTGAAGATCGTCCGCCGGCCAATCGCCTTGCGGATCGGGCCGACGCGGGCCAGCGCGGGGTGGTGCGCCTGGGCGAAGAGGAAGGCGATGTCGAGATCCGGCAGGGTTTCTTCGGCCAGCTCCGAGGCGCGGGCGAGGTTGAGGCCGAGCGCCTCCAGCGTATCGGCCCCGCCGGCCTTGCTCGATGCGGCGCGGTTGCCGTGTTTGGCGACCGGCACGCCGCAGGCCGCGACGACCAGCGCCACGGCGGTCGAAACGTTGAGGCTGTGCTGGCCATCGCCGCCGGTGCCGCAGACGTCGATTGCGCCGGCAGGGGCGGTAATGCGCTTCATGCGTGCGCGCATGGCGCGGACCAGGCCGGCGACTTCGGCGGCGGTCTCGCCGCGGTCTGCCAATTCGATCAGGGTAGCAGCGATTTCGTCATCAGCCATGCCGCCATCGAGCATGCGCCCGAACAGCGCTTCGGCTTCGGAAAGCGACAGGCTCATCCGCCTGCCCTCAAGCCGTCATGCTGAACTTGTTTCAGCACCCATCGCGCCGCGCCGTCGCTGGTTGCATGTCTTGCTTTGACTGCGCAGTCGCGCACGCCCGGATATCTGAGATTCGTCGGCGAAATAGGCCCTGAAACAAGTTCAGGGTGACAACGAAGGACGGACAGGCTCACGCCAGTTCCTTCGCCTTGATCCCGCAAAGGCCCAGGAAGTTCGCCAGCATGGCATGGCCGTGCTCGGTGGCGATGGACTCGGGGTGGAACTGCACGCCGTGGATCGGCAGGCTAGCATGGCGAAAGCCCATGACGTGGCCATCGTCCGAGCGGGCATTGACCACCAGGCTCTCCGGAATGTCCTCGACGATCAGCGAGTGATAGCGCGTCGCGGTGAAGGGCGAGGGCAGGCCGGCAAACAGCCCGGTGCCATCGTGGGTAACCGGCGAAGTCTTGCCGTGCATCAGCCCGCCGCGCACCACCTTGCCGCCGAAATACTGGCCGATCGATTGGTGGCCGAGGCAGACGCCGAGCAGCGGCTTGCCAGCATCGGCACAGGCGCCGACGAGGTCGAGGCTGATCCCGGCCTCGTTCGGGGTGCAGGGGCCGGGCGAGATCAGGAAGCCCTGCGCGCCGCTGCTGACCGCCTGTCCCGCCGACAGCGCATCGTTGCGCACAACCTCAACCTCGGCGCCCAGTTCCATCAGGTAATGGACCAGGTTCCAGGTGAAGCTGTCGTAATTGTCGATAACGAGGATCATGGACCTGCCCTTAGCTGTGCCTGTCACGATTGACCAGCCAGCCAAATTGGAACCGCACCAACGGAGGTGGGAGGTTTAGTTCGCCTTCCCCGCAAAGCGATCCGTTGCCCGGACCAGGCCATCGGTAATGCCCGGTTCGGTAAACAGGTGGCCGCCATCGGGTACGATCTGCAAGTCCACCTCGGGCCAGGCCTGCTTGAGCGCATAGGCGGCGGCCGGGGGCGTGCAGCAATCGTGGCGCCCTTGGACAATCACGCCGGGAATGCCGCGCAGGGTGGCAGCGGCGCGTTCGAGCAGTTCGCCTTCCTTGAGCCAGCACTGGTGGCGGAAATAGTGGTTCTCGATCCGGGCGGTGGCGACGGCATTGTCGCCCTCCGACATGTGGTCGACCGTTTCCGCGGACGGCAACAAGGTGACCGTCACGCCTTCCCAGCGATTCCAGGCGGCGGCAGCGGCGCGGCGCACGGCCGGGTCGGGATCGTCGAGCAGCGCCCAATAGGGCTCGGTCATGTCCTGACCTTCGGTGCCGCCGGCGTGCGCGACGAACCGCTGCCATTCCTCCGGGTAGAGTTCGCTCGCGCCATAGCGGGTCAGCCACTCCAGCTCCTTGCGGCCGGACAGGAAGATCCCGCGCAGGATCAGCTCGCTCACGCGCTCGGGATGGGTGACGGCATAGGACAGCGCGAGGGTTGAGCCCCAGGAACCGCCGAATACCTGCCACTGCGCATGCCCGCACATCTCACGCAAGGCCTCGATATCGGCGACGAGATGCCAGGTGGTATTGGCCTCAAGGCTGGCGAAGGGAGTGGAGCGGCCGCAGCCGCGCTGGTCGAACAGCAGCACATCATACAGCGCCGGGTCCCACTGGCGCCGGTGACCCTCGCTGCACCCGCCGCCGGGGCCGCCGTGGAGCATCACCGCCGGTTTGGCGCCCGGCGTGCCGACGCGCTCCCAGTAGAGCGTGTGTCCATCGCCCACCTCGAGCATGCCCGAGGCGTAGGGTTCGATCGGCGGATATAGCGTGCGGCGTTCTGTCATTTCTTTGCCATCAGTTTGGCCAGGTCCATCTTCCAGAACTTGGCCCAAGTGTGGGTGCCGTGGCCCTTGGTCTCGGGGCTGAATGGCAGCAGCTTGAACTGCGCCTTGGGCATCAGCTTAGCGTGCTGCTGGGCGAGGCCGAGCTCGGGCGGATTGATGAAATCGTCCGAACTGTTGATCCACAGCACCGGCACGGTGATCTTGGCCAGGTTCGGTGCCGGGTTGTAATCGCGCGAGCTGTCGAGCTGGTAGATCTGGTCATTGGCGTCGGTGGCGCCATTGGCGCGGGCGGCATAGCCGGCGCGTAGCGCGGCCTCGGCCTTTTCGCGGGTCGGGTATTCGTTCTGCAGCGCCCAGGCGTTGCCGCCGGCGAGGATCGACAGGTAGCGCGCCGTGCGCAGACCCTGCTCGGGCGGGCTGGTGTAATTGCCGCCATTCCACGCCGGATCGGCCTGGATCGCGTCGATCGACATCTGCCGCCACATCCGGTTGCGCCCGGCAATCTCCATCGCGTTGCACGCAAAGGGCGCGAGCCGCTCGGCAAAGCCGGGGCGGGTGGTGCCCCAGACGAAGGCGTGCATGCAGCCCATCGAGGTGCCGAGGATCAACTGGAGCTTCTTCACCCCCAGCCCCTCGGTCAGCAGCCGGTGCTGGCTGGCGACCATGTCGGCGTAGGTATAGCGCGGGAAGGCCATCTTCATGCCATCGCTGGGCTTCGAACTTTTGCCGTGGCCGATGTTGTCGGGCAGGATCACGTAATACTTCGCGATGTCGAGCGGCTGGCCGGGGCCATAGAGCTCGTCGGCGAATTGCGGGCGGAAGAACTGGTGCCCGCTGCCGCCGGTGCCGTGGAGCACCATCACCGCATTCTCGATTTCCCCCGCCGCGTTCCGCCTGGGCGTGCCGAGCGTGGTGACGTGCATGTTGACGTCCTGCTTGCCGCCCTCGGCAAAGGCGAAGTCCTTGAGCACGACATCGCGCTCGGTCGACTTGGCGCGCCAGTCTTCGGCGTGGAGCGGCGTGGCGATCAGGGCGAGGAGGGGGAGCAGGATGTTGCGCATGGCTGGCACGCTAGAGGAGCCGCGCCCCGGGTCAACCCGGCCTACTGTCCGTAATCGGCCTCACCCGCCACGCGCACCGCTTCCCTTGCCGCAGCGATCAGCGCGCCGGCCTTGGCTTCGCATTCGCGCTGTTCGTATTCCGGGTTGCTGTCGGCGACGATCCCGGCGCCGGCCTGGACGTGGAGCGTGCCGTCCTTGACCACCCCGGTGCGCAGGACGATGCAGGAATCGAGGCTGCCGTCGGGTGAGAAATAGCCGACGCCGCCCGCATAGGCCCCGCGAGTTTCGGGCTCCAGCTCGGCAATGATCTCGCAGGCGTGGACCTTGGGTGCGCCGCTGACCGTTCCGGCCGGGAAACCGGCGAACATCGCGTCGATCGCATCGTGATGCGCGCTGTCGAGCTTGCCGACCACGTTGGAAACGATGTGCATGACGTGGCTGTAGCGTTCGACCGTGTAGCTTTCGGTCACCCGCACGGACCCGGCCTCGGCCACGCGGCCAACGTCGTTCCGGCCCAGGTCGAGCAGCATCAGGTGCTCGGCGCGTTCCTTGGGATCGGCCAGCAGGCTGATCTCGTTCTCACGGTCTTCCTCTGGCGTCTTGCCGCGCGGGCGGGTGCCGGCGATCGGACGGATGGTCACTTCGCCATCGCGGACGCGGACCAGGATTTCGGGGCTCGAGCCGGTCAGGGCAAAGCCCGGCAGGTCGAGGAAATAGAGGAACGGCGAGGGATTGATCCGCCGCAGCGCGCGGTAGAGATCGAGCGCGGGCAGGGCAAATGGCGTGGTGAAGCGCTGCGCCAGCACGACCTGGAAGATGTCGCCCGCAGCGATGTAGTCCTTCGCCTTGAGCACCATCTGCCGATATTTGCCCTCAGCCAGCACCGGCTCCAGCGCGGGCAGGGGCAGGTCGGTGGTCCGGGTCGGCTCCGGAGCCGGAGCCGCGAGCCGCGCCAATGCCGCTTCGATCCGTTCCCCGGCCAGTTCGACCATCCGCTCGGGCGCGCCGCCGCCGGGCCAGACCGGGGCGATCGCGAAGAGCTCGTCGCTCAGCCGGTCGAACACCAGCAGCAGGGTCGGCCGCACGAACAGCATGTCCGGCAGGTCCAGCGCATTGGGCGCCGGGCGCGGCAGCTTTTCGATCAGGCCGTAGGTTTCATAGCCGAAATAGCCGACCAGGCAGGCCAGCGCTGAGGGGAGCGGCTGGGGCACGTCGATCTTGCAGGCTTCGACCAGCGCGCGCAGTTCCGTCAGGCTGTCGCCCGGCAAGGGCGCAAAGGCGCTGCGATCATGCCGCCAGGCGCGGTTGATTTCGCAAGCGGCACCCGTCGCGCGGAACACCAGGTCGGGATCGAGCCCGAGCAGGCTGTAGCGCCCGCGCACTTCGCCGCCCTGGACCGATTCGAGCAGGAAATCGCCGCGTCCGGCCTCGATCAGCTTGACCGCCGCGCCGACCGGGGTCTCGGTATCGGCGATCAGCCGCTGCCAGACCAGCGCCGGCCGCCCTTCGGCCAGCGCCGCCAGAGCGGCTTCGCGGTTGCTGAGGCCCGGCACCCGCTTGCCCTGCTCAGTTGCCGCCGGACAGGCGGGTCTTGAGCGCGTTGATCGCGGCGTCGTTGCGCTTGGCGCCAACTTCATTGCGCATCGCGGCGCGCAGCTGCTGCGAATATTCCTGCGAGGTCACGCGGGCCATGGTCCGCTGGAATTCAGGCAGGCGCGGATCGTTGGCGGCGACCTGGCCGGGGATCACGTCGGTGACCTTGACCACATACCAGCCGCGGTTGCGCGGGGCGGCCATCAGCTTGACCTGGCCCTTGGCCAGCGCGAACAGCATGGCCAGCGGCGGCGGGGTCTGCTGGCCCATCTGCTGGACCTGTTCACGCGGCAGGTTGACCTGGTCAACCGGCGGCAGCGGCAGGCCAAGCGTGGCCAGCGCGGCGCCCAGGTCGGTGCCCTTCTTGACCATGGCCTCGATCTTTTGCGCGGCGGCGCGGGCGGCGATGGCGCCCTTGGCCAGCTGGTATTCGGCAATCGCCTGCTGCTTGACTTCGCCCAGCGGCGGCGGGGCCGAAGGCTGGATCTGCGCGACGTCAAAGACGATGAACTGCTTGCCCGGCTCGACTTCGGCGAGCTGCGGCTGGCCTTCGCTTTCCATCGCAAAGGCGGTGGTGAAGACCGGGGCCAGTTCGGCCGGAGCAGTCTTGCCGTCCTGGCCAAAGACCTGGCCATTGGCTAGCACCGGCGGGGTTTCGGTCAGGGTCAGGCCCAGTTCCTTGGCCACGTCGGTCAGGGTCGAGCCATTGTCGAACTCTTCCTCGATCCGGGCCGAGAAATCGGTCAGCGCGGCGCGGCGCTTCTGTGCGGTCAGATCGGGCAGCAGTTCGGCGCGGGCCTGGTCCAGCGTCTTGCCAGCCTTGCCCTCGATCGCATCGACCCGCAGCAGGACCCAGCCAAGCGGGGCCTTGATCGGGCCCAGCACCTTGCCCTTGGGCGCATCGAAGGCGGCATTGGCGGCGGCTTGCGAGATCTGGATCGCCAGTGCCGACTTGCTGAGCGGGGCCAGCACGGCGAGGCTAAGGCCCTTGGAGGCGGCGACGGCTTCGAGCGGCTTGCCGGCCGCTTCGGCCATGGCGGCCTTTGCGGCGGCCTCGGTCGGCAGAATCAGCTGGCTGACCTTGCGGTTTTCGCTGGCCTCGAACTTGGCCTTGTTGGCGTTGTAGGCGGCGGCGATTTCGGCCTCGGTCGGGGCCGGGACGGTCTTCAGCACCGCATCGGTGAAGGTCGCATAGCGGATCACGCGGCGTTCCGGCCGGACGAAGGTCTTCTGGTTGGCGGCGTACCAGGTGCCCAGCTCGCTATCGCTCGGCACGGCCGTGGGGGCAAAGGCGGCCGAAGGCAGCAGGCCGATCTGGCCGGTCCGGCGCTCGGTCACCACGGCGGCATAGCGCTGGACGACGGCCGTAGGTACGGCCACGCCCAGATCGGCATTGGCCAGCAGCTGGCGGGCCATCAGCGAATTGCCCAGCTCGCGGCGCAGCTGCGGATCGCTCAGCCCGCGCTGGCGCAGGAAGGCCTGATAGAGCTGCTCGCTGACCTTGCCATCAGGGCCCTGGACATCGGGCAGCTTGGCAATCTCGCTGTCGATCAGCCGGTTGCCGACAAAGAGCCCGTGCTTCTTGCCGAATTCATGGATCGCGGTCAGGTCGATCACATTGCCCAGAACCTGGTCGAACCCGCCCTGGGCGATGAAGTCCTTCAGCGTAATCGTCGGTTGTTCGCGCCGCAGGTTCTCAACCGTGCGGCTGACCGCACGTTCGACTTCCGAAGTATCGACCCGGCCATCGCCGACCGTGGCCGCGCGGTCACCCTCGGCGACGCCGCCAAAGGTCTGGTTGCCGGCAATGTCGCCCGCTGCAAAGGCCAGGCCCAGCAGCAGCAGGAAGCCCATAACCAGGGCCAGACCGAACTTCGAAGTGAAGGACTTGCGGAAGAACTGCAGCATGCCAACTCGCCAGATGATAAGATGTGTCCGCGCAGCGGCGGCCTGTCGCGCGGCTTTAGGCAGCAATTGCGGCGCGGGCAATGCCGCTTGGCCATCGGGCGGACAAAGCCGGCGATGATCCACAGCCAGCTTTGACAAGCGGGCCCCCACTGGCCTAGGCGCGGGGTTTGAACCGGGAGCGACCCCGGCGAACAATAAGATAGCAGGACAACAGCCATGGCTAACCGACCCTTCGTTGTCGGCAACTGGAAGATGAACGGCACGCGGGCGATGCTGGCCGAAGCGCGGGCGATCGATCGCGGCGCGGCCCGGCACGCCGGGGTGCGGGTGGCTATCGCCCCGCCGTTCACGCTGATTCAGGCATTGGCCGAAAACGCTGAAACCATGGCGATCGGCGGGCAGGACTGCCATGCCGCCGCCAGCGGCGCCTATACTGGCGATGTTTCGGCAGCGATGCTGGCCGATAGCGGCGCCAGCTTCACCATCCTGGGCCACAGCGAACGCCGCGCCATGCACGGTGAGAGCGATGCTGTGGTTCGCGCCAAGGCCGAAGCCGCGCTGGCCGCCGGGCTGGAAGTGATCGTCTGCGTCGGTGAGACCGAGGCCCAGCGCGATGCCGGCCAGGCCGAAGCCGTGGTCTGCAGCCAGCTTGATGGCTCGCTGCCAGTGGGTGAGGGCGTCGTCGTCCGCGTTACCGTCGCCTATGAGCCGGTCTGGGCGATCGGCACGGGCCGGGTCCCGTCGGTCGAGGACATCGGCGCGATCCACCGCGCGATCCGTGCCCGGCTGGTGCAGATCTATGGCGAGGACGGCGCCGACATCTCGATCCTCTATGGCGGTTCGGTCAATGCGGCGAACGCCGGCGAACTGCTGGCGGCCGACGAAGTGGGCGGGGCGCTCGTAGGCGGGGCCAGCCTGCTGGCTGACAGCTTCCTGGCCATTGTCCTGGCCGCTGGCGGTCCGGGCGAAGAATAGCGCCAAGCTTGCAACTGGCCACTCGCGCGCCTAGATGCGCGGGCAATTGTTCTCTCAAGCGGAAAGCCGCCCATGTCGCTATTCATCTTCCTCACCGTCGTGCAGGCCATCGTGGCCGCGCTGCTGGTTGCCGTGATCCTGATGCAGAAGTCGGAAGGCGGCGGGCTGGGCGTTGGCGGCAACCCTGCGGGGCTGATGTCGGCGCGTGGGGCGGCGGATTTTCTGACCCGGTCGACGGCCGTACTCGCGACGCTGTTCGTGGTGCTCAGCATTGCCCTGGCGGCAATCGCGGCCAGCACGGCTTCGGGCGGCGGGCTTGATACCTCGCTCGATCGCACGGTTGCTCCGGTCAGCGCCGATCCGCTGGCGCTTCCGGCGGCCAGCCCGGCGGCTCCGGCGGCTGGGGCCGAGGCACCGGCAACTGCTCCGGAAGCACCGGCCAAGCAGTAAGCCGATGGTCCGCTTTGCGGCGGACCGTTTTCCTGAACTTGTGGATTGCGGCAGGCAGCGCTTGCCCGCGCCCCCCTTTATTGCTTAAGGCCCGACTCCCATGGCGCGGTTCATTTTCATTACCGGCGGCGTGGTCTCCTCGCTTGGCAAAGGTCTCATGGCGGCAAGCCTCGCAGCATTGCTGCAGGCGCGCGGATTCAAGGTCCGCATCCGCAAGTTCGATCCCTATCTGAACGTCGATCCGGGGACGATGAGCCCCTATCAGCACGGCGAAGTCTATGTGACTGACGACGGGGCGGAGACCGACCTCGATCTGGGCCACTATGAGCGCTTTACCGGCGTTTCGGCGCGCCAGGCCGATAACATCACCTCGGGCCGGATCTACCGCGACATCATCACCAAGGAACGCCGCGGCGATTACCTGGGCGCGACGGTGCAGGTGGTTCCGCACGTGACGGATGAGATCAAGCGCTTTGCCCTGGCCGATACCGAGGACCTCGATTTCGTGTTGTGCGAGATCGGCGGGACGGTCGGCGATATCGAAGGCCTGCCCTTCGTCGAAGCGATCCGCCAGCTCCGCAACGAGTTGGGGCGCGACAAGTTCTGCTCGGTCCACGTCACCCTGGTGCCCTATGTCGCGGCGGCGGGTGAGCTCAAGACCAAGCCAACCCAGCACTCGGTGCGCGAGCTGACCAGCCTGGGCGTCCAGCCGGATATCCTGCTGTGCCGCTGCGAACACCCGCTGCCCGAGAACGAGCGCGCCAAGATCGCGCTGTTCTGCAACGTCCGCAAGGAAGCGGTGATCCAGGCGCTCGATGCCAGCAGCATCTATGCCGTGCCGCTGCAGTACCACGCCGAAGGGCTCGATGCAGAGGTGCTGCATCACTTTGGCCTCAGCA
>JACDQK010000074.1 GCA_015657645.1 Novosphingobium sp.
CGCCACCACCTGTTCTACAATCTGCCGCGGCGGGATTCGACGATCCTGTTCGTCGGCTTCCAGGCGGAAGGTTCGTTGGGCCGGGTAATCCTGGGCGGGGCAAGCCGCGTGCGCATTTCGGGCCGCGACGTGCAGGTGCGGGCGCAGGTGCGTGAGATCGACAGCTACTCCGCCCATGCCGACCAGGCCGAACTGCTCACCTGGATTGCCGAACGCGGGCCGATTGGCGGGAGCCTGCTGCTCGATCACGGCGAAAAGGGCGCGATCGAGGAATTGCGGCGACTGGCGCAGAGCCAGGCCCTCGCGCCCTCGCTTGTCGTGCCCGAAATTGGCGAGACCTGGGAGCTACCACCCGGCCAGCCGGCGCGGCGGACCAAGACCGGGCGGACCGATTTGCGTCCCGCGCTGGGGCGCGACTGGCAGAACGACTACGCCGATCTCGCCACCAGCCTGAAGCGCCGGCTCGCCGAAATCCGCGATGCCGAAGCGCGGCGCAAGGCTATCGCCCAGATGCGCGAAGTGCTGGACAGCTACAGCGAGTTCCGCGCGCACAAGCAGGGCAAGCACCACTAGGCCGAAAGCGGCGACGAGGTTCTGCGTCATCAACCTAACGCCAGAAAATTGTTAGGAGAAATTACTTAACCATGACACATTCACGCCTAACGGGGTCGCCCCATCTCCGATTTAGGAGCAGGCGTGGTGGTGTTCCGATACAAGGCGTTTATCAGCTATAGCTGGGCCGATGCCGCCTGGGGCAAGTGGCTGCATCACGCCGTCGAAACCTATCGCACGCCCAAGGCGCTGATCGGCACCGCAGGCCGGCACGGTCCGGTGCCAGCGCGACTCTTTCCCCTGTTCAAGGACCGTGAGGAAGAGGCCGCCGGGGCCAGCATTGGCGCCGCAGTCGAAAGCGCGCTGGGCGATTCCGAATTCCTGATCGTGGTTTGCTCGCCCCGGTCGGCCCAGTCCCGCTGGGTCAATCATGAACTCGCCTGGTTCAAGACTCACCGCGATCCCGCCAAGATCCTCGCGCTGATCGTCGATGGCGAACCGGGGGAGGCGGGCAACGAGTGTTTTCCTGCCGCGCTGACGCACCGGGTAACGCCGGCGCTGGAGATCACTGGCGAGCAAGAGGACGCCCCGCTCGCCGCCGATGCGCGCGACAGCGGCGATGGCAAGCGCGGCGCGCGGCTCAAGCTGGTGGCGGCGATGTTGGGGGTCGGGCTGGACGATCTGGTGCGGCGCGATGCCCGGCGGCGCGCGCGGATCCGCACCTTTGCCACGGCCGGGGCCTGCACCATCGCCGCGCTGATGAGTGTGCTGGCCTGGAATGCCTCGGTCGCCCGCGATGAGGCCCTGTTCCAGCGCAACGAATCCCAGGATCTGACCGAATTCATGCTGACCGATCTGCGCGGCAAGCTGGATGAAGTCGGGCGGCTGGATATCCTGGAGACTGTCGGCAAGCGGCTGATGGCCAGTTACGACAAGCAGGACCTGGCGCGGCTCGATGCCGATGCGCTGGGGCGGCGGGCGCGGGTGCAATTGCTGCTGGGCGAGATCGAGAACAGCCGCGGCAACCTGGCAGCAGCCTTGAAAGCCTACCAGTCGGCTGCGGCGACCACTGCCGAGCTACTGGTGCGCGATCCGGACGAGCCGCAGCGCCTGTTCGATCATGCCCAGTCGCTTTACTGGGTCGGCTACATCGCCTGGCAGCGCGGCGATCTGGATGCGGCACGCAAGCAGTTCGAAGGCTATGACCGCATGGCCGACGGGCTGCTGGCGATTGATCCGAATGACCCCAAATGGCAGCAGGAAAAGAGCTACGCCTTGTCCAATCTGGGCACCGTGGCGGCCGATCGGGGCGATCCAGACACAGCTGCCCGGCATTTTGCGACTGGCCTGGCGATCGACCGCCGCATCTTCCAGCGCTTCCCGACCGACGAGACGGCCCAGTTGAACTATGGCGGTTCCTTGTCATGGTCGGCCCGGGTGGCTGCCCGGCGCTATGCTTTTGGCGAGGCCGAGGCACTCTACCGCGAAGGGGTGGGGGTGTTCGAACGGGCTCTGGCCGCCGATCCCCGCAACTTCACGTTGCTGGCGCAGCTGGTGCCAATCTCGTTTAATCATGCGAAAACGCTTGGCGACCTTGGACGGTACGATGAAGCGGCGACGCGCGGCACGCAGGCCATTTCCCTGGCACAGCGATTGGCGGCACAGGACCCGGCCAACACGCAGTATCTTGAGTATCTGACCTGGGCGAACCTGTATCAGGCTGAAATCTTGCGTCGAAGCGGGGATCGGGCAGGTGCCATCTTCCACCACGACGCGGCGCTACGGACCCTGGGACAGGTTCGAGCGAAAGATCTCGCCAAGGCTCGCTGGCCGCAGCGCACCCGACAGGATGCCGATCTGCTGATTGCCAATCTGGCCCGCGACCGCGGTAATCAGGCCGAGGCGATTAGCCGGTTCCAGGCCTTGGTTGCCGCGATCGGTCAGGTTGATCGGCAGATTGCCACTGCTGAAACCCGGACAACGCTGGTCACGGCCCATGCCGCGCTGGCCGCGCTGACCGCCGAACAGAGTCATTGGCAGGCCATCATCACCGTGTTTGACTCCAGCCCCGGCCGCCCCACTGCTCAAGCGGCCGAAGCCCTTGCCCGGGCCAGGATCGCCACTGGCGATCGCGCTGGCGGCGAAGCGCTGCTGCAAGAACTGCGCGCCGGGGGCTTTGCCCTTTCGGCCAGCCGCCCGCCTTAGAAGATGAGACGAACCGCTCGATCAACCACAAGACAAATTGAAGGGGAACGACAATGCCACAACCTGGAAGCTATGCGCTGATTTCGCTCAATGTCCTGCCCATAGGCGGCAAGAACACGCTGGTCGTCGAAGAGACGCTGATGGCCTACATGCAGGACGATACGACCCCGGTTATCTCGGTCTATCCCAACCAAGGGGATATCGTCCTGCCGCCCAACCTGCGGGGCCAGCAGCCCCGGCCGTTTGCCTTCGTGGTCCGCTATGACATGAGCGGGCTTGGCGCTGGTTATGTCTGGCACTCCGATCCGACTCAATGCGTGGCGATCGGTCCGGCTGGCACCGTGCCGGTCTTTGGTCAGCCGCTGCCCAATGGTTTTATCGGACCAAAGAACCAGGGCGGCGAAGTGACCTTCATCGATCCCAACAACACCAATGATCGCAAGGAATACGAATACCGCCTGCAGCTATATCCCGCTACCGGTGGTGATCCGATCATTCTCGATCCCAAGATCACCAACAGCGGATCGAATTGAACAGGTTGCTGACCTGAAAGGCCGGCCGCGGGCGGATCGGACAGGTGCCGATCCGCGCCCGGCCGCGGGCCTTGGCGTCGGTTACGGCCAGTTCGGCGGCGCGCAAGGCGGCGTCGCTGTCCGGCCCCAGCGGGGCGAGGCCGATACTGGCGGTGAAGGGCAGCTCGCCGCGCTGGGCCCCGATCGCCACTTCGGCCAGGGCGGCGGTGATCGTGCCGGCCGCCAGGCGCGCTTCCTCAAGCGTGGCCTCGGGCATGATCACGGCAAAGGTCTCGCCGTCGATCCGCGACAGGATGTGGTCGGGCCGGGTCACCTGGCGCAGCAGGCCGGCAAAGCTGACCAGCAGGCGGTCGCCGGCGGCGTGGCCATGACGCAGGTTAAAGGCGCGAAAGCGGTCGAGGTCGACCAGCGCGAGGGCGCCCGGCGCGTCCTGCTCAGCCAGATGCGCCAGCATTGCGATGAAGGCGGTGCGGTTGGTGAAGCCGGTCAGCGGATCGGTCATCGCTGCGGCAAAGGCCTCGCGCTCCAGCCGCCGCCGCTCGGCGATCGAGCGCAGCACGCAGATCGCCCCCAGGCTGTGATCGGGGCCCAGCGTGACCGGATCGATCCGCAGCTCGTACCAGGACCGCGCCCCGTCCGCGCGGCGCAGCGCCAGCTCGACCCCCTCGCTGCGGCGATCGTGGGTGAGGGCGGTCGCCAGCGCCTGGCGGACCCGGTCGCGGTGGCGCGGGACGGCCAGCTCCCACAGCGCCCGCCCCACCGCCGCCCCCGGCAGCGCGCCGCCCAGCTCGGTAATCTGCCCCTCAGCATCGCAGGCCAGCGCGATCTCGCTGCTGATCCCGGCCCAATGCCGCAGCAGCACGCCCTCGCCGCGCGGCACAAAGTGTACCCCCATTCCCGTCGCCCCCGTTTCCGAGCGGCGCCGCCGGCCAAGGTGCCCCCTTCGCCAGACTGCGCCGATATCCAGTCCAAGCACCCTGCCGCCTTGCCCCTGTTAGTCTTGTAAGCTAACAAATATATAAGCGAATCAGTGTGTTAAGACTCGTTTACCATAATCACGGCTGTTGATAAGCGGTTCTTGCGGGTGCCGCGAATGTGCCCCGCCTGCTAGCTTCAGCCCCGCGCGGGGACTGGCGAGAGCCAGATCAGGTTGGGTTGCATCGCCGGGATTGCGTCAGGAAGCCGCTCGGCAAGGAGCGTTGCGCAGGGCGGGCTGGTTGCCCGTCCCAGCGACGCGACGCTGTCCGAGCGGCTTCCTGACGCAACCGCAAGCGGCGGGCCGAATTTTGGTCCAGCACAGCGTCCCTC